>JBIKVA010000085.1:0-9736 GCA_044357085.1 Steroidobacteraceae bacterium | reverse complement strand
TCCCCGCACAGTTTTGAAGAAAGAGGTGTCCGATGGCTTATTCCTTTACCGAGAAGAAGCGCATCCGCAAGAATTTTGGCAAGCAGGGCAGCGTCCTCGAGACGCCGTATCTGCTGGCCATCCAGCTCGATTCCTATCGCCAGTTCCTGCAGCTCGAAAAGGGCGAGGACGCGCGCGAGGACGTCGGGTTGAGTGCGGCCTTCAAGTCGGTTTTCCCGATCTCGAGCTATTCGGGCAACGCAGTGCTGGAGTACGTCAGCTACCGGCTCGGTGAGCCTGTATTCGACGTCAAGGAATGCCAGCTCCGCGGCCTCACCTATGCGGCGCCGCTGCGTGTGAAGGTGCGTCTTGTCGTGTACGACAAGGAGGCGGCCGGCCCAAAGAAACCCGTCAAAGACGTGCGCGAGCAGGAGGTCTACCTCGGCGAGCTGCCGCTGATGACCGACAACGGCACGTTCGTCGTCAATGGCACCGAGCGTGTCATCGTCTCGCAGTTGCACCGCAGCCCCGGCGTGTTCTTCGATCACGACCGCGGCAAGTCGCATTCCTCGGGCAAGTTGCTCTTCAGCGCCCGCATCATTCCCTACCGCGGTTCGTGGCTCGACTTCGAGTTCGATGCCAAGGACTGCGTGTTCGCGCGCATCGACCGCCGCCGCAAACTGCCGGTGTCGATCATCCTGCGTGCCCTCGGCATGAACGAGAGCGAGATCCTCGATACCTTCTTCGAGAAGAACCGCTTCTTCATCTCCAAGGACGAAACCGCCCTCGAACTCGTGCCCGCGCGCCTGCGCGGCGAGACAGCGGCCTTCGAGATCCGCATCGGTGACAATGTGGTCGTCGAGGAAGGCCGGCGCATCACGGCGCGCCACGTGCGCCAGCTCGAGGAAGCCGGCGTCAGCAAGCTCGCCGTGCCCCGTGACTACATCTACGGCAAGATCCTCGCTCACGACGTCGTCAACACCGACACCGGCGAGATCATCGCCAAGGCCAACGAGGTCATCACCGCGGCTTCCGCCGAGAAGATGATCGAATCGGGCATCACCGAGGTCAGCACGTTGTTCGTCAACGACCTCGACCGCGGCCCGTACGTCTCTGACACCCTGCGCATCGATCCGACCAAGAACCGCCTCGAGGCGCTGGTCGAGATCTACCGCATGATGCGCCCCGGCGAGCCGCCGACGCGCGATGCCGCCGAGAACCTGTTCGCGAACCTGTTCTTCAACGCCGAGCGTTACGACCTCTCGGCCGTCGGTCGCATGAAGTTCAACCGGCGTGTTGGCCGCAAGGAGATCCTCGGCTCCAGCGTGCTCTCGAAGGACGACATCCTCGACGTGCTGAAGGTGCTGATCGCCATCCGCAACGGCGACGGCACGGTGGACGACATCGACCACCTCGGCAATCGCCGCGTCCGTTCCGTCGGCGAGATGGCCGAGAACGCGTTCCGTGTCGGACTCGTCCGCGTAGAGCGCGCGGTCAAGGAGCGGCTCAACATCGCCGAGACCGAGCCGCTGATGCCGCAGGAGATGATCAACGCCAAGCCCGTGGCGGCGGCGGTCAAAGAATTCTTCGGCTCGTCGCAGCTCAGCCAGTTCATGGACCAGAACAACCCCCTGTCCGAAGTCACGCACAAGCGCCGCGTGTCGGCGCTCGGCCCGGGTGGCCTGACCCGCGAGCGCGCCGGCTTCGAGGTTCGCGACGTGCATCCGACGCACTACGGCCGCGTCTGCCCGATCGAGACCCCGGAAGGTCCGAACATCGGTCTCATCAACTCGCTGTCGGTCTACGCGCGCACCAACCAGTACGGTTTCCTCGAGACGCCTTACCGTCGCGTCGAGAGCGGCCGGGTCACCGACAGGATCGACTACCTTTCGGCGATCGAAGAAGGCGAGTTCGCGATCGCGCAGGCGAATGCGGCCACCGACGGCAAGGGCGAACTCACCGACGACCTCGTCTCCTGCCGCTTCCAGAACGAGTTCACGCTGATGCCGCGTGACCGGATCAACTACATGGACGTGTCGCCGAAGCAGATCGTTTCGGTTGCCGCCTCGCTGATCCCGTTCCTCGAGCACGACGACGCCAACCGCGCCCTCATGGGCTCGAACATGCAGCGTCAGGCGGTGCCCACCCTGCGTACCGAGGCGCCGCTGGTCGGCACCGGCATGGAGCGTCCGGTGGCGATCGACTCCGGCGTGACGGTTGTGGCCAAGCGTGGCGGCACCGTCGACTCCGTCGATGCCTCGCGCATCGTGGTGCGCGTCAACGACGCCGAGACCACGGCCGCCGAGCCGGGCGTCGACATCTACAACCTGACCAAGTACACGCGTTCCAACCAGAACACCTGCATCAACCAGCGCCCGCTGGTGTCCGCAGGCGACTCGATCGCGCGCGGCGACGTGCTGGCCGACGGCCCGTCCACCGATCTCGGCGAGCTCGCCCTCGGCCAGAACATGCTGGTCGCGTTCATGCCCTGGAACGGCTACAACTTCGAGGACTCCATCCTCATCTCCGAGCGCGTGGTGCAGGAAGACCGCTTCACGACGATCCACATCGAGGAGCTGACCTGCGTCGCCCGCGACACCAAGCTCGGGTCCGAGGAAATCACCGCGGACATCCCGAATGTCGGTGACCAGGCGCTCAACAAGCTCGACGAGGCCGGTATCGCCTTCATCGGTGCCGAGGTGCGCGCCGGCGACATCCTGGTCGGCAAGGTCACGCCGAAGGGCGAGACCCAGCTGACTCCGGAAGAAAAACTGCTGCGGGCCATCTTCGGCGAGAAGGCGAGCGACGTGAAGGACACTTCGCTGCGCGTGCCGCCCGGCATGGACGGCACGGTGATCGACGTGCGCGTGTTCACGCGCGATGGCGTCGACAAGGACTCCCGCGCCCTTGCCATCGAGAAGGCCGAGATCGAGCGCGTCCGCAAGGACTTCGGCGACCAGCAGCGCATCCTGGAAGACGACATGTTCCAGCGCGTGCGCGGCATGCTGGTCGGCAAGGTGGCCGCCGGCGGTCCGAACCGGCTCAAGTCCGGCACCAAGATCACGGCTGAGTACCTCGACGAGGTCAAGCGTGACGACTGGTTCCAGATCCGTCTCGACGACGAAGATGCGAACACCCAGCTCGAAGCGACCGCCGAGCGCATGCGCGAGCAGCGCAAGATGTTCGAAGCCAAGCTCGAGAACAAGCGATCGAAGATCACCCAGGGAGACGACCTGTCGCCCGGCGTGCTCAAGATGGTGAAGGTGTATCTGGCGGTCAAGCGCCGCGTTCAGCCGGGCGACAAGATGGCCGGCCGCCACGGCAACAAGGGCGTGATCTCCACCATCGTTCCGGTCGAGGACATGCCCTACCTCGAAGACGGCACTCCCGTCGACGTCGTGCTCAACCCCCTCGGCGTGCCGTCGCGCATGAACGTCGGGCAGGTGCTCGAGACGCACCTCGGCTGGGCTGCCAAGGGCCTCGGCCTGAAGATCGGTCGCATGCTCGAACAGCAGCAGGCGGTGGGCGAGGTGCGCAAGTTCGTCAGCCGCGTCTACAACGACACCGGCGGGCAGGGAGAGAAGATCGATTCTCTCAACGACCAGGAGGTCGTGGCGCTGGCGAAGAACCTGTCGCGCGGCGTGCCGATCGCAACTCCCGTGTTCGACGGCGCTGCCGAAGCCGAGATCAAGCGACTGCTCGAACTCGCCGACCTGCCGCTGTCCGGACAGACCATGCTGTTCGACGGCCGCACGGGCGAGCGCTTCGAGCGGCCGGTGACGGTGGGCTACATGTACATGCTCAAGCTCAACCACCTGGTCGACGACAAGATGCACGCCCGCTCCACGGGGCCGTACTCGCTGGTCACGCAGCAGCCGCTCGGCGGCAAGGCGCAGTTCGGCGGTCAGCGCTTCGGCGAGATGGAAGTCTGGGCGCTCGAGGCCTACGGCGCGGCTTACACGCTGCAGGAAATGTTGACGGTCAAGTCGGACGACGTGAACGGCCGCACGAAGATGTACAAGAACATCGTCGACGGCAATCACCAGATGGATGCCGGCATGCCCGAGTCGTTCAACGTGCTCGTGAAGGAGATCCGCTCCCTCGCGATCAACGTCGAACTGGAACAGGATTGAGGTGCAGCCATGAAAGACCTTCTCAAAATCTTCAAGCAGAACGCACCGGTCGAGCAGTTCGACTCGATCAAGATCGGGCTCGCGTCGCCCGAGATGATCCGTTCCTGGTCGTTCGGCGAGGTCAAGAAGCCGGAGACCATCAACTACCGCACGTTCAAGCCCGAACGTGACGGCCTGTTCTGCGCCAAGATCTTCGGTCCGGTAAAGGACTACGAGTGCCTGTGCGGCAAGTACAAGCGGCTCAAGCATCGCGGCGTCGTCTGCGAGAAGTGCGGCGTCGAGGTCACCCAGTCCAAGGTCCGGCGCGACCGCATGGGTCACATCGAGCTGGCCTCGCCGGTCGCCCACATCTGGTTCCTCAAGTCGCTGCCGTCACGCATCGGCCTGATGCTCGACATGACGCTGCGTGAAATCGAGCGCGTGCTCTATTTCGAAGCCTTCGTGGTCATCGACCCGGGCATGACGCCGCTGCAGCGCAACCAGTTGCTGACCGACGAGTTGTACCTCGAGGCGATCGAGCAGCATGGTGACGAGTTCGACGCCCGCATGGGCGCCGAGGCGATCCACGAGCTGCTGCGTTCGCTCGACCTGCAGGCCGAGGTCGTCAAGGCCCGCGAGGACATGGCGAACACCAGCTCGGAAACCAAGCTGAAGCGCCTCTCCAAGCGCCTCAAGCTCATCGAGTCGTTCATCGAATCGGGCAACCGCCCGGAGTGGATGGTGATGACCATCCTTCCGGTGCTGCCGCCCGACCTGCGGCCGCTGGTCCCGCTCGACGGCGGCCGCTTCGCAACCTCCGACCTCAACGATCTCTATCGCAGGGTCATCAACCGCAACAACCGCCTGCGCCGGCTCCTCGAACTCAACGCGCCCGACATCATCGTGCGCAACGAGAAGCGCATGCTGCAGGAAGCGGTCGATGCGCTGCTCGACAACGGCCGTCGTGGCCGTGCCATCACCGGCACCAACAAGCGCCCGCTGAAGTCGCTCGCCGACATGATCAAGGGCAAGCAGGGCAGGTTCCGCCAGAACCTTCTCGGCAAGCGCGTCGACTACTCCGGCCGTTCGGTCATCGTCGTCGGTCCGACGCTGCGACTGCACCAGTGCGGTCTGCCGAAGAAGATGGCGCTGGAGCTCTTCAAGCCGTTCATCTTCCAGAAGCTGCAGTTGAAGGGCGATGCCTCGACCATCAAGGCGGCGAAGCGGCTCGTGGAGCGCGAGGGTCCGGAGGTCTGGGACATCCTCTCCGAGGTGATCCGCGAGCATCCCGTGCTGCTCAACCGCGCACCGACGCTGCACCGGCTCGGCATCCAGGCTTTCGAGCCGGTGCTGATCGAAGGCAAGGCCATCCAGCTGCACCCGCTGGTGTGCACGGCCTTCAACGCGGACTTCGACGGCGACCAGATGGCCGTGCACGTGCCGCTGTCGCTCGAAGCGCAGCTCGAAGCACGCGCGCTGATGATGTCTTCGAACAACATCCTCTCGCCCGCCAACGGTGATCCGATCATCGTCCCGTCGCAGGACGTCGTGCTGGGTCTCTACTTCATGACCCGCGAGCGCATCGGTGCGGCCGGCGAGGGCATGATGTTCGCCGACGTCGGCGAGGTCCATCGCGCCTACGAGACGCGTCAGGTCCACCTGCAGGCACGCATCAGCGTGCGTATCAACGAAACCGTCATCGAGAACGGCGAGAAGAAACCGCGCCGACGGCTCGTCAAGACCACGGTCGGTCGCTCGCTGCTGTCGGAGATCCTGCCGGAAGGGCTGTCGTTCGACATCGTCAACCAGGACATGACGAAGAAGGCTATCTCGGGAACCATCAACGCCTGCTATCGCCAGCTCGGCCTGAAGGACACCGTGATCTTCGCCGACCGGCTGATGTACACCGGCTTCCATTACGCGACCCGCGCCTCCGTCTCGTTCGGCATCGACGACATCGTCATCCCCGAACAGAAGGTCAAGATCGTCTCGGCAGCAGACCGCGAAGTGAAAGAGATCCAGGACCAGTACGCCTCGGGTCTCGTCACCAACGGCGAGCGCTACAACAAGGTCGTCGACATCTGGTCGCGCGCCAACGATCAGGTCGCGAAGGCCATGATGGAGAAGCTCGGCAGCGAGGAAGCGACCGACAGCCGTGGCCAGAAGCACCGTCAAAAGTCGTTCAACTCGATCTTCATGATGGCCGACTCCGGCGCGCGCGGCAGCGCGGCCCAGATCCGCCAGCTCGCCGGCATGCGCGGCCTGATGGCCAAGCCCGACGGCTCGATCATCGAGACGCCGATCACGGCGAACTTCCGTGAAGGCCTGAACGTGTTGCAGTACTTCATCTCCACTCACGGCGCCCGCAAGGGTCTCGCGGACACGGCGCTGAAGACCGCGAACTCCGGATACCTGACCCGCCGTCTCGTCGACGTCGCACAGGATCTCGTGGTCACGGAGACCGACTGCGGTACGGAGAACGGTCTCACGGTCACGCCGCTGGTCGAAGGTGGCGACGTCGTCGAAGGACTCGGCGAGCGCGTGCTCGGCCGGGTGATCGTCGAGGACGTGCTGCGTCCGGGCGGCAAGGGTGCGGTGCTGGTCGAGGCCGACACACTCATCGATGAACATCTGGTTCGTCTGCTCGAGCAGCATGGCGTCGACCAGGTCAAGGTTCGTTCGCCGATCACCTGCGAAACACGCTATGGCGTCTGCGCCATGTGCTACGGGCGCGATCTCGCGCGTGGCCGCATCATCAACATCGGCGAGGCTGTCGGCGTCATGGCCGCCCAGTCGATCGGCGAGCCGGGCACACAGCTCACCATGCGTACCTTCCACATCGGTGGTGCCGCATCGCGTGCGGCGGCGGCCTCGAGCGTCGAGGTGCGCAACAAGGGCACGCTGCGCTTCCACAACGTGAAGACGGTAGCCCACGAGAAGGGCTATCTCGTCGCAGTGTCGCGTTCCGGCGAGATCGGCGTCGTCGACGAATTCGGTCGCGAGCGCGAGCGCTACAAGATTCCCTATGGTGCGCAGATCGGCGTCACCGAAGGCACGCTCGTTGCCGCCGGCCAGACGGTGGCCACCTGGGATCCTCACACCCACCCGGTAGTCACCGAAGTGGCGGGTTTCCTGCGATTCCAGGACTTCGTGGACGGTTTGACGGTGACCCGTCAGGTCGACGAAGTCACCGGGCTGTCGTCGGTCGTCGTCATGGACGCCAGCAAGCAGCGCGGTGGCAAGGAACTGCGTCCGACGATCAAGCTCGTCAACGCCAAGGGCAAGGAAGTGCCGTTCGCAAACACCGAGATTCCGGCGGTCTACACGCTGCCGGCGGGTGCGCTCATCAGTCTCGAGGACGGCGCCAAAGTATCTGTTGGCGACATCATCGCGCGCATCCCGCAGGAATCCTCAAAGACCCGCGACATCACCGGCGGCTTGCCGCGGGTGGCGGACCTCTTCGAAGCCCGCAAGCCGAAGGATCAGGCGATCCTCGCCGAGAAGAGCGGCACGGTCAGCTTCGGCAAGGAGACCAAGGGCAAGCGCCGCCTGATCATCACCGAAGAAAAGGGCGAGAAGTACGAGGAACTGATCCCGAAGTGGCGTCAGCTCAACGTCTTCGAAGGCGAGCAGGTGGCACGCGGCGAAGTCATCGCCGACGGCGAACCGAACCCGCACGACATCCTGCGTCTGCAAGGCGTCGAGGCTCTCGCGAACTACCTGGTCCGCGAAATCCAGGACGTCTACCGTCTGCAGGGCGTAAAGATCAACGACAAGCACATCGAGGTGATCATTCGCCAGATGCTGCGCAAGGCGGAGGTCACGGGTTCGGGTGAGACACCGCTGCTCAAGGGCGAGCAACTCGATCGCTCCCGTGCACTCGATATCAACGACCGCATGGGTCACGAAGGCAAGCAGGCGGCCACGCTCGCGCCGGTGCTGCTCGGTATCACCAAGGCCTCGCTCGCGACCGAGTCGTTCATCTCGGCGGCGTCGTTCCAGGAGACCACGCGCGTACTCACCGAGGCTGCGGTTCGCGGCCTCAAGGACGACCTGCGCGGCCTCAAGGAAAACGTCATCGTCGGCCGGCTCATTCCGGCCGGCACCGGCTTTGCTGCGCATTCGCATCGCCGGCGCAAGCTGGAAGACGGCAGTTCCCGCAGCTTCATGGACGTGGGTGCCGTCGCTGGCGGCGAGTCCGACGAGCCCACGGTGGGCGAGGAAGAGAGCGCTGCCGGTTGATGGACGAACCTATCGAACCCGACATGGCCGGCGAGGATGATCTCGACGGCACTGTCGGGGACGGGCGGGAGACAGCCGGGCATCCGACCCCGGTCAGGGTACTGTTGCGCGGCCTCGAACTGATCGAGGCGCTCAATCGTCACGGACCGATGACCACTGCGGCCTTGAGCCAGCGTTTGCGGCTCGCGAGGACAACCGTAAACCGCTGTCTCGCCACCCTCGAGATCTCCGGGTATGTCGAGCGGCTTTCGAATCGCCGGCATGCCCTGACCGCCAAGGCTGTCACCCTCAGCCACGGTTTCGATGCGTCCGTCGAGCGGATCGAGCCGGTACGTGCCGCGATGCATGCAGCGGCTGCGCGGGTGCAGTGGCCGATGAGCCTGATGCGCCTCCAGTTTCCCGATGTTTACATCGAGGACTCGACCGATCGCGAAAGTGGTTTCGCCGTCGAGTACTTCGAGCGTGGGATGCGGGTACCGTTGCTGACCACCGCATCGGGACGCGCACTCGTCGCTTTCTCCAGCCAGCGTGTGCGCGAGGCCTTGCTCGAGCATCTCTGGCAGGAGCGGCCCGAGGAGACGATCGTGACCTGGGCTGATCGGGCGGCTTTCGATCGTGATATGGCAACGACCCGCGAGCGCGGCTATGCGCGTTGCACGCGACCCTTGCGTCTGACCGAGCAAGGCAGCCTTGCGGTCCCGATCATGGTCGACGGCGAACCCGTGGCGGCGCTTGCGGTACGTTTTGCGCTGTCTGCGGTGTCCTTCGACGACGCGCGCAAGCGGCTGTTGCCCGTGCTGCTGGAGGTGGCGCTGGCCAAGGGGATGCCCGTGCGGATTGCGCCGCCCAGGAAACCCTGACCCGCTCCGCCGCCGGAGGTGTTGGCTTGAGTCCCACGTTGTTCGACGCAATCCGTGCCATCCACAGTCCTGATGGCTGGGTACACCTCGCGACCAACGGTCGCGATGGCGAGCCGCACGTGACACCGATGATGATGGGTATCCGCGAACCGTGCTTGCTCTTCAGTCTCACCGGCAAACAGAAAGTGCGGAACCTCGAGCGTGATCCGCGGGCCTGCGTCGCGATATCGCGTGCGGGGACCATGGCCCACGTGATCGTCTGGGGGCGCATCGCCATCCGGACCGACGAAGAGGCGCAGCTCATGTGGGAAGAGATGATCATTGCTGCCTTCGGTCCCGAGGGCCTCGGCAAGCGTGCCCGAGCCCTGTCCCGCGAGGGCACAATGCTCGGCGTGTTCACGCCCGAGCGACAAAGAATATACGGTCTCGGCTGATTGCCGCGTTGCCCTCGACCGGCTCGGCGGTGGCGGCGCGGTACACGGCCGACAAGCGCCTCACCAATCGAGCAGTGATTCGCCGAGCAGACGGCCAAAGGTGAGTGCC
>JBIKVA010000273.1:0-3532 GCA_044357085.1 Steroidobacteraceae bacterium | reverse complement strand
TCGTGGGCGAGAGCAGGGGGTCTGCCGCTGCCGCAGCGCCGAGGGTACTCATAGCGGCCAGACCGTGGCTTCGGCGCCGCCGTCGAGTTCAAGCGTCTTGCCGGTCATCCAGGACGAGGCGGGCGAGGCGAGAAAGACCGCTGCGCAGGCGACGTCCTCGACGGTGCCGAGTCGCCCGAGGGGCGTGCGGGTTTCCATGGCGGCTCTGACCTCCGGGGTGAGGAACTTTGCCAGCGCCTCGGTGACCACGGGCCCCGGGGCAATCGCGTTGACGCGGATGGCGGGAGCGAAGTCCTGCGCGAGCAGTCGCGTCAGTTGCGTCAGGGCTGCCTTCGCCGTGCCATAGCTCGAGAAACTGCGTTGCGCGTAGCGTGCCGCCGCCGAGGTGATGTTGATGACGCTGCCGCCGTCGCGCATCGCCGGTATCGCCGCCCGCGTCAGCGTGTAGGCCGGCATCACGTTCCACTCCAGCGCCTGCAGGAATTTCGCCGGCGAAGTGCGCAGCGGGTCGTTGGGACCGGTGCCGCCGGCGTTGTTGACGAGCACGTCGAGACGGCCAAGTTCTGCTACGCAGCGTGCAACCACCGTTTCGAGTTCTTCGGTACGTGACACATCACAAGGGAGTACGGCGGCGCGGCGGCCGCCGGCGGCAACTTCCGACGCCAGCGAGTCGAGGTCGCTGCGGGTCCTCGCGACGAGGGCGACGTCCGCGCCGGCCGCCGCGCAGGCGAGGGCGATCGCCCTGCCTATGCCGCGACCGGCGCCGGTGACGAGCGCAACCTTGCCGTCCAGCCGGAACCGCTCCGCCAGTACCACCGGCACTACCAGCGGCTCGTCAACTCGATGCCGTAGGTTCGCGGCGTGCCGAAGTACACCTGCGTCAGGCTGCCGAAGCCGGGTCCGAAGTCGATCATGTTCTGGATGTACTTCTTGTCGGTGAGGTTCCGCGACCACAGCGCGACGTCCAGCTTCGTGCCGCCGAACTCCACGCCGTCGAAGGACAGGCGCGCGTTGAGCAGCGCGTGGCTGGGCACGCGGGTGTCATTGGCGAGCGCGGAGTTCACCGAGGCAGGGTCGGTCGTCGGCAGCAGCGCGATGGGGTAGGCATACAAGGTGTAATCGTCGATGTAGCTTGCGTCCAGCAGCAGTCTGGCCTCGGCGCCGAAGACCGTGCCGAGGGCGGCATCGAGCGTCGCCGACAGGGTGGTCTCGGGCAGGTGCGTGAGCGCGCGGTTGAAGGCGACCTCGACACCGCGGTCGACGTAGCGGTCGAACTCGCCGTCCATCTTGCCCAGCGCGAACTGCAGGCGTGTGCCCTGCGGGAACTGCCAGCCGAGTTCCACCTCGAGACCCTTCACGTTGGCTTCGCCGGCGTTCTTGATCGATGAGTTGGCGGCGCCCTTGGCCTCGAAGATCGACAGCTGCATGTCCTGCGAGTCGTTGTTGAACAGCGCAACGTTCGCATAGCCGCGATTGTCGGCGAACAGCCACTTGGCACCGATCTCCGTCGCCTTCAGGGACTCCGGCAGATACGGCGTCTGCACCTGCGCGATGTTCACGGGGATCGGGTTCGACGGGTCGCCCGCCTCGCCGTTGAAGCCGCCGCTCTTGAAGCCCTCGGAATACTTCAGATACGCGGAGAACGTGTCACTCGGCTTCCAGGTGAGCACGGCCAGTGGCGTGGTGTCGCTGAAGTTCGTCTGCGCCCGGGTGATGCAGGGCACGTAGTCGAAGATGCCGACGAGTCCCGCGCAGCGGGCGATCGACTTGTCCTCGTCGGTGTAGCGCAGACCCGCCGTGACCGAGAACTGGTCGTTGATCGCGTAGTCGATCTGGCCGAATGCTGCGGTGGCCTTGGTCTTGAAGCCGTACTGCGACTTGAAGCGCACGCCGACCGCGGGCCCGAACTCGATGAAGAACGCCTGCGGATTGTCGGTGTAGCCGTCGTCCTCGAAGTAGTAGAGACCGGCGACGTAGGACAGCTTGCCGCTGCTGCCGACCCACTGGAACTCCTGCGAGAGCGAGTCATAGTCTGACAGGCGCTGCGTGTGGGCGATGTTCAGCGGCGAGCCGTCAAGATCGAGCCCGTCCTCCCAGGTGAGCTTGCGCTGCGCGGTGATCGAGCGCAGCGTGTTCGATTCATTGGCCTGCCATTCGAGAGTCAGCGAGTGCCCGTGGGTCCTCGAGCGCTCGAAGGACGGTCCGTCGACGGTCGCACGCGTCTGCCGCGTCTTCGATACGTAAGGCGCGAGGAACGGCAGCAGCGCCCGATAGAGCTGCGAGTGCGAGGCGTTCTGATCGATGTCGTTGTAGTCGCCGCGGTACGCGATCGAGAACGCATCGTTGACCGGCACGTCGATGGCGAGGCGCGCGCTCTTGCTGTCGAGGTTGTTGAGTTCGCTGGTCGAGGCGGCGCGCCCGGGCGGTGTCGCAAAATTGCCGGCGCGGTTGTCGACCCAGCCGTCGCGACGCTGCGCCGCGACTGCGAGGTTCACTTTGGCTTCGCCGATCTTCGGCAGATCGATCGACACCTTGCCACCGAGAGCCGAGTAGTTGCCCACGCTGACCGTGGCGCTGCCGCCGGCCTCGCCGCTCGGCTTGCGGGTGATGATGTTGAACGCACCCGACAGAGTGTTGCGCCCCCACAGGGTGCCCTGCGGTCCGCGCAGCACTTCGATGCGGTCGATCTCGATGAGATCGAACAGCGCACCCTGCGTCTTGCCGACGTAGACGCCGTCGACGTAGATGCCGACTGCCGGCTCCATGGTGAGGGCCGGATTCGCCGTCACGCTGCCGCGGATCGCGATCTGTGCCGCGGTGCTGTTCCCCGGCGTCGGACTGATCTGCAGATTGGGCGTGAAGCCCTCGAGTCCCTGCACGTCGGTGATGCCGCGGCGCTCCAGGGCGTCACCGGCGAGCGCCGTGATGGCGATCGGCACGTCGATCAGGCGTTGCTCGCGCTTCTGCGCGGTGACTACCACCTCCTCTAGGGCGGCGTCCTGCTGAGCGTGGGCGAGCGGTGCGAGGGCGAGGGCCACGGCGAGCGCGACCATCGGGCGGGGGGCGTTCTGCATCGTCTTCATCTTCAACCTCCTGTCGTCGAAGAAATCAGAAGAAATACGAGCCGCCGTTGGCGACTAGGACCGCGCCGGTGACGTAGGACGCCTCGTCGCTTGCAAGGAAGCGCACGGCAGCTGCCACCTCGGCGGGCTTGGCGAGACGGCCGAGCGGAATGGCCTTCTCCAGGCTCGCGATCCACTCGTCGGGAATGGAACGCATGAGCGGCGTGTCGGTCGGGCCCGGCGCCACGGCGTTGATGCGGATGCCGCGCGAGGCGACCTCGCGGGCGAGTGCGCGCGTCATGCCGACGAGGGCGGCCTTGCTGGTGACGTAGTGCACCGGACCCTCGCCGGATTGCACGGCCGTCGAGGTGATGTTGACGATGGAGCCCTTGATGTCGTGCGCGGCCATGATGCGCAGCGCCTCGCGGGTGCAGAAGAAGGCGCCGTCAAGGTTGACCGCCATGACTGCG
>JBIKVA010000272.1:0-3544 GCA_044357085.1 Steroidobacteraceae bacterium | reverse complement strand
GATGGACTCCTGCAGAACCGTCAGTGCATCCGCGGACCTTCCTGCGTTGATCAGCGCCTCGCCGTACAACCAACCGATCCTGACGAACTCGGCCGCGTCGGCCGCGTTTGCGGGATCTTTGGCGCCGAGATCGAGCAGCAGTCGATAGCCTTTGGAAAAGTTCTGTATTGCGTTAACGCCGTCACCGTTTCGGGCCAACGAAAACCCGACGCTTCGATACAACCGGGTCGCCGTAACGACCGCCGTGGTCGGCGGGGTTGGACGATCCAACAGCGGCTTGATCGACCCGAGGGCTGACAACCCCGCTTCCTGCGCACGGACAAAATCACCGCGACTGTTTTCGATGGCACTGCGGGTCAACCCGAGGCGCGCGATGGCGATCAGGGTATCGTCCGATTTGTCGCCGATCGACTTGAGTATGGCGATCGACTTTTCTGCATCGGCGATGACCTTGAGGGCGTCGCCATCCCGTCCGAGCGCCGACAGCACCGAGGCGAGTCGAGCCTGTGCGAGCGCCGCGTTTCGCTGCGATATGGGGGTTCGGGCTTCGGGCGGCAGTTGCGTGTAGTAGCTGACGGTGCGCCGGGCGAGGGTGGCTACGGCGTCGATCCGGCCGATGGGTTGGACCTCATCGTAAAAATCTTCGAGCAGAAAGACCACGAGCCTTTCCGCCTCCGCCCGCGAGGCTTCGGATATTCCGCGTACCTTCAGGGCTTCGGCTTCGGCGAGTGACGCCCGTCGTGCACTGAAGATGCCGAAAGCGGCGCTGCCCACGGCGACGAGTGCGAGCAGCGCGCAGCCTGCGGCGATGCGCCGTGCGCGCACCAGCGCAGCGCGCGTGGCCGCGGCTTGTGCCTCCTGTTCGGCGAGCTGGCGCTCGGCCAATTCTTTGGCTTCGCGCTCGCGACGACTGCGGCGGCTTTGTGCGACCACGCCGCAAAGCACGTCGTGCGTGAGTTCGACGCGCCGCAGGTCGAGGCGGTCCTCGACGCGCAGCAGGCGACGGTTGACGAGCGTCGCGAGGGTTCCGGCGGCGTCGGGTTGCGCATTTGCGTCGGTCAGTATCTTGAGAACACGCTCTTCCGCCAGGTTCTCGCGATAGCCGGAGTCGGTCAGCAGGTTGTCCTCGATGGCATTGCGCACGGTCAGCGGCTGGTCGGCGAGGGCGCGCTCGTAGAAATCGCCGAGGATGGCGTCGTGCGAGCCGGCGAGCAGGTCTGCCGAGATTTCCTTGCGTCCCTGGGCGATGCGCGCATTGTTGAGTTCGCGGCAGATGAGCGACAGCAGCGAGGGTTCCACTTCGGCGTTGCGCAGTTCGGCGCCGCCGGCGACGAAGCGGACGATGGCTTCGGCGACCTCCTGCGAGACCAGCCGGCCGCCTGGGCGCAGCACGGCAGCGAGCGCCTGTTCGCCCGTCATGCGCGCAAGACGCATGCGGTTCTGCGTGATCGAAGGCATGCTGGTGCGCAGGCTTTCGAGGTGCGCGAGATAGTCCTCGCGCAGGGCGATCAGCACGCGATAGTCCGTGCGGTTGAAGTCGAACTCGACCGCCACCGAGTCATCCTGCTCGATGCGCGCCTCGAGGTCCTTGGGCGGGCGATTTTCGACGAGATCGGCGAGCTGCTCGATGAACTCCGCAGCCCGGCGCCGACCGGCATCGTCGGTCTGCGCGAGCGTGAAGATTTCCTCGAACTGGTCGAAGATGAGCAGTGGCATGAGCGTGCGGCCTGACGCATCACGCAGTACGTCGTCGCGATGATGCAGGAACTCCCACAGCGACTCGCCCGGTACCGCGGCACCGGTCTTGGTCCAGATACCGATGTCCGCCGTGGCCCGAAAAATGGCTTGCTTCAGTTGCTCGGCGGGTGGTGGCGCCTCGGCCGAGTAGTCGACGCGCACATAAGCCGCGCAGTAGCCCTCCGCGCGCAGGCGTGGCACGACGCCGGCGCGCAGGATCGAGGTCTTGCCGAGACCGGATTGGCCGAAGAGGGTGGTGAGCGTCTTGCGCTGCACGCGCCGGCAGAGCTCGCCGATTTCTTCGTCGCGGCCGTGGAAGTATTCCCGCGTCTCTTCGGAGAAAGACGCAAGACCGAGCCACGGCTGCTCGGCGTTGATCGACAAGGCCGCATCGCTTGCCGGCAGGCTGGCGTTGCTCATCGGGACTGCTCCGCTGCGAGCATCTGCAGGTGCTCGATGAACTCGCCCGGCACCTCGCCGCCCGGCGCCGAGGTGATCTGCAGCGAGCGGAAGCGGTCGGGGATACGCGCCGTACGCGCATCGATGGGGTCGATCGCCACCGGCAGGATGAAGATGGCGTCATCGGCCATGTTGAGGGAACGGTCGAGGGCGTATTTCCATTCGCGACGGAAATAGGCTTCGGCGCGGCGCTCCGTGACGGCGGAGATCACCGGCACGAAGAACGCGCAGCGGGAGATGTTGCGACTCACGCGCCGGTCGAAGTCGACGCCCGCATCGAGCTGTTCCATGTCGAGCCAGCTCTTGATGCCGGCCGCGTCGAGCCGTGCCTTCAATTGCTGCACGGCGGCGAGGTCCTCGCGGGCGTAGCTGATGAACACGGCATGCTCGGGCATCTCGCGTTCGAGCGGCACGAAGCGCGCCGGGCCGCCGATCGGCGCGGCGGGCGTCTTGCGGTTGCGCACCGTCCATCGACGGTGCAGCTCGTCGACGAACTGCTCGGCGCCGGTGTAGAGGCGCGTACGCACCGAGACCTGATTCAGGAAGGAGATCAGGCGCTCGTCCTCGCCGCTGTGATCGTCGGCCAGCACTTCGCCCACTTCGCGCGGATCGGACAGGCGACGGCGCTTGGCGATGCGCAGGAACAGGCGCGCGAGCCAGTTGGAGAAGTTGTTGCCGATGATCAGCAGATGGTTGTGCTCGAGCTCGAAGAAGAGCTTCTCGGGGGTGAGATGCTCGCGCTGCAGGGCGCACACGTACTCGAGCAGATCCTCGTCCGACAGCACGTAGGTCGGCGAGGCGGAACAGCGTCCGAGCAGGTGGTAGACCACGGGGCGTCGCAGCTCGGTGATTTCGCTCGGAATGTCGGCGACCCGGTTGGGTGTATAGCTGACAACCTCTGCGGTCGGGGTGCCGCCGAATCGTTGTGCGTTGATGGCCTGTTCGAGGAAGGAGTCGAAGGTGGTACTGACGTACAGGTTGAAGTCGGTGATTTCAGCCAGCTGTCGGATGGCCTTGGGCGGCTCGAACTGGATTTCCTTCAGGACCGAGCGCACCCGTGCATAGGTGTCTTCGCGCCGTCCGCGGGCGGCGAGAAACCAGCAGACCACATCGTTGAGGGTCCAGGGCTGGGGCAGATCGGCGGTGTTGACGCCGAGTCTGGAGGCGAGCTTCTCCGCGACCCAGTCGTAGAACAGCACCGGACCGTCGCCGGTTTCGACTTTCAGAAGCTCGGGCCCGACGATGGGGATGACCCGCCGCTCCTCGATGAAGTTGAGGAGGTCCTCCCATGCGTCTTCGTCGAGACCGGAAGGAGCCAGTGCGAGTTGCTGGACGTTGCTCAAGGAGC
>JBIKVA010000271.1:0-3553 GCA_044357085.1 Steroidobacteraceae bacterium | reverse complement strand
TCGCTACCACGCCCAGCACCGCGAGGAACAGCACGAAGCGCATCAATCCGGTCACCGCGATGCCGGTCAGCGCGGCGCGGGTCACGGCGGGCAGGTGCTCGGGCCCCGTCAGCCCCTTGTCGAGGAGACGGTGCGCGCCCGCATAGGTGATGTAGCCGCCCACCGTGCCGCCGACGATCGTCGTGATGGTCGCGAAGTCGACCTTGTCAGGGAACACGGTCTGGCGCAGCGCCTCGCCGAGCGGCGGCTGCGAGACGACGGCCGCGTAGACCGTGAGCGCGATCATCACCACGCCCGCGACGACGACCAAGCGGTCGAAGGCGGCGCCTGCGCGGCGAGAGAGAAAGAGCGTGATCGCGAACAGCGCGCTCGCCAAGCCGCCCCACTTCGGGTCGATGCCCGCGAGCGCATCGAGGCCGAGCCCCGTGCCGCCGATGTTGCCGATGTTGAAGAACAGACCGCCGACGATGACCAGCACCGCGAGCAGATAGCCGCTGCCCGGGATCGCGGCGTTGGCAAGGTCCGAGGCGCGCATCCGCGTGAGCGTCAACGTGCGCCAGATGTTCACCTGCACCACGAAGTCGATGAGCACCGAGGCGAGGATGCCGAAGGCGAACGCGGCGCCCAGCGTGCTGGTGAAGGTCGCCGTCTGCGTGATGAAGCCCGGCCCGATGGCCGAGGTGGCCATCAGGAAGACGGCGGCCGTCAGCGATGCGCGGCGGGAGGGGGCGGCGTCTTTCATGCGGCATCACGATACCGCATAGACGGAGCCCGGCGACGGACGCGGCCGGATCGCCCCGCCCTCACGCCGTCGGGTCGATGACCTTCAGGAAATCGAAGCGGCGGAAGTCCCGGTCGGCGGTGTAGAGCCGGGTCACGCCGTTCTGCTTGAGAAGCGCGGCGAGATACGCGTCGGGCACGGCGTTGCCGCGGACGGCGAGGCCTTTGGTGCACTCGAGGTAGACCGACCAGAAGCCCTCCTGCTCCGAGAGCGTCCGACATTGCGGCACGGCGAGCAGCGAGTCGATGTTGCGCTCGGCCTGCTGGGCGGTGAGCGGCGCATGCAGGATCCTCGGGTGCGTGACGAGGCGCAGGTAGGCCATCAGCGTCGGCCACGCGATGTAGAAGACCTCGGGCCCGCGCACGCAGTCGCGCAGGAATGCGCTGGCGGACGCGTGCTGCGGCGCGCCCTCTGCAGAGGCGTAGACGAGGATGTTGGCGTCGAGCGCGAAGCTCATGGGTCCGCCGGCTTGAGCGGGTCGCCCTCGAGTGCCTCGTAGACGGCGTCCTTGTCGGCGAGGTCCACGAGCAGCGGACCCGCACTCGCGGTCCACGCGAAGTACCGCGGCGCGGCCTCTTTTACCTCTGTCGCCGAAAGCGCCTGTGCGAGCAGGTCGGACACCAGGCGACCCAAGGACCGGCCGTCGCGAGCCTGCAAATCCTTGAGCTGCTTGAGGATGGGGTCGTCGATATCGAGCGTGGTGCGCATGATGTTTGATGCTATTGACGTACGCATCAGATGTCAAAAGCCCAAAACGGTCTCCATCACCACGGGGCAAAGGATGCGCGACTCGGGCATCGCCAAGAGCGCGTCGAAATCTGTGGTCATGATCCCGGTCGTCCTGTGGCGCCTGCCGCTCGCAGCGCCTCTATACCTGTCAGAACGGCAGGCCCACGTAGTTCTCCGCGAGCGAAGTCATCGCCGCGTCCGATGTCGTGACGTAGTCCAGTTCCGCCACCTGGATCTTCTGCCCGAAGTCGCCCGTGTCCGGGTACTTGTGCAGGAGCGACGTCATCCACCACGAGAAGCGCACGGCCTTCCACACACGGCGCAGGCAGCGGTCCGAGTATGCGTCGAGCTCCGTCGACTTCCCGTTTGCGTAATGGTCGACCAGCGCCCATGACAGGTAGCGGACGTCGGAGGCCGCGAGGTTCAGTCCCTTCGCACCGGTGGGCGGCACGATGTGGGCGGCGTCGCCGGCGAGGAACAGCTTGCCGAACTTCATGGGCTCGGCGACGAAGCTGCGCAAGGGCGCGATGCTCTTCTCGATCGACGGGCCGGTGATCATCGTTTCGGCCGCTTCCGGGTCGAGGCGGCGGCGGAGCTCGTCCCAGAAGCGCTGGTCGGACCAGTCCTCGACCTTCTCGTCGAGCGCACACTGGATGTAATAACGGCTGCGCTTCATCGAACGCATGCTGCACAGCGCGAAGCCGCGCTCGTGGTGCGAATAGATGAGTTCATGCGACACGGGTGGGGTGTCCGACAGGATACCGAGCCAGCCGAAGGGATAGATGCGCTCGTAGGTCTTCAGCGCATTCGAGGGGATGCTCTGTCGGCTGACGCCGTGGTAGCCGTCGCAGCCCGCGATGAAGTCGCATTCCACCTCGTGCGTCATGCCGTCCTTCGTGTAACGGACCCGCGGCTTCACGCCATCGATGTCGTGGAGGCTGACGTGCTCCGCCTCGTACACGATCTTCGCGCCCTCTCGTGCACGGGCATCCATCAGGTCCTTCGTGACTTCCGTCTGGCCGTACACGACGACGTTCTTGCCCGTATGGCGGTGTATGTCGATGCGGTGGCGGACGTTGCCAAAGCACAGGTCGAACCCGCCGTGCACGAGTCCCTCGGCATGTACTCTCGCGCCCACACCGGCTTCATCGAGCAGGGCAACGGTGCCTTGTTCCAGCACGCCCGCGCGGATGCGGCCGAGCACGTACTCCTCGCTGCGCTGCTCGAGGATGATCGTGTCGATGCCGGCCCGGTGCAACAATTGGCCCAGTAGCAGTCCGGACGGGCCTGCGCCGATGATGGCGACCTGTACTCGCATGTCGTTCCCCACAGTCAGAAGGGCAGCAGGCGCCGCCCGGGTTCCACCAGTCAAAGGCCGCTGGCGACGGCGGCTACCCTCGACGCCACGGCCCGGCCTTGCGCATCCACGCGCGAGCTCTCGACCATGGCATCGGGAATGGCCTGTCCCTCGCCGTCGAAAATCCGGCCGGTGTGGCGGCATCGCCCCGCAGCACGATGTTGAACTCATGGCCGAGCACGAGGCCCGGCTCGGTGACATCCAGCGTGAACTTCGATCTCAACCGCTCGCGGCGGATAGTACTTTCAACCGCCCTGCCCTGGCGCTGTTATTGAGGAGGGCCGCCCGAATTTCCCTCTTCGGGCGCCGCCCCTTCCACCGGCAGATACACCCCATCCAAGAAGATCATATGCAAAGTGGATGTCCAGGCCGAGGTCCACGGCGATGGTCCACTTGTTGCGCTGCCACCGCGCCCGGTCACGGGCATCGGCGTCGGCCACATCGCCCCGATCGCCAGAGGCGTCCGGACGGAGGTCGGTCATGACTCGAACAAAAGGCAGGTGGCCGCCTGCCCGTCCTTTGAGCCCGCAGGCCCTTTTACATCACTGCATCAGATGTAATACCGACAACTCAATGCGTACCACCATCGATATCGACACCCCGGTGCTGGATGCCGTGAAAGAACTCGCGCGGCGCGAGGGTCGCACCGCGGGCGCCGTCGCCTCGGACCTCATCCGTCGGGCGCT
>JBIKVA010000270.1:0-3554 GCA_044357085.1 Steroidobacteraceae bacterium | reverse complement strand
GCCTACTGGCGCATCGTCGAGCGGCATCGTGTTGCGACCCTGTTCACCGCGCCGACCGCGATCCGCGCCATCAAGCGCGAAGACCCGGCGGGCAAGCTGATGCGCAGCAGCGACTTGCGTTCGCTTCGCGCCCTCTTCCTCGCGGGTGAACGCGCCGATCCGGACACTGTCCGCTGGGCCGGGGAAGTGCTGGGCGTACCCGTGATCGACCATTGGTGGCAGACCGAGACCGGCTGGCCGATGGTGGCGAACGGTCTCGGCTTCCGTGCGTTGCCGGTGAAACCGGGCAGTCCGACCTTGCCGGTGCCCGGGTACGAACTGGTCGTCCTCGATGCGCAAAACCGTGAATTGCCGCCCGGCCAGCAAGGCTCGCTCGCCGTGCGGCTGCCGCTGCCGCCCGGCTGCCTGCCGACGCTCTGGAACAACGAAAACGGATTCTTTGACGCCTACCTGCGTGAGCACCCCGGTCATTACCGCACGGGGGACGGCGGCCATATCGACGACGACGGCTACGTGTTCGTGATGGGGCGTATCGACGATGTCATCAACGTTGCCGGACACCGGCTCTCGACCGGCGAACTCGAACAGGCGCTGGCCGGACATCCCGCCGTCGCCGAGTGCGCGGTGGTGGGCGTCGCCGACACGCTCAAGGGCACGGTGCCGGTCGGGCTCGTGGTGCTGAAGGCGGGCGTCAGCCTCGCGCCTGCCGTGGTATGCAGCGAACTCGTCGCCCGGGTCCGCGAGGAAGTCGGCCCGGTGGCGAGTTTCCAGCGCTGCCACGTCGTGGGGCGGCTGCCGAAAACGCGTTCCGGCAAGGTGCTGCGCGCGACCATGCGCGCCATCGCCGACGGCCGGCCGCACGACATCCCGGCGACCATCGAGGACCCGGCGGTGCTCGAAGAAATCAGGGCGGTGCTGACGGCTGCGCGCTGACGGCGGCCGCAGTGCCTGCGGCAGTCGCGCGTGCGGCCGTCGCAAAACGCAGCAGCTCGCGATCGAAGGTCGCGGGGTCCTCGAGGAAGGCCGAGTGCCCCACGCCCGGCAGGATCAGGGTCTCGATGCGGGGGTTGACGGCCAGCGACTTGCGCACGGCTTCCGCCGGCAGGCTGCCGTCGCGGTCGCCGAGGATCACGAGCGTCGGCACCGCCAGCGTCGGCAGCATGTCGGTGTTGTCCAGACGTTTGCCCGGCATGGCGTTGCGGACGTAGGCGGGCATCATCACGTTCGTGTAGGTGCCGCGATCGACCGCTTCCTGCGACACCGGTTTGGCCGACATCACGCGCATGAACTCGCGGGCGCCACGGATCGCGCCGTCGAGATCGCCGACGTATCGCGGCGGCGTGCCCGCAGGCCGCGGCAGCAAGCCGCCGTGGCTGCCGGTGAGCACCAGCGCCGTGACCGCCTGCGGTCCGTATTCGCGCACGTAGTCCATGGCCACGAAGCCGCCGAACGACCAGCCGACGATGACCGGCCGGTCGAGCCCCAGCGTCTCGATGACCCGACGCAGATCGCGCGCCCAGGGCAGATGCCCCGCATAGGCCTCGCTGGTCCAGGGCTTGCCGGAACCGCCGTGCCCGCGCAGGTCCATGGCGACGAGCCGGAACCGCGCCTGCAGCTGCGGGTCCGCGAGCTGTTCGTGGAAACTCAGATAGCTCTGCGAGTAGCCGTGCAACAGCAGCACCGGCTGACCCTGCGGATTGCCCGTTTCGACGACGTTGAGCGGCGTGCCATCGGTGGCCGCGATCTCGCGGAACTGCAGCTTCGGCTCGTCGGCGCGCGCAACCTGCAGCAGCGTCACGGCAGCCACGAGAAGTGCGCCAATGCAGCGGCCAATGCCGCGGCCATTGCCGCAGCCGATACGAAGAAAATTGTTCATGAAAAGCCCTCCCTGCGGGATCAGCGGTCGAAGGCCGCGGTCTTGCGATCGAGCGCCGCCACCGGATCGGCGGCGATCTCCGGGGCCCGCTGCGCGAGCCGCTCGCGCCACACGGCAGGGAGATCTTCGTAGCGTCGCACCTTGCGACCCGTCATCCGCGACGTGAGGTTGCCGGGCCGGTCTCCCATGTTCATCCAGCGTTGCCAGCCGGTCACCTCGGCAAAGAACACGGTCGCCTCGCCGACGCTGACCGCCGGATCCGAAAGATTGGCGAGACTGCCGTGATACACGGCGATGTCGTTGACCTCGAACGGCGTTGCCCGACCCGGTGCGAACACCCGCGCCACGGATTCATCGCGCTGAAAGACGTCGTCGCCGACGACCAGCGGCGGGTGCAGCGTGACGACCGACTCGAGACGCGCTCCGCCGATTTCGGTCGGCAGGCTGCGCGTGTTGTCGGGCCGGTAGCGCACCACCGTCGGCCCCATCGGATTGAACCGCGCAGCCAGCATCTCGCCCGTGTAGGGGTTGCGAAACTCCTCGAGCGGTTCGCCGGTGGCGACGTCGGTGATCAGGTTGATCTCGAGCCCCGTGACTTCGAAGCCCCCGTCATCGAGCTGCCTGATGCGCTGGAAGGTCCCGACGTTGGACTGGTAGAGCGGCGTGAGCGTCGTGCCGACCTGCCCGTACTTGGGGCCCTGCAGCCACCAGAAAATCAGACCGTCGTCGGTGCGGTAGTGCAGCTTGCGGTACATCTTCACCGGATCGGTCGCCGCCGCCGCACGGCCGACGGCGGCCTGCGCCCCGCCGCCCGCCACCGCGGCAGCCATCGCCCCCAGTGCTCCGCCGAGTAGTTCCCTGCGATCGACGCTCATGCTGCCCCCCTGTCAATATCTTTGATGTGGTCCCGCCCGGATCCGGACCGAGAAATCACTGTGCCGGTTTCCGCTCGCGCATGAAGCGGATCATGCTCGGCTCGCTCTTGCGCACCTCGGTGGGCGGCACCAGGAAATCCGGCAGGCGCTCGCGCACCAGCCCCAAGATATGCGCCGGCACCGCGGACGCGTCGATCGCGCTGCCCGTCATGGCGCTGTAGAGGCAGTGCCCGGGCCGATCTCCCATCAGCATCCACGGCTGCCACGGCCGCACGTGGACCCAGTGGCCGTCGTATTCGACGCTGTCGCGACGCGGATCGGCCACTTCGGACCAGCGCGCGTTGTAACTCATGCAGTCGGAGACCTGGATGCGCGCGCCGCTGCTCTCGCGCTTCCAGACCGCGGGGTCGAGCGGGTTGTTGGCCCAGAAGTGGGTGCGCTGCTCGAGCATCAGCCGGTCCCCGGCGCGCTGCCACGGCAGCACGAACGGCCGCGAGGCCGGCTCCTTGCCGTCGACCCGATCGTAGAAGCGCTCTTCCTTGACCGTGGGCAGGATCCAGCGGTTCACCGCCGGATTGGCGATGTGGAACGGTTCGACGGCTGCATTGAGATAGGGGTTGGTCCAGCGCTCGAGCACCTTGCCGGTGGCGAGGTCGGTGAAGAACCCGCACTCCTTTTGCAGCAACTGGTAGCCGCCCTGCTCGGGCACCGGTCGCAGACGCTGGGTGCTCATGCCGATCACGCCGACGAGTTCGCGCACGGCCTCGCCCGGCACCACGCCCATCAGCACACCGGAGTACCAG
>JBIKVA010000269.1:0-3566 GCA_044357085.1 Steroidobacteraceae bacterium | reverse complement strand
GGTGGTGACGTGGAAGTAGAAGTTAGGCAGCGTCCATTTCTGGATGAACGGCAGGCCGTCGAGTTCCAGAGTACGGGTGCGCAGCGGCAGCACGATGTGGCGCTGCTCCGCTGCTTCGAGCTGCGCCGGCGTGATGGTCTTCAGCCAGTCCGTAGTCTTGTGAATGCGGGCTATGAGCTCGTCGAGCGTCTGCTCCTCGTCCGGGAACTTCGGCGCCTCGATGCCGGCGAGGCGTGCCGTACTGTTCTTGGCGAAGTCCGTCGCGAGCTGCACCTGACGGCGCAGTGAGAACATGTCCGGCGCGAGACGCAGGCCTTCGACGACCCCCGGATCGAGTTTCTTGGCCTCGGCGTGGGCCTTGGCCTTGCCGAGCATATTGGCGAGATTGCCGAGCATCGGCACGAACAACTCTACGGTGGTGGCATGGACGCTGAGGGACATCACTTGTTCTCCTTCGGGGGCACGGTGGCGGGTGCGGCAGTAGCGGGTAAGGGGGTGGCGCGACGGGCGTCGATCCACTTCTTGGTGACCGTCCAGGTGGTCGCATTCTCGCGCGGGTCGCCGAGCGGCGGCGGCACCAGATATTCGGGGTAGCGGGTGGTCAGCACTTGCATCAGGCGCGGCGGGATACGCGACTTGTCGAACGTCGAGTAGCCGGTGGCGTTGAAGATCATGACGCCTGGACGGTCACGCATCTTCATCCACGGCAGCCAGCCCGAGATGCGCTGCCAGGAAATGCGCGACTCGCCGATGCGGATGCGCTTCGGGTCCGTGAAGTCCGCGGCGCGGTAGTAGTCGTTGAAGATCTCCATCGCGTGGTAGGTGCCGCCGACGTACTCCTGGTACGCCCCGCCCAGGGGGTTCTCGTAGAACAGCGGTACCTCGCGCGAGGCGACCAGCGAATCGTCGTACTGGCGCAAGGTCACCCGGATCGGCTTGCCGTCGGCTTCGCGGGCGTAGCGCGGCTGGCGCATGTTGACCGGGTCGTTGGCTACATGGATGACCTCGACCGTCTCGCCGGTCCAGGGGTTCTGCCAGCGGTCGATGATCTCGCCGCTGCGCGGGTCGAGATAGACCATGATCTCCCGCGAGACGCTGCGGAAGCCGGTGCCGCGCACCGGGTCGCTGTGCCGCTCGCACTGCCGGGTGTTGATGCCGATGACGTTGAAGAGGTGGCGGTCCTTCTCCCCCGGGGCCCGGCTGTACAGCTTGCCCTCCCACATGCCGTAGCGGGGCACGCCCGCCTCGGTGGTGCCGCAGGTCATCTTGGCGCTCCAGGCCAGTGCTTCCTCGCCCTCGCGGCTCGCCGCGGGACCGAGCAGATCGTCCGTGGCCAGCGCTGGGAAGGCGGCCAATGTCATGGCGAGAGCCAGGGTCGGTACGGCGGCACGGAGCATGGGCGACGGCCTCTGAATGATGGCGGTTGGAGGAAGGCATGGTAACCCTTCGAGGGTGAGTCACGCGATGATCCAATTGCAGATTTGATTCCACTAAGAAACAATTGGTCGACTTAAGAGGTTCGGAGTCTCACCCGTGTCGCAGTTCTGGTCTCCCGCCCACATGGCGACCTTTGCCAAGGTCGTCGACCTGAATGGCTTTTCCGCTGCCGCCCGTGCCCTTGGTGTGCCGAAGGCTGCGGTCAGCCGGGCGATCGCTGAACTCGAGCAGGAGCTCGGGGTGAAGCTGATGACCCGTACCACGCGGCGGCTCAAGCTGACCCCGGCCGGGGAGCGCTTGCTGCCCGCCTGCCGTGCCCTGCTGCATACCGCCGACGATGTGAGGCGCCTGGCTGGCGAGCTCATCGAGGCCCGCGGTGGCCCGCTGCGGGTACTGGCCGACGCCACCTTCGGACGAATCCTGCTCGCGCCCCTCGTGCCCCGCTTCCTCGAACGCTACCCCCATATCCCCCTGGATGTGGAACTCGGCGAGGTCGCGGCTGCACAGAGCGCCGACGTTGCGGGCAGCCATCACGACCTCGTCATCCGCGTGGGTGCCGAAGCGAGTGCCGCGCAGGTCTCGCGGGTGCTGGGTGCGCCGCCGTCGATCCTCTGCGCAACGCCTGCCTACCTGCAGAAGGCGGGAGAGCCGTCGGCGCCAGCGGATCTGGTCCGCTTCGACGTGCTGACCCCCGAGACTCCGCAGGGCTCGAGTTACGTGCTGCGCCTCGTCAACGGCCAGCGGCGCGAGGAGATCAGCCTGCGCCCCAAACTGGCGGTGAATGATCCCGCCCTGCTGCACTCCGCGGTGGCTGCCGGCCTCGGCATCGGACTGCTGCCCGAGTTCCTGTGCCGGCAGGGGCTCGCTGCCCAGCGACTGAAGCGGGTGCTGCCCGACTGGCGTCCGCCCGAGCAGGCGCCGCTGTGCGCGGTGTTTCCGGGGCGTCTCGCCGAGGACGAACGGGTCAAGGCTTTCGTCGATTTCCTGTCCGCCAATCTCGCCCCCGCGCTGGCGGGCCAGGAGTCGCGCGCGAGCCGTTAAGACCTGCGCGCCGGCAGGTTAAGATGTGCCATCCCCAGCCGCTGCGCATCCGGTCGACGCCGGAGCAAGGACCCGCATGTACCGTGCCCCGCTGAAAGACCTGCAGTTCGTCATCCATGAGTTGCTCGACGAGCCAGCCTTGCAGGCCTGCCCGGCCTACGCCGACTACTCCCCCGAGGTCGCCGACGCCATCCTCGAGGAAGCCGGCAAGTTCGCCACCAACGTGCTCGATCCGCTCTACAAGAGCGCGGACCGTGAGGGCGCGCGCTGGACGCCGGAGGGCGTGGCCACCCCGCAGGGCTTCAAGACGGCCTATGGGCAGTACGTCGAGGGCGGCTGGGCCGGGCTGCGGGCACCGGTCGAGCATGGCGGCCAGGGCATGCCGATCGTCATCGGCACCGCCGTCGAAGAGTTGTGGGCGGCTGCCAATCTCGCATTCAAGTTGTGTCCCATGCTCACGCAGGGCGCCGTCGAGGCGCTCGAGCATTTCGGCAGTGCGGGGCAGCAAGCACAGTACCTGGCGAAAATGGTGAGCGGCGAGTGGACCGGCACCATGAACCTGACCGAGCCGCAGGCCGGCTCCGATCTCGCCGCGATCCGTACGCGGGCGGTGCCGGCGGCCGACCACTACCGGCTGTTCGGCCAGAAGATCTTCATCACCTATGGCGAGCACGACCTCACGCCGAACATCATCCACATGGTGCTGGCGCGCATCGACGGCGCGCCGCCGGGCGTGAAGGGCATCTCGATGTTCATCGTGCCCAAGGTGCTGGTGAATGGCGACGGCTCGCTCGGCGCCCGTAACGACCTGCAGTGCCTGTCCATCGAGCACAAGCTCGGCATCCACGGCAGTCCGACCTGCGTCATGGCCTATGGCCAGCGGGGCGAGGGCGCGGTGGGATACCTCGTCGGTGAGCCGGGCCGCGGTCTCGAGTACATGTTCGTGATGATGAACGCCGCGCGGCTCTCGGTAGGTCTGGAGGGTTACGCGGTCGCGGAGCGCGCTTTTCAACAGGCGGCGGACTGGGCGCGTACCCGCGTGCAGGGCAAGCCGCCGGGCGTCGCCCCAGTCGCCGGCTCAGTCGCCG
>JBIKVA010000046.1:0-13557 GCA_044357085.1 Steroidobacteraceae bacterium | reverse complement strand
CGCCGCCGCGCTGGCCGGTGTACTCGCGTTCCCGGACCGCTTTCCTGCGGGCAGGACCTGCGTGATGGTCTGCGGCTCGAACATCGGCCTCGAGCGGTACTCGAAGCTGCTCGCTCCCGCTCCCGCCGCCACGGCCGCCGCCGTCTGAGCATCGCTTGGCCGGCGTCACCCGTCGCGAGGTGTTGGGACTGATCGGCGCGGCGACGGTCGGAACCGCCGCCGCTACCGGCGGCGATCCGCCCGAGCTGGATAGGGCGATTCGCCTGCTGCGTGCAGCGCCGTTGATCGACACGCACAACGACCTCCCGTGGAATCTGCAGGCCAACTTCGATGGCGATCTCTCGCGCATCGACCTGAGAGAGAGGCAACCGGGCGTCGCGGCGGACATACCGCGGCTACGCCAGGGTTGCGTCGGTGCCCAGTACTGGGCGGTGTACACCGAGTCCGCTACACGCCATTCGCGCACTGCGCTCCGTGATGCGATGCAGCGCTTCGATGTCATCCATCGCATGATCGGCGCGCTCGACGCGCTCGAATTCGCCGGTTCGGCCGACGACATAGAGCGGATCCACCGCAGCGGCCGCATCGCCAGCCTGATCGGCGTCGAAGGCGGCCACATGATCGATAACTCCCTGGCGACGCTACGTATTTTTCATCGCCTCGGAGCGCGTTACCTCACGCTCACGCACGGTGACACGCTGGAGTGGGCCGACTCGGCCACGGATCGCCCGCTGCACGAGGGTCTGACCGAGTTCGGCGAAGACGTCGTGCGCGAACTGAATCGGCTCGGCATGTTCGCCGACATTTCCCATGTGTCGCCGGACACCATGCGTGATGTCCTGCGTGTGTCGCGTGCGCCGGTGATCTTCTCCCACTCGAACGCCTACGCCGTGGATCCGCATCCGCGCAATGTGCCCGACGACGTACTCGAGCAGTTGCCGCGAAACGGCGGCGTGATCCACGTGAACTTCATCTGGTCGTTCGTCACTCCGCGCCACATCGAGTGGCAGGCTGCGCGCCGGCAAGCCCTGCGCGGGATCCGCGCGTGGGTCGACGACGAAGCCGCGGTCCAGCGGGAGCTCGTTCTCTGGGAAGCCGCCGTACCCCGCCCCTCGGTGGGTATCGCGCAGGTGGCTGACCATATCGATCACATCCGCAAAATTGCTGGCGTGGCGCACATCGGCATCGGCGCTGATTTCTTCGATAGCGGCCAGTCCTCGATGGTCCGTGGGCTCAACGACGCGAGCCGATATCCCTACCTCTTTGCGGAACTGCTGCGGCGCGGCTACACGGACGAGGAAGTTCTCGGTATCGCCGGCCGCAACCACCTGCGGGCGATGCGACAGATGGAAAGCGCTGCCCATGCGTTGCGGCGTGAACCGGCGCGGATCGCCGAACACCCTTCGGCGGGCTGATGGCTATATCCACGGCGACGAAAGGAGCGATCACATGATCCGAGTTCTTGCCCGCGGGGCCCTGCTGGCGCTGCTGCTGACAGGTGGTGGCGTCGTGGCGCAGGAGTACGACGTGCTCATTCGCGGCGGCACTGTCCACGACGGTTCCGGGCGCGAGGGCGAAGTGCTCGACGTGGGAATCCGTGGCGATCGCATTGCATGGATCGGCAAGGGCGGCGAAGCCACCGGCAGGACGGTCGTCGATGCGCGCGGCTTGGTGGTCGCACCGGGATTCATCGACTCGCATACCCATGTGGCGATGGCTGCGCGCATCGCGCCGCGGCCTTTCCTCAACACGCAGCACCTGACTCAGGGGGTGACGACGATTGTGGCGGGCGCCGACGGGCTCGACGGCCCGAAGGAATTGAAGTTCATGTTCGACGCGCTGGTCGCCAAGGGCTTCGGTACCAACTATTCCTGCTATGTCGGCCACAACGGCGTGAGGCGTCACGTCATGGGACTCGCCCGCCGCGCGCCCAGCGCCGCGGAACTCGAGGCCATGCGCGCCGAGATCCGCGCGGGCATGGAGATGGGTTGTGTCGGCCTGTCCACGGGACTCATGTACGAGCCGGGCATGTTCAGTGACACCGCGGAGGTGATCGAGCTGGCGAGAGAGGTCAGGCGTTTCGGAGGAATCTACGACTCGCATACGCGCGACCCCGTTTTCAGAATGCAGGAATCGGAAGATGAGGCAATCCGGATCGGACGCGCTGCGGGAATTCCCGCGAAGCTCGGCCATCTGAAGGCGGTGGGCCTGCTCAACCGGGGACGCATCGGCGAGGTGATCGAGATGGTCAACGCGGCGCGCGCCCGCGGCGAAAACGTGGTCGCGGATCAGTATCCCTACGACGGCGCCAGCACCCTCACGCTCGACGGGCTGTTCATCGTCCCGGGACTCAACGAGCCTGCGGGCGGTTTGCCTGCGGCCCTGCCGCGAGACGCCCTGCTGGCGGCGCTCGCTGATCCGCAGCAACAGGCGGCGATCAGGGCAGCAACGGAGAACGGCATCAACGGCGGATTTTCCTGGGTCGGTTCGGTGGGCTACGGCAGCATGCGCATACTCGACGCGCCCGATGACCCATCCATCGTCAATGAAATCATCGAGTCGCTGGCAAAGAAGCGCAAGGTCGAGCCCTACGAGCTGATTCGCTCGCTGATGCTGCGCAGCGCCCGCCCGATCCTGCTGACGCTCGGCTCGGTCGACGAGCAGGACGTTCGTGAACTGATGCGACAGCCGTGGGTGATGGTGGCGAGCGATGGCGGCTATGCCCCGCCCGAACAGCGGACCGGCGGACATCCGCGTTCGAACGGTACGTTCACCCGGGTGCTCGGCCACTACAGTCGGGATCTCGGACTGTTTCCACTCGGGGAGGCCATACGTCGAATGACCTCGCTGCCGGCCGACTTTCTCGGCCTGCGCGACCGCGGCAGATTGGCCGCGGGCTGCATCGCCGACGTGGTGGTCTTCGACCCGGCGACGGTCAGAGACAATGCAACCTACCTCGATCCCAATGCGCTCTCAAGCGGCATCCGCCAGGTGTTCGTCAATGGTGAGTGGGCGCTGCGCGACGGCGAGCCGACGGGCCTTGCCCCCGGTCGGTTCGTTCCGCGGTCTGACCCGGCCGCGTCCGCGCCGTGCGCTCTCAGCGGCGGCAGATGAGCCAGAGGCCGCGCGTCATCAGCGGTATGAAAATCACGACGATGAAGAAGTAGGAGCTGAACCGGTAGCCATATTTGATCAGGTCGATGAGCCCGAACCATGACGCGGCGTACACGGCAATCGTCATCGCGAACAGCGCCACGGCCGGGCGCACCCAGTGCGGCATCGGCTTGCTCTGGTGATGGAACACGCCTGCGATGCGTTCGTTCAGGCCGTGCAGCATGCCGGCGCCGGACTTGACGAGAGCGCCGAGGATCACGAGCGGGATCAGCAGCGACAGCACCGGCATCTGCAGCTGGTCGAGGATCGCCGCAACCGGAATGCGCTCGTCGATGATGCCGGGATGAAATGCGGACAGCGTGATCAGCAGCGCGCAGCCCGGGATGATGATCAGCGGCGCCGCGATGGCGCCGGCCAGCAGCGCTTCCCGGCGCGAGCGGAAGTTGCGCGCCACGAAGATCAGGATCGGAATGAGCACCACGTTAAGGCCGGCGTAGGCCACGGCGCTCCACCATGCCGTGGCGAGATCGATCGGCTGGTGTGAAAACGCCGGACCCAGTGCGTCACCGAAGCGGTAGAGCACGGCGATCAGCAGACCGCCGTAAGAGACATAGAAGATAACTGACCAGGCCGTAATCACTCGTTCGAGGAAATCGTTGCCGTAGAAAACGACAAAAGCCACGGTCGCCATGAAGAGAACGGAGTTGAGGAACTCCGGCGAACCGGCGAGCTGCGTCAGCAACGCGCCGGCGGCGGACGACACCACCGACAGCACGAGCAGCAGCAGCGCGAGGTAGCCCACCTCGAAAACCACCCATAGCGGTCCGATGCAGATGCGGCAGAAGCGCTGGTAGTCGTACGCCTCGAAGCGGCGCGCCAGTTCGAAGCCGACCATGGTGGTTGCGGCGATGATCAGCCCGGTGAACGCCATGCTGGCGACACCCGTCGCCGGTCCGTGGACCAGGAAGAACTCGACGAGCTCGCGGCCGGTGGCGTAACCGCCCCCGATCATCACGGCCATGATGACCAGCCCCGGTGTGATGAGTTGAATCAGCGAGCTGGAATTGTCTGAATTGGTAAAAATTCCCATATCTGGGTACATTAATCCAGACAGCTCTGTTCATTGCAATCCGATCACTCAAACATCACGGGCGGATCGCAGATTCGCCGAGGGGGCGGGAATGTTCGACTCGATTGGCAACGGTCCCAAGGGCCGCCTGGCCGGGGCCGCGGCGCTGGCTTTCATGACGGTCGCTCTCGGGGGGCAAGCTGCAGCACAGCAGGCAGCCTCGCCGCGCAGCGCCAACGGCAATGCCGACGACGGCGGCACGCTCGCCGAAGTGATCGTGACCGGCTCGCGCATCCGCGGCGAGGGATTCGAAACACCCACCCCGGTTTCGACAGTGACCGCCGAGGCGCTGGAGCAGCGCGCCAGCACCAACATAGCCGACTTTCTCAACGAACTGCCATCGTTCCGCCCCACGGCCACGCCAACTGCCTCCGGGCTGAGCGTTTTTCTGAGTGGCGCGAACGTTCTCGATCTGCGCGGTTTGGGCACGGAGCGGACGCTCGTCCTCTTCAACGGCCGGCGGCAGGTGCCGACGGTGCTGCAGGGGGTAGATCTGAACACCGTGCCGTCCATCGCAATAGGGCGCATCGATGTGGTAACCGGCGGCGCATCGGCCGCCTACGGCTCGGATGCCGTGGCCGGCGTGGTCAACGTCATCTACGACAGCAGCTTCGAAGGGCTGAAACTCGAGGCCCAGACCGGCATCTCGGCAGAGGGCGACGCCGGCGATGATCGGCTCGCATTCGCATTCGGCAGCCCGGTGCTCGACAACCGGGGACACATCCTCGTGGCCGGCGAGTGGCAACGGCGCTCCAAGGGCGTCGATCAGCGCGATCGCGACTGGGCTAACGATGGTTGGGGACGGATACCGAACCCGGCGAACACCGGCCCAGCGGATGGCATTCCGGCCATCCTGACCCGTCCCGATCGTCGACTCTCGATCGCGACCGATGGTGGCCTGATCCTCGGACCGGGACCGCTGGCGTTCCGGGAGTTTGCGCCTGATGGCACCTTGCGGCCTTTCCAGCGTGGTACCTCGGCCGGTTCCACGTGGATGCAGGGCGGCTCCGGCTCGGACTTCACGCCGGATGTAACGATCTTCACGCCGTTCGAGCGTCGGAATCTTTTGGCGACCTTTGACTACACGCTGACACCCGGTGTCAAGTTGTTCATCGAGGGCGGCTACAGCATGTCGGAGTCGAACAACGACTCGGTGGTGCAACCTTTCTCGCTCGGCAACCTCACGATCCGCCGTGACAACGCGTTCCTGCATCCCTCGGTCACCAGCGTCATGGATGCGAATGGCATTGCTGCCTTTACGCTCAGCCGTGTTCACACCGACTTCGGTTTCGTTGGAGCAGAAAACGTCTACCGTACCGACCGCTTCGCCGCCGGGTTCACCGGCGATTTCTTCGATGAGCGCATGACCTGGACGCTCACCTACCAGCGCGGCGAGAGTCGATGGGGCTCGCAGTCGCCGCGCAACCTGCTGACCGCGAACTTCACCAAGGCCGTCGACTCCATCATCAATCCGGCCACCGGCCGCCCGGCCTGCCGATCCGCGGTCGCCGGAACCGACCCGAGCTGCGTACCGATCAACCTGTTCGGCGTCGGCGCGCCGAGCGCCGCGGCGCTCAAGTACATCCAGGGAACGTCGGTTATCGATCAGCTCATCACGCAGGAACTGGCCGCCGCCGAGATCAATGGCAGCCTGTTCGACAACTGGGCGGGGCCCGTAGGCGTCGCTGTCGGCATCGAACACCGCGAGGACCGTTTGCGGCTGGTGTCGGACGACCTGTCAAACGCCTCGGCTTATCTGTTCGTCAACGCCAAGTCGCTCTCCGGCGAGGTGTCGGTGAAGGAGGCCTTCGCCGAGACCGTGTTCCCGCTGTTGTCGTCGGAGTCGGCGCTCGGCCAGCTCGAACTCAACGGTGCGGTTCGCTATACGGACTACAGTACGGTCGGTGACGTCACTACCTGGAAGGGCGGTCTAGTCTGGCGACCGGCCACGACGCTCATGCTCCGCGGCAGTGTTTCCCGCGACATCCGCGCGCCGAATATCAACGAGCTGTTTCTCGCTGCTGCAACGCCGTTCTTCTCCCCGCGGGATCCCTGCGACGTCAGCCGCATCAACCAGAATCCGAACTTCGCCGCCAACTGTCTGAAGGCCGGTCTCGCGCCGGGCTTTCGCCAGACAGTGGCGCTCATTCCGAACATCACGGGCGGCAACCGCGATCTGGCAGCGGAACGCGGCAAGACCACCACAGCGGGCCTCGTCTACACGCCTGACTGGGCCACCGGGCTGTCGGTCGCCGTGGACTGGTTCAAGATCACCGTCGATGACGCCATCACCACCCTGTCCGCGCAGTTCATCCTCGACGAGTGCTACGCGAACGCCGCTTTCCCCAACAGTTTCTGCCCGCGCGTCACGCGCCGCAGTGACGGCCAGCTGGTGCAGACCCAGGGCACTTTCGTCAACGTCGCCAAGTCGAGGAACGAAGGCCTTGACTGGCAAGCCCAGTACCGGTTCGGCGATTCGTGGTCGCTCGGCTTGAACGGCACCTATCTTTGGGATCGGACGCTGAGCACCGACGGCAAGACGTTCGTCAACCGCGCAGGCGAGGTGGTGGCGAGCGCCGGCAACAACGGTTCACCTAAACTGCGCGCCACAGCCAGCCTCGGCCACGACTGGGGCCCCCTTTCGGGATTCGTGCAGCTGCGCTACGTGGGCAAGGGCAGGGCCGACGTCACCCTCGACGACATCGAGGGCCTCGAACGCAACCGCATCGATGCGCAGTGGTATGTCGATCTCTCGGGCCGCTACGCGTTCGAGCTGGGGGGACGGCAATTGCAGTTCTTCGCCGGCGTGAACAACGTGCTGGATCGGGATCCGCCAATCGTACCCATCGACTTCATCTCCGCGTTCCAGACCTCGCCCATTTTCTATGACGTGATCGGCCGCTACTACTTCGGCGGCTTGCGTGCCAATTTTTGAGGATCCGCAGGCGGCGCGTGCCGGACGTGCCGTCTGTCTGCTGCTTTGCCTCGCGGTGCTTGGCGGCGCCGTGCAGGCGGCACCGCCTGCGACGACGGCAGCGGATCGCTGCCTGCAGCCGCAGCCCTTCGCGGGGCGGGTCTATCGGGGCGATACGGCGTTACCGAACCGACCCGCAGCGGACGATGTCGTCGGCAATGTCCCGCCTGATCTCGCACGTGATCTCGATCAGGCGATCGCCGGGATACTCGCGCGCTCCGGAGCACCCGGCGTCACGGCGGCTATCGCCGTACCGGGGCTCGGGCGCTGGTCCGCATCGCTAGGGCTCGCCTCGGCAGCGCCGCCACAACCGCTTCTGCCGGACGCGCGTTTCTGGTGGGCAAGTGTCGGCAAAGCGTTCACCGTCGCCACCGTCCTCAAGCTGATCGAGGAGGGAAAACTCCAGGGCAGTGACCGCCTCGCGAACTGGTATCCGCGCTATCCCAACGCAGAGCGGATCACCATCGAGCAGATGCTCACGCATACCAGCGGCATCGGCAGCTTTCCGCAACCCGGAGATGACCCCCGCGACACCATGGTCTACGTGCCGCCCGAGACGATCATCGAACGCTCGGCGGCCCGCGGCGCGGTGGTCGCCTGTCCCGGCGAGCGCTGGTCCTATTCGAACACAGCGATGGTGATGCTGGGGCGGATCATCGAGCGGCTCGAAGGCAGGCCCTTCCACGAGGTCGTCGCCGCGAAAGTGATCCAGCCCCTCGGGCTTACCCGGATGCTCGCCGCACCGCCGCTGCCGGATCTTGCGGACGTGCCGCGCGAGCACCTCGACGGTAAGCCGCAGCCCGCCTTCAATGCCATGACTTTCGCGGCCGGGAACATCGTGGCCAGTGCCGCCGACATGGTCACGTTCTGGCGGGCGTTCATCAGTGGCAAGGTACTGCCGACCGCCGTACTCCGCGACTCGATGCGCACCTTTCATCTGTTCGATCGCGGTTCCGTGTCGCCGGCGCTGCGTACGGACATGTACTTCGGGCGCGGCATCATGCTCTTCGAGGTCTGGCCTGAGACCGGTGGTAAACCGCAACGATGGCTTGCGCATATCGGTGGCGGCATCGGCTCGAACGCGCTGGTCTTGCAGGACATGGACAGTGGCATCGTCCTCGCTATCGCCTTTAATGGGCGCACTGACATCGTCCTTGCGGCATCGACCCTGCTCCGCGTTGCATCGGCGGCGCAGCCGGCGCTGATCAATGAATTCAACGTCATGTCACCCACCCGCGACGGAACGCTGCTCGCCAACGACATCGTTCGGCCGGCCGCCCCGGGCCGGTATCCGGTGCTGTTTTTCCGCACACCCTACGGCAAGGCACGGCTTGGCTACGACGCGGCTGCATGGTGGGCGGAGCGCGGCTACGCGGTCGTGACCCAGGACACGCGCGGACGCTACGACTCGGATGGCAAGTGGTCGCTGCTCGTGCATGAAGCCGATGATGGTCGTGACAGCCATGAGTGGCTGGCGCGACAGCCCTGGTCCGACGGGCGGATCGTCACCCAGGGTGCTTCGTATGACGGGATCGTGCAATGGCTCGCTGCCCGCGATCCGCACCCTGCGCTGCGCGGCATGATCAGTGTGGTCAGCCCCTCCGATCTGTATCGCACGGCCTCGTACGGCGGCGGCGCTTTTTCCCTGTCCTTGAACACCCTCTACGCGTCGCTGATGGACGGCCGGGTGATGCACGAGAAGGATCTGGATTTCGTCCGCTGGTCGGAGGTGTTCAAGCATCTGCCGGTGGTCGATGCACCGTCGGTCGCGGGCCGCAACGTCGAGTGGTACCGGGACCTGGTGAGGCATCCGACCCGCGACGGGTTCTGGCAGGGATTGAGCTGGGAGAACTCCTACGAGATGTGGGACTTCCCTGTGTTCAACGTCGGCGGCTGGTTCGACACTTTCAACGCCAGCGGCGGCACGATCGACGCCTTCGTCAAGTTGCGCCAGCGGTCAGCCGCACAGGCGCGCGCAGGCCACCGCCTCATCATGGGTCCGTGGGCCCACCAGTTCTCGAGGCCGCCCGGACAGGTGGATTTCGGGCCCATGGCGCAGCTCGACCTGCGCGCCATCTACCTGCGCTGGATGGATCACTACATCAAGGGCAAGCAGAACGGTGCCGAGAACGATGCTCCGGTGAAGGTGTTCACCATGGGCGAGAACCGTTGGCATGACTACGCCGACTGGCCGCCACCCGGCGTGAGCTACCGCAAGTTCTTTCTGCGCAGCGGCGGCCGCGCGAGTACCGCTGCAGGCGACGGCAGACTGTCGACCGAGCCGGACACCGATTCCGCGGCAGCCGACCGCTACACCTATGACCCTGCCGATCCGGTGCCCACACTCGGCGGCGCTACCTGCTGCTGGACGCAGATCGTTCCCTTCGGCGCGGTCGACCAGCGGCCGCTGGAGGCGCGCAGCGACGTGCTTGTCTACAGCACGCCCCCGCTCGAGGAGGACCTGCGGGTCACCGGTCCGGTGTCGATCCGCCTGTGGGTCTCGAGTTCGGCGCCGGACACCGATTTCGTCGCGCGACTGATCGACGTGGCTCCCGATGGCTTCGCCATGAACCTCACGGATGGAATCCTGCGCGCCCGCTACCGGGAGGGTTTCGAGACCCCGCAGCTCATGGATCCCGGCCAGGTCTACGAGATCAGCATCCCCATGGGCGCGACGAGCAACCTGTTCCGCAAGGGGCATCGGATCCGCGTGCACGTGACCAGCAGCAACTTTCCCCGCTATTCGCGCAACACCAATACCGGCACCCAGCCGGAGCTCGACACCCGCATGCAGCCGGCGGCGCAGACCGTCTGGCATACCTCGGACCGACCCTCGCAACTGCTTCTGCCCGTCCTCGATAGCTCACATTGACATGTCAAAACTCTGCCGTAACATGTTATAGAGGTTTCGTGGAATGTTTACCTTGCAGCCGCGCTGGACGCCGGTACTGTGGGAGTCGTGTCGACAAATGGCCATTCAAACCGCCGCGGAGGGCAGAACATGAGCAGGACTATCCCGTCATTCATCCGGTCCCGGATTGCGCTTGCGCTCGCCCTGGCGGCGGTGCCTACCCTGCAGGCGCAACAGGCGCCGGCCGGTCGCCCGTCGGCCGCCGACCGCCTCGAGGAGATCGTGGTCACGGCGCGTCGCCGCGAGGAGTCGCTGCAGGATGTGCCGGCCTCGATCGCCGTGGTCTCGGGCAGCGACCTGGAGGCCGTCGGCGCGCAGGGCTATGAGGACTTCGTGCGCATGGTGCCGGGACTCTTCATGGGCGGCACCAGCAACCGCTCGCAGATCAACTTCGCCATCCGCGGCATTTCCACCTCCACGGTGGGCGGTGCGAACCAGCCCACCATCAGCGTCTACGTCGACGAATTCCAGATCATGGATCCGTTCTCCGCGGTCGGCGTGCCGAACATCCATCTGACCGATATCGATCGAATCGAAGTGTTGCGCGGGCCGCAGGGCACGCTGTTCGGTTCCGGCTCGCTGTCCGGCGCCCTGCGCATCCTGCCCAACAAGCCGAGCACCGAGTCGATGCAGGCATCGGTCTCCGCCTCGCTCGAAAATGTCACCGGCGGCGAGACGGGCTACGGCGTCGACGGCATGCTGAATCTGCCCGTCTCGGACCGGGCCGCGCTGCGCCTTGTGGCCTACCACCGCGACCACCCCGGCTACGTCGACAATCCGACCCGCAAAGAAACCGACATCGACAGCGGCAGCACCGACGGCGCGCGGCTCAGCGCACGCTTCGAGCTGAGCGATTCGACGACGCTCTCTTCGACGCTGATCTACCAGCTAGACAAGTTCGACGACGGCAGCACCACTTTCTATGACCGCAGCGCAGGCGACGTGCGCACATCCTATCGACTGCTGCGCGAGCCCACGCGCGACGAATTCCAGGCTGGCTCCGTCACGCTGCAGCACGACTTCGCCGCCGCCTCGCTGACCGCCACCGTCGGTCACCTGACGAAGGACAACAGCGTGGTGCTCGACACCTCGAGAACCTTTGCGCCGGCTCTCGGTGTGCCGGGGACGACGGCGCGACTTGCCCAGCAATCGGACAGCAAAGGCACAAACGCCGAAATCCGCCTCGCGTCGCTGGGCGACTCGCGGCTCTCCTACGTTGTGGGCCTCTACTACCAGAAGTGGGAACATGTGGTGACCCAGCTCATCAACGTACCCGCGTTCGAAGCTCGGATTGGCGCTCCGTGGTCGCTCTCGGTGCTGCTCGACACCCCGTCTACCGAGAAAGCGGTCTACGGCGAAGCCACCTACAAGCTCACCGACACCTTCGAGCTGGCCGTCGGTCTGCGCGCCTTCCGCAACAACTTCAAGGTCGACAGCACCCTCGACGGCGTGCTCAACGGCGGCCGCAAGACCAGCGTCATCCGGGACATCTCCGAGAGCTCGACGACGCCGCGCGTGTCGCTGTCCTGGAAGCCGAGCAGCACGCTCAACATCTACGCGCAGGCCGCAAAGGGCTACCGCATGGGGCAGGCGAACGTCGCTGCGGCAGGCATCCCGCCGACTTACGACTCCGACTTCCTCTGGAACTACGAAGTAGGCGTGAAGAGCTCCCCGACGGATGGTCTGAACCTGAGCGTCGCGCTCTTCACCATCAACTGGGAAGACATCCAGATCGGTCTGCGCACTCCGCAACGCTTCAACTACACGGGCAACGCTGGCAAGGCCCGCAGCCGCGGCGCCGAGCTGACCCTCGACTGGCAGGCCACGCCGAATCTGCTGTGGATGACCTCCGCCGCCTGGACGGACGCCACCCTGCGTGAAGATGTCGCCAACCTCCCGCAGGTCTCGGGTGTTCTCGGCGTGAAGAAAGGTGAACGACTGCCCGGCCAGGCGCGGTTTTCGATGTCGAACTCGATGACCTACAACTGGACGATCGGTGAAAACCGGGACGTGTTCCTGCGCCTCGACCATCAGTACGTCGGCAAGTCCTACAACACCTTCACCCAGGCCGGTGCCCTGGTGATGGGGGACTACAACACGTTCGGCGCCGGCGTGGGCGTGACCCTCGGCGCGACCGAGGTGGCTTTGCGGGCCAGCAACCTCGGCGACACCGATGGACGCATGAACTCGTTTTTCAGCTCGGGGCAGACTCCGACCGCGAAGTACCTCTCGCCGCGGACGCTCAGCCTGCAGGTCAGCCGACGTTTCGGGGATTGAGCCGCGAACGCTGCGGGCCGTCGCGATGCTGCATCGCGTTCGGCCCGTGGCAAATCCTCAGAGCCCCCACTCGGCGAGAGTGCCGAGGCCGAACAGCAGCGAACCAACGCAACCCTCGATGTGGTTTGCGCGATCGATGATCTGGGTACGCAAGCGCAGACCCGGATAGCGGCGCAGCACGAGCTTCTCGCCGAAGCGGGTGGTGCCGCTGGCCACCGCGGGGAAGGCGTACTCGTCCCACTCGCGGTTGCCAAAGCTGAGGAAAACCTTGGCGGCCAGATCCTTGTTCTCTGCGGCGTAAGCGGCTTCGCGTTCCATCAGATCTTCGCCGCACAGGTAGATGGCCGGGCTGCCGATGATGTACTGCGAGAACGGCGAGTCCTTGCGCAGCAGCGTGTAGGCGGCAAAGTGTCCGCCTGAAGACGAACCGTACAGAACCCTTTCGGCGGTCGTCCGGTAGCTGCCGTCGACGAGCGGCACCACCGCATCCTTCAGCAGGCTGAAGAACTCGGCGGCACCGCCGTAGGGAATCCCGTTCGGGTGGTCCATCAGTGTCACCGAGCGCAGGCGCTCGCCTTCTCCGGTGGGATTCGCCAACGATGTGTAGTCGAACATCCGGCGCTTGAGCAGGTCCCGGGTCATGTCCACGGGTTGTTCGCCCGGGTAGCCGATGCCGACGACGATCAGCTCCGAGGGCAGCTTCAGTCCCGGCGGCTTGCTGCGAGTGGCGAAGTTGCCCATGCCGTAGAGCCGCGCGATGTCGGCGGCGACGCCGAAGTAGAGGTAGGAGTCGAGGACATAGAGAACCGGATAGCGCTGGTCGCCCTCGTCATAGGTCGCCGGAAGGCTGACCTGCAGTTCGAAGTCGTGGCCGAGGCTGCTGCGGACGCCATGCTGTCGGACGCTGCAACGGTTGTGGATGGTGTGGGTCATGGCGGACTCCGTATCTGGAGGTGGCGATGCGCCCGCGGGGGCGTGATCTCATAACATGTTACGCCGTGCTGTTAACATGTCGCAATGGTGAATACATTGTCCCGTATGCGTCTGTTGCGATCAGGTGCCGCTACTTTCGGCAGAAAACCCTGGTTCGGTTACCTGCTGTGTGCGCTGCAGATTTTCTATTGTGCGTCCGCAACGGCGAGCGCAAGCGAG
>JBIKVA010000002.1:0-38338 GCA_044357085.1 Steroidobacteraceae bacterium | reverse complement strand
GTGGATGTTGAGCACCACGAACTCCTGGCTGTCGAAGGCCCACAGCACGCCCTGCGGATCGAACTTGAGGCCGCCGACGAGGTGCGTCGTGTCGTCGAGCCATAGTTCGCCTTTCGGCGCGAGATCGTCACCGAACTGCAGGATGCGGCCGCGACCAGCATGGTCGTCCGCGGGGTTGTCGAGTCGGGTGGCTGCGACGAAGAGGTCGCCGACCACGAAAGGCTGCAGTGCTGACATGTGTCAAGCCTCCAGGGAGTAACGGGAAACGATGTCGCGGCGGGCACCGAACAGCATCGAGAGGGCGCGCTTCGCGAGACGCCCGGTGGTAAGCCAGGTGATGTCGTTGCCCTGCTTGTGGTCGGCAAGCACGCGCTCGACGATCCAGGGCGTGGTGGTCTCGACGTGCTCGCCGATGAAATTCAGCTGTTTCATGGCACGAGCGCGCTGTGCCGGCGGCACACTGCGCATCTCGCGCAGCATGCCCTCGGTGATGTTGATGCCGGGACTGATGGTACCGATGAGGATCGAGTCATCTTTGAACTCGCGCCGTTCCTTGACGAGGCAGTCGGCGAGATAGCGCACGGCGCGCTTGGTGGTCGAGTAGACGGTCATCCCCGGCACCACGCGCCCGGTGGCGCCGCCGCCGCCGAGGGTGAGATAGAGCTTGCCCCCGCCCTGTCGTTGCATGCCGGCGATAGCCACCTGCGCGGCGTTGATCGAGCCGATGACATTGGCGCGGACCATGGACTCGATCTCGGCCGGGGTGTTGTCGGCGAAGCGCGCGCCGGTGCGGGCGTAGCCGGCGTTGTTGAGCCAGATGTCGACGCGACCGCAAGAAGCGACGGCGAAATCCCACAGGCGCTGCACGGCAGCGAGGTCCGCCACGTCACAGTCGATGCCGACGACGCGTCCGTGCGCATCGGCAAACTCGACGCCGAGTCGCTCCACCGCCGCCGCGACCGTCGCGGGCGAACGGCCGCTCAACACCACGTTGTGACCACGTCGCAGGAACTCGCGGGCATAGCCCATGCCCAGACCCTGCGTGCTGCCGGTGATGACGACCGTCTGCGTGGCCAAAGCGCCCCCTTTCTGCTGCCCCTGCCTGCTGCCCTTGCCCGATGTCCCGTCACGGCAAAGGATACCGGCCGCCCCGTCACACGGCCGCATCCGCCCGGTCATGTCCACGCATCGGACGGCGACGCCGTGATCACCCACGCTCCCGCATGACGCAACGGCACTTCACCTACGATGGTGGTCGACCGAGCGTGATTCATAACGGGGAGCGGATCATGGGCGAACGACTCAGCGTCGTGGTCACCGGCAGTACACGCGGCATCGGCAAAGGCATCGCAGCCGAGATCCTCAAGCGCGGCCACAACGTCGTCATCAGCGGCCGCAGCGTCGAGGCCGTCGAAGCAGCACTCGCGGACCTCGCGCCGCTCGCGAGCGGCGGCGCGCGCGTGACGGGTTCGGCCTGCGACGTTTCGCGGCGCGACGACTTGCAAGGACTCTGGGACAGCGGCATCGCAGCTTTCGGTCGCCTCGACATCTGGGTCAACAACGCAGGCGTGTCGCACCCGCGGCAGCGCGGCGGCGAGATGCGTGCAGCGGACATCGATGCGGTGCAACAGACCAACCTGCTCGGGATGATGCTGGCGACGCAGGTGGCGCTGCACGGCATGCAAGCGCAGGGCGGCGGCACGATCTACAACATGGAAGGCTTCGGCTCGAACGGCATGATCACGCCGGGCATGGGGCTGTACGGGGCGAGCAAGTTCGCCCTGACCTACTTCAACAAGGCCTTGCTCGCCGAGACCGGCGAAGGTCCGGTGAAGGTCTGCTACCTGAGCCCCGGCATCGTCATCACCGACCTGCTCAAGCGCGACGTCGGCAGCAACGACCCGCGGGACCTCGAACGCACGCGCCGCGTCTACAACATCCTCGCCGACCGGGTCGAGACCGTGACGCCGTGGCTGGCGGAGAAGATCCTGCAGCCGCAGAAGGCGGGCGCGCGCATCGCCTGGCTGACGAGTGGCAAGGCCGCGCGCCGCTTTCTCATGTCACTGTTCCGCAAGCGCCAGATCCTGACCGACGCCGACTTCGCAGCCGGCTGAGTAGCCGCCGCAAAGTGGGACCGGGGCTTGCCCGGGCATGCCAAATTTGCATGGGGTGATGCACAATCACCATTATCTTGCATCGACCCGACGTCGCTGTAGCCTTGCCTTCCAAACCGGCATCCGCCCTTCCGCCTGCCCGGATCAGGAGTCTTCCATGAGAACACCCAAGGTATCGCCCGCGACCGCGGTCATCACCGCAACACTGCCCATGGCCATGCTCGCCGCCGCGGCGGCCGTCGCGGCTCCGTCGCCGCAAGACGCCGACTCGCAGCCGCTCAGCGAGGTCGTCGTCACCGGTTCGCGCATCCAGCGCAGCGATGCAAGTTCGGTCGGGCCGCTGACGACGCTCGACGCCCGCGACATCGCCGCCGCCGCGCCAACTTCTGCAGGCGACCTGTTGCAGGCGCTGCCCAGCGTGGGAGTGAGCCTGAACTCGAACGGTACCCAGGGCACTTCGTTCGGCGTGTCGTCCATCAACCTGCGCTACCTCGGCTCGGCCGAAGGTTCGGGCAATCGCACGCTGGTGCTGGTCGATGGTCACCGCTGGGTGAATGCCGTCGGCGGTCGCGGCTTCCGCGATTTCGTCGATCTCAACACCATCCCGCTCGGCATCATCGACTCCATCGAGGTGCTCAAGGACGGGGCATCGGCCATCTATGGTGCCGACGCGATTGCCGGCGTCGTGAACATCAAGACCAAACGCGACCTGCAGGGTCTCGAAGTCAACAGCCGCTATGGCGTCGCCGACCGCGACGACAATGAAAACCTGAGCGGCTACCTGACCTGGGGCGCCCGCACCGGCGCCGCGTCCTGGCTGCTGTCCTTGAGCTACAACGACACCAAGCCGGTGCGGACGGATGCGCGCCCCCTGACGACGCGGGCACTCGCGCCGCTCACCGCACCGCCGACGTCGCCGCGCGGGCTGTACGTGCTCCCCGGTCTTTCCAGCAATGCCTACTTCGGCACACCGCTGAACTTCGCCGCGAACGCGGCCAACTCGGTGACGCGGATCCCCGACGCCACCAGCATCGGCACCGGGAATCTCGCCGACAATTCGTTCCGCGTGGCCAAGCTCCCCGACGACGACTACAACACGCAGGCGCAGGGCATCTACGCCATCGGTCCGAGCGAGCGGCTCGGCGCCTTCGCCCGGGCCGGGTACGAGTTCAGCGAGTCCCTCGGTGGTTACCTCGAACTGCTCTACAACGAGCGCAAGTCCAGCCAGTTGTTCTCGCCGATCCTGCTGGACATCCGCGGCTCCAACGGCTTCTCGATCGCCCGCGATCAGGCCTTCAACCCCTTCGGCACCGCCAACGGAGTGCCGCTGGCGAACTCGCTCGCCTTCTCGGGCAACACCTTCCGGATCCAGCGTGTGCTCGATGACGTCGGCAACCGCGACAACCGGCAAGAGGTCAAGACGGTTCGCATCGCGGCGGGTCTCGATGGCACGGCCGACCTCGCGGGCGAATGGCGCTGGGACGCGTTCCTGTCCTGGTCGCGCAACGAAGCGAGCTTCGACGCCATCAACCAGGTCAATTTCGAGAGCATCTTCCGCGCACTGCAAGCGCCTGCGGTCTGCAGCGCGGCGCCCGGCTGCACGCCGCTGAACCTGTTCGGACAGGTCACCGGCCCCATGGCCGACTACATCCGCTACAACGGTCACGACGAACAGGAAGCGACGCAGATCGACTTCGCACTCAATGCATCGCGCGACCTCTTCGACCTGCCGGCCGGCACGGTCGGCTTTGCCACCGGCTACGAGTACCGCAAGGAAAAGGCCGTCGACGTCCCCGATGCCTTCGCCGCCTCGCTGTCCGCGGTGCTGCCGCTGGTCGCGGGTGCGCGCCAGGCCCCGACGACGGCGCAATCACGCGACCCGACGAGCGGTGCCTACGACCTGCACGAACTCTATGCCGAAGTCAGCGCGCCGCTGCTCGCCGATCTGCCGCTGGTGCACAGCCTCGATGTCGACGCAGCCGTCCGCTATTCCAACTACTCCACCGTCGGCGGCGAGACCACGGCCAAGTTCGGCGTCGCCTATCGCCCCGTCGAGTCGGTGCTGGTTCGCGGCACGTACTCGCAGGGCTTCCGCGCGCCGTCGATCCTCGAGCTCTACCAGGGCACGCGCAACACCAACTTCCAGGCCGTGGACCCCTGCAACGGCGGCGGCGCCGGGCGGCCCGGCTGCGCCGGCGTGCCGGTGACCTACAACCAGAACCAGTTCGGCGGCGGCACCATCAACGGCGTCGTGGCCGGCAACACCAACCTCAAGCCCGAAACCGCGGACACGGTCGCGCTGGGGCTTGCGCTGACGCCGCAGTCGCTGCCGGGGCTCTCATGGACGGTCGACTGGTTCAAGATCGAGGTCGACGACGCGATCGCCTCGCAGACGGCCACCCAGCTGCTGCAGGCCTGTGCCCTGCGCCAGACGTACTGCGACCTGATCAACCGCGCGCCGAGCGGCGAAGTGCTGCTGCTGCGTCAGGCGGTGGTGAACCTCTCCCGCATCGAGGTCAGCGGCATCGACTCGACGCTGCGCTACGGCTTCGACACCGATCTCGGACGCTTCGAAAGCGTGCTCGATGTCAGCTACCTCGAGCGCTTCCGCACGCGCATCCTGCAGCCGGACGGCACGGTCACCGTCGACGATCGCGCCGGCAAGTCCGACCAGCCGCGCTCCACCTTTCCGCGGGTCAAGGGCCAGGCAGGCCTGCGCTACTCGCGCAACGGTTTCGAAGCCGGATACAAGGCGCGCTACATCGGCTCGAGCAAGGACATCCCGGGCAACGCCGTCAACGGTGGCGAAGTCGGGGCGATCACCTACCACGACCTGCAGCTCGCCTACGGTTTCGGCGACACCCGATACCGGGTTGCGATCGGCGTGGACAACGTGACCGACCGGCAGCCGCCCGCGTCTGCGGCGAACAATCCGATCAACTTCGACATCTACACCTACGATGTCCGTGGTCGGTACATGTACGCCACCATCGGCGTGAAGTTCTAGCATTCCGCTGCGGCGATGAGCGGCCCCGCAGGAACGCGCGCTCACCGGAGCCGACCCCTCGACGCCATCGAGCGGGTCGGCAATGCCCTGCCCGACCCGGTGGTGATCTTTCTTTGGTTGATGCTCGGGCTGGTCGCCGTATCGGTGATCGGCGCCTGGGCGGGCTGGTCGGCGGTGCATCCTGCCAGCGGCGAACTGCTGCGTGCGCAGAGCCTGGTGTCGGCGGCCAACATCCGGCGACTGCTGGTCGACATGCCGCAGACCTTCGCCAGCTTCCCGCCGCTCGGGCTGGTGCTGGTGGTGATGTTCGGCGCTGCCGTCGCGGAGCGCTCGGGGCTCTTCGCGGCAGCCATCGGGCGCGCGGTGCGCAACGTGCCGCAACCGCTGCTGACGCCGGCGACATTCCTCATCGCGTTGCTGTCGCACCACGCGGCCGATGCCGCGTACGTGGTACTCATCCCGCTTGCAGCCCTCGTCTATCGGCAGGCGGGACGCCATCCGCTGACCGGCATCGCAGTGGCCTACGCCGGCATCTCCGGTGCCTTCGCCGCCAACCTGCTGCCCGGACAATTCGACGTGCTGATCCTCGGCATCACCCAGAGCGCGGCGCAGCTGATCGATCCGTCGCGGCCGCTCAACCCGCTCGGCAACTGGTGGTTCACGGCCAGCCTCGCAGCACTGCTGCTCGTGGTGGGTTGTGTGGTGACCGAGCGCATCGTGGCGCCCCGCCTCGCGGCGAACGTCTCGGTCGCCGATCCGGCGGCATCTGCGCCGGCCGGACAGTCTGTCGCGGATCCGGTCGATGCCGCCACCACGAGCCGCGGCCTGAAGCGGGCGGGTCTTGCCGCATCGGTCGTCATCCTGCTGTTCGCGGCCCTCGCGCTGTGGCCCTGGGGCGCGCCGCTCGTCGATGATTCCGCTGCGGGCCCGGCGCGCCACGCCCCGTTCTACAAGTCGCTGGTCGCGGGTTTCATGCTGCTGTTTCTCGTCGCGGGCTGGGCCTATGGCCGGACCGTCGGCAGCATCCGCAATCACCGTGACGCGATAGGCATGGTGAGTGCCGGTCTGCGCGAACTCACCCCTTACCTCGTGCTCGCCTTCTGCGCGGCCCACTTCATCGCGATGTTCAGCTGGTCGAACCTCGGTCCGATCATCGCGATCCACGGGGCGGCGTGGTTGCGCAGCCTCGATGCCAGCGCCGTCTTGCTGCTGTTGCCGCTGCTGCTGCTCAGCCTGGTGTTCGACCTGCTGATTGGCTCGGCGTCGGCGAAGTGGAGCGTGATGGCGCCCATCGCGGTGCCGATGTTCATGCTGCTCGGCATTTCCCCGGAGATGACCACTGCCGCGTTCCGGGTCGGCGACTCGATCGTGAACATCATCACGCCCGTGGCGGCCAACTTCGTGCTGGTGCTGGTGATGTGCCAGCGCTGGTCGGCGAACTTCGGCATCGGTTCGCTGATCGCGATGATGCTTCCCTACAGCGTGAGTTTCGGCATCGCCGGCATCTCCCTGGTCGGACTGTGGGTCTGGTTCGACCTGCCGCTCGGGCCCGGTGCGCCGGCGAGCCTGCTCGCGGGAGTGCCGGGATGACGCGTGCAGCGCTCGAGTGCCGCGTGCCGACGCGGGACGGCATCCACCTCGCCACCGACGTCTATCTGCCCGCAGGCGCAGGGCCGTGGGTGGTGATCCTCGAACGCACGCCCTATGGCAAGCGTGGCACCAATCACGCGGACCGCAGCGTCGCCGAACCCGTGCCGCTGCCCAAGCCGCAGATTGCCGCACGATTCGTCGCGTCCGGATTCGTCTACGTGCTGCAGGACTGTCGCGGACGCTTCGATTCCGAGGGCCATTTCGAGAAGTATCTCAACGAGGGGCACGACGGCGAGGACACGCTGGCGTGGATCCGTCGCCAACCCTGGTGCGACGGCCGCATCTGTACCGTCGGCTTCTCGTACGGAGCCCACGTGCAGACCGCGCTGGCGGCTGCGGCGCCGGACGGTCTCGCCGCGATGTTCATCGACTCGGGCGGCTTCTCGAGCGCGTTCCACAGCGGCATCCGCCAGGGCGGCGCATACGAACTGAAGCAACTGACCTGGGCGATCAAGCACGCGCGGCTCGCTGCGCAGACCGCCGCCGATCCGACGAGATGCGCGGCGCTCGAGCGCGCGGACATACGCGACTGGATACGCGAGATCTGGACACCCGGTCATTCACCGCTCGCGGCCGCGCCCGAGTACGAGACCTACGTCATCGAGCAGTGGCGCCGGGAATGCTTCGATGGCTTCTGGAGGCGCCCGGAGTTGCATGCACTGGGATACCACGAGCGCTTCCCGGACGTCCCTTCGGTGCATATGTCCAGCTGGTTCGACCCCTACGCTTTGACCGCGACGGAGAATTTCCTTGGCCTCTCCGGCCGCGGCCAGGCTGCGGTCCGTCTGCTCCTCGGGCCGTGGACGCACGGACAAAGATCGATCACCCACGCGGGCGACGTGGACTTCGGACCCGCCTCGACACTCGATGGCAACATCGCCCCGGACTACATCACCCTGCGCAGGGATTTCTTCGATCGGCAAGTACGCGGCAGCGAGGCCACGGACTGGCTGCACGCACCGGTCAGCGTGTTCGTCATGGGCGGCGGCAGCGGCGGCCGGACGGGCGAGGGTCGTCTCGAGCACGGCGGCCGCTGGGCACGCTCGCGACAATGGCCACCCGAGGATACGCGAGCCACCCGGTGGTTCCTCGCCGACGATGGACGACTGCTGGACTCGCCACCGCAGCAAAGTCGCGTCTTCGAGTGGCAACACGACCCGCGAAACCCGGTACCTACCATCGGCGGCGCGATCACCTCCGGCGCACCGCTCATGGAAGGCGGAGCCTTCGATCAGCGCGAGTCGTCACGATTCTTCGGCTGCAGCGTCGAAGGCCGCCCGCTCGACGAGCGCCCCGACGTGGTCAGCTTCCGTACCGCGCCACTGACGCAGGACCTGGAGGTGATCGGTCCGGTGACGGCACGGCTGTGGGTGTCGTCGAGTTGCGTCGATACCGACTTCGTCGTGAAGCTCATCGACGAGTATCCGCCGAGCCCCGAGTGGCCGCGCGGGTTCGCCATGAACCTTACCGACGGGATCCTGCGGCTGCGCTTCCGTGACTCCTTCGAGCGCGCGACGCTCGCCGAACCGGGCAAGACCTACCCCATCGAAGTGCAGTTGCCCCCCACGGCCAATCGCTTCGTCAAAGGCCATCGACTGCGGATCGATATCGCCAGCAGCAATTTCCCCCACTTCGACGTGAACCCGAATACGGGTGCACCCGCGGGCATGCCGAGCGAGCCGCTGGTGGCAAGCAACCGCGTGCACATCGAGCCGGACATGCCGTCACACCTGCAAGTCTTCGCCCGCAGCACTGCATGAAGCCGCCGCGTGACCCCGACCTGCGGGCGCTGCGCGCCTTCGCGTCGATCGTTCGCACGGGCACGGTGACCGCGGCAGGTCGACAACTGGGACTCACCCAGCCGGCGACCAGCCGCCTGCTCGCCAAACTCGAGCGCGACATCGGTTTCACGCTCTTCAACCGTGACCGCGGCCGCCTCAGCCCGACGGCGGATGCCTTGCTGCTCTTCGAGGAAGCCGAACTTGCGCTGGGCAACGTGGCGCACGTGAGCGAACTGATCGGCGACATCGCCCGCTTCCGCGTCGGCCGACTGCGGCTGGTTGCGCCACCGAGCTTCTCGGAGGGCGTGCTGCCGGAGATCGTCGCCGGCTTCCTGCAGCGCTTCCCCGACATTCACCTCAGCATCGACTCGCGCAGCGTGGAGACCGCCAAGACGATGATCGCCACGCGCGCGGTCGACGCCGGCTTCGTCAAAACACCCGTGGGCCGCGACGATCTGGCCGTGGAGCCCGTGGTGTCGAGCGGCACCGTGTGCGTTTTGCCGGCCACTCATCCGCTGGCGGGCGAGCCACTTCTGGACCCCGTCCGGCTGCGCGGCCAGCCGCTGATCCTCCTCGGTCTCGGCGGACGCACGCGCGCTCAAGTGGATGCTGCCTTCACCGATGCCGGCGTCGTACCGAACGTACGCATCGACACCCACACGATCGGCTCCGCCTGCGGCTTCGCGGCGCGCAACATCGGCATCGCGATCGTGAATTCCCTGCTGGCAAGGCCCTACGTGCGCGACGGACTGGTGGCACTCCCCTTCCGGCCGGAGTTGCGCCACGAGTACGCATTCGTGACGGCTGCGGTGCCGGGACTCACCCGGCTCGCCCGGGAGTTCCTTGCGGAGACCCGCCTTTGGCTGCGGGGACTCGATGGGCCGCCTGTGCGTCAGGCGCGCAGTACTGCCCGCTCGCCCCGTACCCGCAAACGGTAACCGAGCAACGCGGACTGCTCCGCGAGTTGCACGAGAATCGCCGCGGCCTCGCCGCCCTCGGCCAGCGTCGGTCGCCCGCGGGTTTCGAAGTCACTGCTTCCCCGTTCGCCGAGCGACGCCAGACCGAGGGGAAGCAGATCGGCATCGACGAAGGCGCCGTCGCGGAAGCGGCACTCCGCGATCAGGCTGCGCCAGTTGCGCGGCCCGTAGGCGTCGGGCGCCTTGCGGGTCTGGAAAATGAAACTGCCGAGACCATGGAAAAGCGGTGTGCCACGGTACATCTCGATGCCGTGCAGCAGCGGCGGGCCATGCGCGACGAAGACCGAAGCCCCGGCATCGATGGTCTTGCGGGCAAAATCCCGCTGCCATGCCGCCGTGCGCGAGACCTCATCTTCCCAGAGGTGGTTGTGGAGATAGGCAATCACCACGTCGGCCAGTCGGCGCGCCACGCGGATCGACTCCAGGACCCGGTCGACGTCGGTGGGGTCGAGCCCATCGGGGCTGCCCTTGCGGATTTCATTGACACCGGCACGCGAAGCGGTCGCCGCCCCGCCCTCGCGGATCATTCCGGCAGCTGCGGACACCAGCGCCACCCGCCTCGCGCCCGACTCGAGGATGGCGGGTGCGGCAGCCTCGGCAAGCGTCATGCCGGTACCGGCGAACACCATGCCGCGCGCGCGCAGGGCCTCCATGGTGTCGATGATGCCGCCCGTGCCGAGATCGAAGGCGTGATTGTTGGAGGTGGCGAGCAGGTTGATGCCCATCTCGCCGAGGCAGTCGAGCACCGCCGCATCGGCGGCATGGACACCGGCAGGGTCTCGGGTGGGAGCGCCCGCACGGGCGCCGCGCAAGACGACTTCGAGATCCGAGAAGCAGACGTCGTGCTCGCGAAGCCGTCGCACGATGGGCGCGAGTCCGGGCCAGGGATGGCGACGCAGGTCGTGGGTGATCAGGCTTTGCCCGAGCAAGGCGACGCGTACGTCGCGCACCCCAGCCGCGAATCCGGGCACCGCAGCGAACGCGAGCGGCAGCAACAGCAGCCGGCGACGCGAGAACACCTGCTTCATGATGTCATGACCCTTGCCGCCCTCAAGGCAGCGCAGCAACCTTGCCCTCGCGACGCGGATCCGCGCCACCGACGAGTCGACCGTCGGACTGGACACGCACGGCATGCAGGCCCGAAGTCTCGCCACCGGCGCGACGGAACACGTGCCCCATCGCCGTGAGCGTCTCGATCCACTGCGGCGGCGTGCGACCCGGCTCGGCGATGATCGCACCGCGTGCGATCAGGTTCGGCAGATCGATAGCCTGCTGCGGCGTGAGACCCCAGTCGAGCATGCCGACGATGGCCTTGCTGACGTAGGCGATGATCGAGTTGCCGCCGGGCGACCCGACTGCAAGTTCGAAACGTCCATCCCTGAAAACGATCGTCGGCGACATCGAGGAGCGCGGCTTCTTGCCCGGTGCGACCGCATTGGCGATCGCCGCACCGGCATCGTCGGTCGGCCGGAAACTGAAGTCGGTCAACTGGTTGTTGAGAAAGAAGCCGCCTGCCATGCGCTGAGAACCGAACACGCTCTCGACCGTCGTCGTCATCGAGACGACGTTGCCGCGCCGGTCGACGATGACGAAGTGGCTCGTGCCCGAACTGTTGCCGGTGGCGTCGCGGCCGCGGGGCTGGGCGCCGGGCGGGTTGCCCGGCTCGACCCGCGCCATCGCACGCTGCGACGAGATCAGCGCCGCGCGCTCACGCAGGTACGCCTTGTCGATCAGGCCGGCGAGCGGCACCTCGGTGTAACGATCGTCGGCGACATACGTGTCGCGGTCCGCGTAGGCCAGACGCTGCGCCTCGACGAAGTGATGCCAGCCCGTGGTGGCGCCGGAACCGAGCGCCGCCATGTCGAAATTCTCGAGCGTGCCGAGCACCGACAACACCGCAATGCCGCCCGAGGACGGCGGCCGCATGCCGCACACCAGGTAGACCCGATAGCTGCCGCACACCGGCTCGAGGCGGTTTGGCCGGTAGGATCGCAGGTCTTCGTGGGACAAAGTTCCGGCGACGGGCTCGCGCCGCGCTGCAGCGACGATCTCGTCGGCGAGCGCACCCTCACGAAAGGCCGCAGCGCCCCTGCGGGCAATGAGACGCACCGTCGCGGCATATTTGCGGTTGACGAGTACGCTGCCGACGGGCAGCGGCGTCCGGCCATCGGTGGTCAGATAGGCCGCCGCCTCGGGCGACATAACACCGCGATTGGCCAGGGCACTGATCATTTCATTGAGGCGCGGCGAGACCGGAAAACCCGCGCGCGCCAGACGCTCGGCCGCCCGCCAGGGCCGGCTCCAGGGCAAGCGTCCGTGCTCGCGATGCGCCATCTCCAGCATCGCCACCGCGCCCGGAACGCCGATCGATCGGCCCGAGCGCACGGCATCGAAGAATGGCATCGGCCGCCCCTCGGCCATGAGGAACATGTCGGGCGTGGCACCGCGCGGCGCCACTTCGCGGCCGTCATAGGTGATGACGTCGCCGGTGGCGGCGTCGTAGTGGACCATGAACGCACCACCACCGAGGCCGGAGGACTGCGGCTCGACGAGTCCGAGCACCGCCTGCACCGCGATGGCGGCATCGACCGCCGAGCCGCCCGCCTGCAGCACCTCGATGCCGGCGTCGACGGCCAGCGGATTGGCGGCGGCGATCATCGCCCCGGCGTGCCAGTCGCGCGCCGGTTGTGCCTCGATGAGCGGCGGCGTGCTTGCAGTCGTTTGCGGCGCGCCGAACGCAGAGCGGGCGACAGCAGAGCACGTACAGAGGGCGAGCAGCGCCGCCAGCAGGCCCGGCAATCTCACAACAGCGCCTCGATGTCCTGCTGCAGGCTCTCCGGCTTGTCGTTCGGCGCGTAGCGGCGCACCACCTGACCGTCGCGATCGACCAGGAACTTGGTGAAGTTCCACTTGATGCCCTCGGTACCGAGAATGCCCTTCGCCGCGGACTTGAGATGCTCGTAGAGCGGATGCGCGCCCGCCCCGTTCACCTCGACCTTGGCAAACAGGGGAAAGGTGACGTCATAGTTGAGGCTGCAGAAATTGCGGATCTCCTCCTCGTTGCCCGGTTCCTGGTGACCGAACTGGTCGCATGGAAAACCGAGCACCGCAAAGCCGCGATCCGCGAACTTGCGCTGCAGCGCCTCGAGTCCCGTGTACTGCGGCGTGAAGCCGCACTTGCTCGCCACGTTGACGACGAGCAGCACCTTGCCGGCGAAGTCGCGCAGCGGACGCTCGGTGCCATCGATGGCCCGGGCGGAATAATCGTGGACGGTGGTCACGGTGTATCTCCTCTTCTCTCGTGGGGACGTACGGCTCAGCCGAAGGGCGCGATGCCGAACAGCCGCTCGTGCAAAGCCATGACGAAAGCCGCGTACAGGCCAAGTCCGCCGACGATGACGATCACATCGTTGACGACGCTGCCGGATGCTGCCGGCGCGGTCGAGGCCGGGCGGCGCTTGAGCGAGATCCGGTCGGCCACCGCCCAGACGAGAAAGCCGCCGAAGAGCAGCACATCGGCCAGCATGCCGTTGGCAAGCAGGTGCGCCACCGCCCAGAGTTTCACCGCCACCAGCATCGGATGCTTGGCGGCGCGCTTGATGCGACCCGGCAGATAGGTCGCGAGCAGCAGCGGGAACACGGGCAGCATCAGCAGCGCCGCCAGGTGCCGCAGTCCTGCTGGCGGCAGGTACAGGATGTGCGGCTCGAGCCGCAGTACCGCATATCCCTGGATCAGCAACAGGAAGCCGACGAGAGAGAACAGCGAGTAGAGAAGTTTCCAGCGGCCTGCGCCCCAGGCAGCGACGCGGGCGTCGCGGAAGCCAGGCGCAAGGATCGACAACGAATGCACGCCGAAAAACAGCAACAGACCGAGGACCATGGTCGTCATAGACACCCCCAGGCAACGAACCTTTGACGCGCCGCATGGAACGTCGGTGTTCACTCTACCGGATGATGCGACCGCCGGCGACGCGCGCCGCCTCAAGCAGTCGCGCCCAAAAGGCCTCAGCCGGCCAGCGACAGGTACTGCGACGGCAGTGACAGCCCAGGTCCATCGACCCAGCCCCGGACGCGTGGTGAAACCAGGCGATGCGTCACGCCCGAATACAGCGGGATCACCGGCAGTTCGCGCAACACGATCCGCTCCGCCTCCAGGTAAATCCGTGCCCGTTCGGCGGCGGCCACCTGACTCTCGGCGAGCGCGATCAGCCGGTCGACTTCGGGATTGGCGTAACCGGAATAGTTCAGGAACGAGCCGCTCTGGAAGCGACCTATGAAACTCGTCGCGCTCTGCACGGCCGAAAAGGGTCCGTAGTCCATGAGGTCGAAATCGCCCGAATTCAGCGCGAGGCTGTAGGCCCTGGACTCGAGACCGCGTGCCTCGATGCGCACGCCGAACGGTGCCCACATGGCATCGAGCGCAAGATAGGTACGCTGCGTCAGCGGATTGATCGAGTAGATGAGGACGAGCCGTCGCGGCCGCGCTCGCTCGAGCCCGAGCTGCGCCGCGAGCCGACCGGCTGCCGCAAGCCGCCGTGACCGGTCGAGCGCCGCGTGCGCGACCGCCGCGCGCTGCGGATAATCGGTGACGGCGACCGGCACCAGACTCTCGCTGGGCGATTCGCCGAGCTGGCGCACCTTGCCGGCAAGCACTTGCCGATCGACCGCGAGCGCCAGCAGCTCCCGAAATCCTTGATCGCGCAGCGCGGGCCGCCGCAGGTTCAAACCGACCCAGCCACCGCCGTAGAAGGGCACCGAGCGCAGGCTGCCGGCGAGTTCACGACGCGCGATCGCGTACTGCGCGGGTTCGCCGATCTGCGCCACGTCGAGATCGCCGGTACGGAAGGCGCGCAACCTTGCAGCGTCATCGATACCCATCACCCACTCGAGCCTCGGCACCACGGCGCGGGTCCGGGCACCGTACCAGCGCGCGTTCGCCTCCAGCGCCAGCGTGCCGTTCTGCGACCAGCTCACCGGCCGCCAGGGGCCATTGACGACCATCGCGGGGGGCTTCGCCCAGTCGCGGCTGTTGACGGCGATGACGTGCGTCGGCACCAGGTAGGCGACGGCCAGCAGTTTCAGCAGGTCGGTCTCGGCCCGTTCGAGTTCGATGACCACGCGATCCGCGGCTACCGCGCGCACACCCAGTGCGCCTTCGGCGCCCTTGCCCTCGCGCAGTGCCCGGGCACCGCGAATGGCGTCGTAACGATACGCGAGCAGCGCCGCAGTGGCGGGCGCGAGCATCCGGCGCAGGCTGGCCACGACATCGCCCGCCGTGAGCGGGCGACCGTCCGACCACTGCAGACCCTCCCGCAGGCGAAACTCGTACCGCCGTCCGTCCGCGCTCACCGACCACTCGCGTGCGCAACCCGGAATGATTGCGCCGCGCGCATCGACCGCCGTGAGTCCGACGAAGAGATCCGGCGCGATCTCCATGTCGGTGGCGGAGATCGAGCGGTGCGGATCGAGAGTGGTGAGATTGCCGCCTCGAGAACGCCGCAAGACATCGCGCGAAGTCGCCAACGCCGGCGCTCCCGCAGCGAGTGCCACGCCGGCATGCAGCGCAGCGACAATGAAACGACGACGTCTCACAAGACCCCCTGTACCCTCAGTTGCCGCGCCTGGCGCGCGCACGGCTGAGAAACACCGCGCCGATGACAGCGAGCACCGCCGAAATCACGAACGGTGCCGCGGGTCCGAGCTTGAAATACAGCGGACCCGACAGGGCCGGGCCGACGATCCGCCCGGCACTGCTCGAAGCATTGAACATGCCCATCACCGCACCACGCGACTTCGCGTCGGCTTCGAAGGACACCAGACTGGTGATCGCCGGCAGGAAGAGGCCGTTGGCAAGGCCGAACACGCTGATCGCCGCCCAGACCATGGCGTCGTTCTGCGCCGTGGCAAAGAGCAGCAGCCCGAGAGCCACGCCGAAGATCGACCAGAGGGAAACCTGTTTTTCGCCAAAGCGCTTAACGAGCGGACCGACGAGACCCGCCTGGCCCACGGCCGAGAGCAGCGCGAACACCATGAAATGCAGGCCGATGTCGCGCAAGGAATAGTCGAAGAGGTCGCGCCCCCAGAACTGGAACACCGACTGCATCGCTCCGGCCGCGATGGCGACGAACAGCGAAGCGGTGACGAGTCCAAGCAGCACCGGGTTGTCCCGAAGACTGCCGAGCGAGGCGCGTGGGACCGGCGCTGCGGCAGCGTCGCCGGACGCCTCGGGCTGCGCAGCGGTACGACCGAACGGCCTGCGTGATTCGCTCGGCAGGCTCTCCGGCAGCAGAAAAATGGTGCCGATGAACGCAACCGCCGAGAGCATCGCCGAGGCCAGCGCAGGCCAGTGCATGCTCGGTACGCCGTCGAGGCCGCCGAGCAGACCGCCCAAGGGCGGACCGACGGCAAAGCCGACTCCGAAAGCCGAGGCCACGATACCGAGTCCCTTGGCACGGTTGCGGTTGTCGGTGACGTCGGTCGCGTAGGCAAAGGCCGCCGCGAGATTGCCGGAGGTGATGCCGCCGAAGGCGCGCGCCATCAGCAGCGACTCCAGCGTCGAGGCATAGGCCAGCCAGACGAAGGCCAGCACGGTACCGGCCGTGCTCAGGATCAGGATCGGCTTGCGTCCGTAAGCATCGCTGAAGCGTCCCCAGATCGGCGTCGCGATGAGCTGGAACAGCGAGAACACGCCGGAGCCGCCGAAGGTCTTCCAGAAGTCCGAGGCCCCGAGCGACTCGGCGACGAAGGGAAACGGGATGGTGGTGATGCCGAACCCCGCAAGGCTGATGAACACCACCAGCCACAACACGCCAAGTCTTTGCATTTGCTCTGCCGGGGCTGGTTGGGGGTGGACGGGGAAGGACGAACGCGACGCGCCGGATTATCCGCGCACCGCGGCTCCGCCGACGCGCCGCAGGAAAGCGGTCAACCGCGAGCCGGTCGCAGCGGCCCCGCGTAACGTACCCGCCCGGCCCGCAGTTCGAGTTCGTGGGAGGCATTGCGGGGCCACTCGTCGCGGTGATGACTGACGAGCACCACGGCCCCGCCAGCGGCGACGAAGGTCTCGATCCGCTGCAGCAGCACATGCCGCGTCCCGACGTCGATTCCGGACAGCACCTCGTCGAGCAGCAGAAGGCGCGGTCGCAACACCAGCGCACGGGCAAGCAGCACGCGGCGGACCTGTCCCCACGACAGCGTCCGCAACGGCAGATCGGCGCAGGAGTGCAACTCGAACTCCCGCAATCCCGCCAGTGCACGACGACGTTCGCCGGGCGTGGGCGGCTGGTCGAGGCCGATGCTGCTGCGCAGGCCGCTCACCACGTTCTCGAGCACGGTCTCGCCGGGCGGCGGGGTCGCCTGGAGATGGGGTCCGACGATCGCACACCAGCGGCGGAACACCTCGAGCGGCACGCCGCGGCGGATGCCGCGACGGTGTATATGACCGCCGAGTGCTGCCGGATGATCGCCGTAGAGCGAGCGCAGCAGCGTGCTCTTGCCCGCGCCGTTGCCGCCATGCACGACCCAGCAGTCGCCGGGCGCGACCGCAAAGTCGAGCCCGCGCAGCACCGCACGGTAATCGAGGTAGACGTCGACACCTTCGCAGGCAACGAGCGGCGTGCGCGGCGTGCGCGGCGCGCGCGGCGTGCGGCCGCGCCTGCCGCAGCGCGCGGCATCGCCACCTTCATCCGCATGGCGACCGCCCGAGGCGCTGCGGCGGTCGGCGGCGGTGATCGGACCTGCACGCACGAGTCGCCCGTCCGCCAGTTCTGCGAAGTGCGTGGCAGACCGCGGGATCTCCTCGCGGCGATGGGTGGAGAGCACCCAGGAGCCGGCGTGCCCATCGAGCCAGCGCTGCGTACGGCGCCGGTTGCGTTCATCGAGACCGGCGAGCAGTTCGTCGAGCAGCAGCCATTGCGGTCTGCTGGCGAGCGCCCGGGCGATCAGCACCAGTCGCCGCTCGCCGAACGACAGTTCCAGCATGCGCCGCGCGGCGAAACGCCCGAGACCGACAGCGGCGAGATGCCGCTCGGCGCTGCGCCGCTGGCTGGCCCGCATCGGTCCCTGCGGGATGTCGCTGCGGGTGATGCCGGTGCCGACCACCTCGAGCGCCGGGAAATTCCAGTCGTGCCGTTCGTGCCGGTCCTGGCGCTCGGGGCCGAGATAGGCGATCTGCGGCATCGCCTCGGGGAGCGGCTGCTCCCGGCCACGCCAAAGATATCGGCGCTGCCCGCGCGTGTCGGGGTCGGGCCACACCGACCCGGCGACCAGCTTCAGCAGCTGTGTCTTGCCGGCGCCGTTCGCGCCCACCAGCACCCAACGCTCGCCGGGTGCGAGGCTCCAGTGCACACCCTCGAGGATGCGCCGTTCGTCGCGGTGCAGGGAGACACCCTGCAGATCGATGCGCAGGCCGCGTTCAGACCGCGAGGCCCGCACGGTTGCCCTCCTGGGTCGCCACCAGCAGGGAACGCGGGGCGTAGCAATCGCCGATCTGGCGCACCTCCACGCCCGCCGCGCGCAGCGGTGCGGTGAGCGGGTCGTCGGGCACGCGCGGACACGCATGGGCCAGCAGCACCACGTCCTCGAGCACGCCGAGCTCACGCTCGACGAGCACGCTGCGCAACGTCAGGCGACCCGCGGCGATACGCTCGTCGAACACCGGCTCGGCAAAGCGGTGCACGGCGACATCGAGCTCCGCCAGACGCAGGTGGATGCCCTGGCGATTGACCAGCGCTTCCTCTTCCGCGAGCCCCTCGCGCGGCGTGACGATGGCAACGCGCTCGAAGTGCGCGGCGAGTCGCTGCACCGTGGCGTAGGTGAAGGCGCTGTGGTCATGGTCGTAGACCACGGCGAGACCTGACTCCCGTGTCGCCGGTATGGGCCGCGCCACGAGTTGCCGGGCGAGTGTGCGCACATCCGGAAAGAACTCGGGGTCGCGGTACTCCTCCGGCAACCATGCGGGCCACGCCGGAGTGGCGCCACTCGCAAGGATCACGACGTCGGGACCGAGTGCGAGCACTTCGGCAGCACCGACGCGCTGGCCGAGTTCGAAGCGCACGCCGTGGGCGCGGGCACGCAGGTACTGATAGTCGTAGACGCTGCTGAGATTCTCGCCGCCGGGGAGCATCGCGTGCAGACGGGTCTTGCCACCGACCTCGGCAGCGGCCCCGAACACGGTGACGTCGTGGCCGCGTGCGGCGGCAACCCATGCCGCCTCGAGCCCCGCCGGGCCCGCGCCGACCACCACGACGCGTCGCCGCCGCGGCGCCGGCGCAGGCACCCAGTCGGCTTCGTCGGGTTCACCGACCCGCGGATTGTTGTCGCAGGCCAGCGTGCCCTGGGCAATGATCGCCCCCCAGCAGGTGTTGCAGGAGACGCAGTAACGAATCTGCGCCTCGCGACCCGCTTCCGCCTTGCGCGCCCAGGCGGCATCGGTGACGAGCGGCCGACCGAGCATCACGAGATCGGCGAGTCCGTCGCGCACGATCCGCTCGCCTTCGTTGGGGTCGGTGATGAGCCCGAGGGCGCCGATCGCCACGCCGGGCGCGAGCCGTCCGAGTTCGGCGATGCGCGACACCCATGGCGAGCGCGGCCCGTGCAGATCGGGCAGGTGCCAGCCGAGGTGCCGCGAATGCGAGCCCCAGCACCACGTGAGGTAATCGACCACGCCGGTGGCATGCACGAGGCGGGTGATCGCCTCGGCCTCCTCCGCGCCGATTCCATCCGCAAGGCCGTCCTCGGCGGGCAGCTTCACGCCGATGAGGAACGCGTCGCCGCAACGCGCACGCAACTCGAGACAAAGATCGGTGAGCAGACGCGCGCGACCGCTGATGTCGCCGCCATAGCGATCGCGACGCTGGTTGGAGCGCGCGGCGAGGAACTGGTGGAAGAGATGTCCGTGCCCGGCGGAGATCTCGACGCCGGCGAAACCCGTATCGCGCAGGATCACGGCGGCGGCGGCGAAGTCACGCACCAGATCGGCGACCTCGTCGGTGTCGAGTGCATGCGGCACGGTCCAGCTCAGATCGTCGGGCAGCGCCGAGGGGCCGATGGCATCGTGGCTGCGTCCGGCCTGATGACGCCCGCGCCCCGGATCCTGCACCTGCCCGAGGAGCAGCGCGCCGGCCGCCCCGACCTCGCCCGCCCAGCGCGCAAGGCCGGCGTGGTTGGCCGGATCGAGCACCCGCACTTTCTGCGGGTTGCGCTGGCGCGGCAGCAAATTCAGCGGCTCGGTGACGAGCATCGCCGCGCCGCCCCGGGCGCGGTTGACGTGATAGCCCACCAGCTTGTCGGTGACCCGGCCGTCGACCACGTAGCGCGTGCTCATCGAGGCGTGCACCACGCGGTTGCGCAAGGTGAGGTGGCGCAGGGTCAGCGGCGAGAACAGCCGCGGATAGGCGCTGCTCATCCCGCGCCGAACACGTACGACACTCCGCCACCGTTGCTGACATGCCCGGCGAACACCGTCTCCGGCGCAAACCCGGCGGCGATGATCTGCTCGCGCATGTCCTTGCTCGCGAAGCCGCTCCAGAACGGCTCGCCGTTCCAGTGGTCCTGCCAGGCGTTCATGACCTGGTCCTCGAGTCCGAGCCGCGATGTCTGCGTCGCCACGTCGGCGTGCAGCATGAGTCCGCCCGGCGCGAGCACACGCCGGCACTCGCGCAGGATCCGCGGCAGCTGCTCATGGCTGGTCTCGTGGAAGAGGATGTTGGAAATCACGAGATCGAAACTCGCGTCGGGAAAACGCGTGTCGGCCGCATCGCGCTGATGGAAATGGATGGGAATGCCGCGCTCCTCGGCGGCCAGATGCGCGAAGCGCAGCAGGCCGGCGGCGACATCGACCGCGTGGTACTCGGCCTCGGGATAGGCAAGCGCGATCGGCTGCGCGTGCACCGCGATGCCACAACCGAGATCGAGGATGCGTCGCGGCTTGACCCCGGGGCGGCGCCGCGCGATCTCATCGAGCAGCAGCTTGCCGCGACCATCGGTCGCCGCCTGCTCGCGGCCCTTGCCGACGCTGTAGATCATCGCCGCGCCGAGATAGCGCAGACCCGGCACGATGTCCTCGCCCTCCCCGCGGCCGACAAAACCGCCGGGCTGACGATGGATCTCGGTGTCGCCGATGGGATGAGGCACCTGCAAGGACGGATCGAGTTCCAGTGAACCGAGGGTGCGGCGCGTGCGCAGCGCGGCGAAGCGCCGGCTGGTGTCGGGCTCGAGACGCCGGGCCGTCGGTTCGATGGCGTTCCACATCATGCTCTGCGAGTGATGGGTGAGCACCGCCCACTGCCGGAACGGCAGACTGCTCGCGAGTGCGCCTTCGACCTCCTGCCGGACCGCCGGGTCGGCGCCCGTCGCGGCCCGCAGCGCCGGCAGCACATCGCGCCGCCAGGTCTCGCGCACGCGCTGCTGCGCCACGCCGTTGGCGATGCGCTTCAACGACAGTACGAAATCCTGCCGGCTCTTCTCGGTGAAATTCGGCTCGTAGAGGGGAACCTGGCTCATCGAAAGATCCTCCGCTGCCCTGCGGACACGACGGCAACGTCGATCAGGGCGTAACGCTCATCAACCAACTCAAATACACACCGCGCGGGTTGTCCTTGAAGCCGCGAACGCGCTCGGCAACCAGCCTGCGGCCGACGCCGAAGTACACCGGGGCCACCGGCTGGTCGGCCAGAGCGATCGCCTCGGCCTCGCGCAGGATCGCCGCGCGGCGCTGGATATCCACCTCACGCGCGGCGGCGGCGAGTTTCGCATCGAAGGCGGCACTGCGGTATCCGGATGTGTTCATGCCCACCGACGATCCGCTCGAGAGCAGACGCTCGAGATAGGCGTACGGATCGCTGGCCGAGGCCGTCCAAACGAACCGCGCGGCATCGAAGTTGCCGACACCCACCTCGGCCACCAGCGCCTTGGTTTCCTTCTGCTGCAGTTCGACCTTGACGCCCGCCTGCCCCCACATGGCGCCGATCGCCACCGCAACCTTGCGATTGAGGTCCGTGCTCGGGAAACCGAGCCGCATCTTGAGGGGCTTTGCCGGCCCGTAGCCGGCCGCCGCGAGCAGACGCTTCGCCTCCGTGACGCGTTGCGCTGGCGACCAGGCCGCGAAGTCGGGCCGGGCGGCATCGCCGTAGTTGAGCACGCCCGGCGCGACCAGCGACCAGGCACCGACTCCAGGGAATCCGAGCACGTTGCGGGCGATGACCTCGCGCTCGATCAGCATCGACAGCGCACGCCGCACGCGTACGTCGGCCGCGGGACCGGCGCGGGTGTTGAACACCAGCACCTCGTTCACGTAGCCGCGCATGACATGCAGCAGCCTCGGGTTGCGCTGGCGCACCTCCTCGGCACGCTCGGGCGGCACCACCATCACGAAGTCGAGTTCGCCCGCTTCGAAGCGGCGCACCATGGTGGCCGGGTTGCCGAGCGGGTAGTGATAAACACCGTCCAGCTTGACGCGCGCCGCGCCCCAGAAGTTCGGGTTGCCGCGCAGGCGCACGTAGCCGTTGGGCCGCCATTCGGCGAGCACGAACGCGCCGTTGCTGACGAAGTTCTCGGGACGGATCCACGCCGAGCCGTGCTTTTCGATGACGTGCCGCGGTGCCGGCATGGCCGCGGCCATGATGACGTCGGTGAAGTACGGCGCCGGATTCTCGAGTTCCACCTTGAGCGTGCGGGCATCGACCGCCGACACGCCTAGCGCGGTGACCGGCATTTCGCCGGCGGCCACGGCCCGCGCGTTGCGGATCGGAAACAGCCGCGACGCCAGCGGATAGGCCGTGCGCGGGTCGAGCATGCGCCGGAACGACCACACCCAGTCCTCGGCCGGCAGCGGTCGGCCATCGGACCAGCGCAGGTTGGGGCGGAGCTTGAAGAGATAGGTCTTGCCGTCGGCGCTGACCGTCCACGATTCGGCGGACCCGGGGACCGGCCGCCCGTCCATGCCCGGCGTGGTCAGGCTCATGAAGAGATCGAAGGTGATGAGCTGTTCGCCGGGCAGCGACACGCGGTGCGGGTCGACCGTCGCCGGATCATCGGTGCCAACCCGATGCAGGACACGCTCGGCGCCCCACGATGCCGGCACGAGCGCTACGGCAAAGACCAGTGCCACCAGCATGCAGAACAAGAATCGCCGCACACGGCTCGCGAGGGCTCGAGCTGCGGGCAGCGGACCGCCGCACATTTCCATCGGTCGACAACCCCCTGTTTAAAGACTGGCGCGCCCGGAGAGATTCGAACTCCCGACCCTCAGGTTCGAAGCCTGATGCTCTATCCAACTGAGCTACGGGCGCCGCTGCGGCAGTCTAGCACCGGGAACTTGCCGCCCTTAAGATATGGACACGGCGACATCGCCGTGCGTCACCAGAGCCCCGCCGGAGTAACCGCCATGAAGATGCTGCTTTCCCTCGCCGTGGTCGCCGCCCTCGGGGCCGCCCCTGCCTTTGCCGCCTGCACCTATCCGAAATCGCCCGACAGCATTCCGGACGGCAGCGTCTCGACACTCGAGCAGATGCTCGCCGGGCAGCGGTCCGTGAAAGGCTTCGATGCCGCGATCACCGAGTACCAGGCCTGCCTCGAAAAAGAGCACAACGATGCGCTTGCGGCCAACCCGCAGCTCACCGAAGAGCAAAAGAAGGAACGTGCGAGCATCCTCACGCAGAAGATGAACGCCGCCGTCGACGAGGCCCAGGGTCTCGCCGACCGCCTGAACGCGCAAATCCGCGTCTTCAAGGAAAAGAACGCCAAGAAGTGATCGGGCCCGCCACCGTGCGGGTTGCCGAGCGAGCGTGCCGGGATACACTCCCGGCATGATCTCCCCTGCCGAAGCCGACGCGCTCATCGGCGAGCAGCTCACTTGCCTGCCGATCGAGTCGCTGCCGCTCGTGCAATGCACCGGTGCGGTGCTGCGCGAGAACGTCTATGCCGAGCGCGACCAGCCGCCCTTCGATCGGGTGGCGATGGATGGCATCGCGCTCAGCACGGCGGGTCTGGCAGGGAGCGTGCGCACGCTGCAGGTGCAGGCCATGCAGGCAGCCGGCGACCCGCCGCTCACCCTCGCGGGCGCGGACCATGCGATCGAGATCATGACCGGCGCGGTGCTGCCCACCGGCTGTGACGCCGTGGTTCCCGTGGAATACATCGAGTTGCACGACGGCCGCGTCACGCTCAACGACGGCTTGCGCGTGGCGCCATGGCAGAACGTCCATCGCCGCGGCTCGGACACCGTGCAGGGCCGACTGCTGCTCGCGGCCGGCATGCATCTCGGCGCACCCGAGATCGCGGTCGCCGCCGGCGCCGGCATGCCACGGATCCGCGTCAGTGCGCAGCCGACCATCATCGTGGTGTCGACCGGCAACGAACTCATCGAACCAGGCGATCCGATCGAACCGCATCAGGTGCGACGCTCGAACGCCTACGGCATCGTCACCGCGCTGCGCCAGCGCGGTTTCCAGCGCATCGCCGACGACCACCTGCCCGACGACCTCGACACGCTGCGTCGCCGGCTGCGCGTGCACCTCGACACCCACGATGTGTTGATCCTCTCGGGCGGTGTCTCGATGGGCAAGCTCGACCTCGTGCCGCAGGCGCTTGCCGATCTCGGTGTGCGCGAGGTGTTCCACAAGATCTCGCAGCGGCCCGGCAAGCCGATGTGGTTCGGTATCGGACCGACGGGTACCGCGGTGTTCGCGCTGCCGGGCAATCCCGTCTCGACGCTCGTCTGCCTCGCGCGCTACGTCGTGCCCGGGCTCTATGCCGCGATGGGCGAGACGTCTCGGGCAGCGGAACGCATCGCCATCGCCGCCCCTGTGGAAGTGAAGGTCGCATTGACCAGCTTCATGCCCGTGAAACTGCAGGGCGACGACTGGGGCCGTACCTGGGCACATCCCTGCCCCACCAACGGCTCAGGCGATTTCGCCGCGCTCACCGGCACCGACGGCTTCGTCGAACTGCCGCCTGGCCCGGCGAGCTACCCCAAGGGCTTCGTCACCCGTCTGCATCGCTGGTAGACCATGCGCGACCCCCAGGCACCTCGCGACCGGCTCGGCCGCCCGCTGCGCGACCTGCGCATCTCGGTCATGGACCGCTGCAATTTCCGCTGTCCGTACTGCATGCCGCAGCACACCTTCCACGAGGGCTATCGCTTCCTGAAGTCGACCGAGCGGCTTTCCTTCGACGAGATCGTGCGTCTCGCCCGGATCGCCGCCGCACTCGGCGTCCGCAAGCTGCGCATCACCGGCGGCGAGCCGCTGCTGCGGCCGAATCTCTCCGATCTCGTCGGTGACCTCTCGACGCTGCCAGGCATCGAGGATGTCGCGCTGACCACCAACGGCATGCTGCTCGCCAAGTACGCCACCGAGCTGAAGGCGGCGGGACTTTCGCGCATCACGATCAGCCTCGACAGCCTCGACCCGGAGGTGTTCGCGAAGATGAGCGGCGGCTTCGGCGGCGTGGACGAAGTACTTGCCGGCATCGAGGCCGCGCGCCTCGCGGGTCTCGCGCCGATCAAGGTCAACGCGGTGATCCAGCGCGGTGTCAACGACCACACGGCGCTGCAGCTCGTCGAGCACTTCCGTGGCAGCGGCGTCATCGTCCGCTTCATCGAGTACATGGATGTCGGCAACCGCAACGAGTGGCGCTCGGAGCTCGTGCTGCCGTCGCGCGAACTGGCCGCAGCCATCCATGCGCGCTGGCCAATGACCCCGCGCGAACGCAACTACCACGGTGAAGTCGCCGAACGCTACGCGTTCGACGACGGCCAGGGCGAAATCGGCTTCATCTCGTCGGTCAGCCAGCCGTTCTGTCGCGACTGCTCGCGGGCGCGACTGTCGTCGGACGGCGTGCTCTACAACTGCCTCTTTGCCACGCAGGGCTCGGACCTGCGCGGTCCGCTGCGCGGCGGCGCTAGCGACGCCGAGTTGCAGGAGCTGCTGGCGACGATCTGGCGGCGCCGCGACGATCGCTACAGCGAGCGACGCGGCGGCGTGGAGGCGGTTGTCAGGAAAGTCGAGATGTTCCATATCGGCGGTTGAGGCAGCAGATGGCGGCACGCAGCAGATCCGGATCCGGTCGAAACGCAGGTCTCACCCACCTCGATGCCGCTCGGCGTCCAACCATGGTCGATGTCGGCGCCAAGGAAGTGACCCATCGCGAAGCGGTCGCCGAGGCCTGGGTGCGGCTGCCGCTCGCAGTGGCGCGCGCCCTCGCCGCGAGTGGTCATCGGACCCGCAAGGGTCCGGTGTTCGACACCGCCGTGATCGCCGCGGTGCAGGCGGTCAAACGCACCCACGAACTCATCCCGTTCTGCCATCCGCTGCCGATCGAGCACTGCGACCTCGACATCGAGAGCGGACGCGCCGGCCGGATCCGCATCCTCTGCACGGTACGCACGACGCACAAGACCGGAGTCGAGATGGAAGCGCTCACCGGCGCCGCGACCGCCGCACTCACGATCTACGACATGTGCAAGGCGCTGTCCCACGACATCGTCATCGAATCGGTACGGCTGCTCGCCAAGTCGGGCGGCAAGCGCGACCTCGAGCGTCGACCGAGCAAGCCGACGCGAAACCCATCGAAAAAAATGCCGCGAAAGCCGCTACGGGTGCGACGGTGAGCGCGACGCCGCTGGCAACACCAGTGTATGGACTGCTGCTCGCGGGCGGTCGCAGTTCGCGCATGCGACGCGACAAGGCGGCGCTGCAGTACCGGGGCCGCACACAACTCGAAGCGACCCATGATCTGCTGGCGACGGTTGCCGATCGCGTCTGGGTGTCGGTGCGTGCCGACCAGGCCGACGATCCGCTGCGCCGCCGTTTCCCGCAGATCGTCGACGACGCCCTCGATGCAGGCCCGCTCGCCGGCATTCTCGCTGCGCAGCGACTGCACCCGCAGGCGGCCTGGCTGGTACTGGCCTGCGACCTGCCGTTCCTCGAGGCGGATACCCTGCGGCATCTGCTCGCCCATCGCGACCGCAGCGCGCTGGCTACGGCTTACCGTTCGAGCCACGACGGGCTTCCCGAACCGCTGTGCACGCTCTACGAACCCGCAGCGGCCGCGCCACTCGCCGCCTACGCCGCAGCCGGCCGGAACTGCCCGCGCAAGTTCCTCATCGAATACGCGGCGACGCTGCTCGAGCCGCTCGCAGCCAACGCCCTCGACAACGTCAACTCGACCACCGAGTATTGGGACACCATGCAGAGCCTCTCGTCCGCCGCCTCGGCCCCGCGCAGCCTGCGCGTACAATATTTTGCACTGCTGCGTGAACAAGCCGGCCGCAGCGACGAGACACTCGACACCACCGCGCGCACCCCGGCAGACCTGTATGAAGAACTGCAACGGCGATACGGCTTCACCCTGCCGGTGGCAATGCTGAAGGTCGCGGTCAACGGCGAATTCGGCGACTGGTCGCAACCGCTGCAGATCGGCGACGCGGTGGTTTTCATCCCGCCGGTGGCCGGGGGCTGACGGCAACGCAATGCCACGTTTCAGTTTCAGTTCGACTCCGGTAGACGTGCCGACCCTGCAGCGCGAACTCGCCGACCCGAGCTGCGGCGGCTATGCCGCTTTCGAGGGCTGGGTGCGCAACCACAACGAGGGGCAGCAGGTCACGCACCTCGAATACGAAGCCTTCGCCGAACTCGCCGTGCGCGAGGGCGAGCGCATCATCGCCGAGGCCTGCGCGCGCTTCGGCGTCGACAACGCCCGCTGCGTGCATCGGGTAGGCGACCTCGCCCTCGGCGAACTCGCCGTCTGGGTCGGCGTGAGCGCCCGGCATCGCGATGAGGCGTTCAAGGCCTGCAGGTACATCATCGACGAGGTCAAGCACCGCGTCCCGATCTGGAAGAAAGAACATTACGTCGGCGGTGACTCGGGCTGGGTGAACTGCGAACGCTGCGCGACCGCCCCGCGTCATGGCGGCGATGACTCACACGACCACAACGACGCACACGACCACGCACACGACCACGCACACGGCCACGCGCACGGCCACGCGCACGACCACAGCCATGCACAACACCGCCCCGTGCTCGTGCCCGACTATTCGCGGCAGACGAGTCTGCGGGAGGTGGGCGCGGCCGGGCAGGCACGACTGCGTGCCGCACGAGTCGCCGTGGTGGGTGCCGGCGGACTCGGCGTCCCCGTGCTGCAATTCCTCGCCGGCGCCGGTGTCGGCCGACTGGTCATCATAGACGGCGATCGCCTCGAGCCCTCCAACCTGCATCGCCAGACCTGGTACGCCCTCGCCGATTGTGGAACGGCCAAGGCGGAACTCGCCGCCGCGCGCGTACGCGCACTCAACCCGCAGGTCTCGGTTCAGGCCCACGCCTGCCGGCTCGAGCCCCGCAACGGCGCGCAGTTGCTGGCGGACATCGATCTGATCATCGACTGCAGCGACAACTTCACGACCAAGTTCCTGCTGAACGATCTGGCGCAGACGCTGCGGATACCGGCGATCTTCGCCAGCGTCCACCAGTACGAAGGGCAACTGCAGGTCGTCGATCCGCGCCGCGACAGCACCTGCCTGCGTTGCCTGTGGCCCGAGGCCACCCGCGATGGCGTTGTCGCCAACTGTGCGGAGGCCGGCGTGCTCGGTCCGGTGCCCGGGGTGCTCGGCAGCCTGCAGGCCCTGGAAGCCCTGAAGCTGCTGCTGGATCTGCCCGGTCGCCTCGGCGACGAGCTGCTGACGGTCGACCTGCTCGGACTCGGTACCACGCGAATCCGCGCGCGCCGTCGCGCCGGCTGCGATCGCGCCTGTGGCCCCGCCGCAGACGCCCTGCGCGAGGCCGTGGAGCGCGCGAACCGCGACACCGCTCGCACCGCAACCGGGGAACCGCCGGAACTCGCCTTCGGCGATCTCGCCGCAGCCCGCGCCGCGGGCTATGCGCTGATCGACATCCGCGACGCGCGGGAGATATCGGCATCACCGCTGCCGGAACCGGCGCTCGCCATCCCGATGCAGGAGTTGCTTGAGGGGCGCAACCTGCCGGCCGAGGGACGTTACCTGCTCGTCTGCGCCCGCGGCGTGCGCAGCCGCGACACCACGCTCGCCCTTCGCGAGCGGGGTCTGCGCACGGTGTTTTCTTTGACTGGCGGCGCTCAGGGTCTGGTCTGACCGCTGCCGCGGACTACGTATTTGTAGCTCGTCAGCTGCTCCACACCCACCGGTCCGCGGGCATGGAAGCGGTCGGTGGAGATGCCGATCTCCGCGCCCATGCCGAATTCCCCGCCATCGGCAAACTGTGTCGAAGCGTTGTGCAGCACGATGGCGCTGTCGACACCCTCGAGAAACCGCCGGGCCGTGCCCGCGTTCGCGGTGATGATCGACTCGGTGTGCGAGGAACCGTACTGCGCGATGTGCGCCATCGCCGCATCGACGCCGTCGACCACGCGCACCGCGATGATCGGCGCCAGATACTCGGTGCGCCAGTCCGTCTCGGTCGCCGCCTGCACCCGCGAATCGACCGCCTGGGCGGTCGCATCGCCGCGGACCTCGCAGCCCGCATCGAGCAGCGCCCGCACCAGCGCCGGCAGGTGGGACGCGGCGGCAGCACTATCGACGAGCAGCGTCTCGGCCGCGCCGCAGACGCCGGTACGTCGCAGCTTGGCATTGAGCGTGATCGCGAGCGCCATATCGAGATCGGCGTCCCTGTCGACATAAACGTGGCAGTTGCCGTCCAGATGCCCGATGACCGGGACCCGCGCCTCGCGGCGTACGCGCTCGACCAGGCCCTTGCCGCCGCGCGGCACGACGAGATCGATGGCGCCGTCGAGACCCGCGAGCAGCATGCCGACGGCATCGCGATCGGCGAGCGGTACCAGTTGGATGCAGCCCTCGGGAAGACCGGCCTCGCGCAGGCCCGCCACGAGACAGGTGTGGATCGCGCGACTCGAGTGCAGGCTTTCGGAGCCACCCCGGAGGATCACCGCGTTGCCGGACTTGAGACAGAGCGCGCCGGCATCGGCGGTCACGTTGGGTCGGCTTTCGTAGATGATGCCGATGACCCCGAGCGGCACCGCGACGCGGGCGATGCGCAGGCCATTCGGCCGGCTCCACTCGGCGAGCGTGCGCCCGACCGGATCCTCGAGCGCGGCAATGTCCTCGATGCCGCGCGCCATCGCCTCGATGCGCGCCGGATCGAGACGCAGACGATCGAGCATGGCCGGCGCCAGCTGCCGCGTCTCGGCGGCCCGCAGGTCGAGCGCATTGGCCTCGAGCAGCGCGGGTACCAGGCGGCGCAGCGCCGCCGCGGCGGCACGCAGCGCCTGATCCTTGCGCTCGCGCGAGGCCCTCGCCAGCACCGGTTGTGCGGCCCGCGCTGCGCGACCGATTTCGCCCATGAGCGTCGCAAGCGGGGTGTTGCCCTGCGCCAGACTCACTGCATCACCAGATCGTCGCGATGCACGAGTTCGTCGCGCCCCGCGAAACCGAGCAACGCGGGGATCTCCGCGCTGCGACGCCCGCAGATGCGCGACGCCTCGACATCCGAATAGGCAACGATACCCCGCGCAATTTCCCGACCTGCCGCCGACAGGACGCTTACAGTATCGCCACGCTCGAAGCGACCGCGGATTGCGGTGACACCTGCCGGCAGCAGGCTCTTGCCGGCGCGCAGCGCGCGCTCGGCACCGGCATCGACGACGAGCTGCCCTGCGGGCCGCAGGGTGCCCGCAATCCACTGCTTGCGCGCCGCCACCGGCGAGGCCGTCGGCTTGAACCAGGTGCAGCGCGCCCCCTGCTCGATGCGACGCACCGGATGGCGCGGCGAACCCGCGGCGATGCAGAAGTGCGCACCGGCCGCCACGGCGATCTTCGCGGCCATGATCTTGGTCGCCATGCCACCGCGCCCGACATCGGATGCGGACTCGCCGCCCATGGCTTCGATTTCGGGGGTGATCTCACGCACCAGGGGAATGAACTCGGCTTGCGGGTCGCGATGGGGATCGGCGGTGTAGAGACCGTCGATGTCGGACAGGAGCAGCACGCAGTCGGCGCTGATCATTTGTGCCACGCGCGCCGCCAGCCGGTCGTTGTCGCCGTAGCGGATCTCGGCCGTGGCAACGGTATCGTTCTCGTTGATCACCGGCACGGCGCCGCGCTCGAGCAGCGCGTTGAGCGTCGCGCGGGCGTTCAGGTAACGCACCCGCTGCTCGCTGTCTTCGAGGGTGAGCAGCACCTGCGCCACCTGCAGGTCCCATTGCTCGAGCAGTTCCTTGTACGCATGGGCGAGGCGGATCTGGCCGACAGCGGCAGCGGCCTGGCTCTCCTCCAGGCGCAGCGGGCCCTTGGCCAGCCCAAGGTGCCGGCGACCGAGGGCGATCGCCCCCGAGGACACCAGCACCACGTCCTTGCCCTGGCCACGCAGCCGGACCACGTCCTCGACCAGCGTTTCGAGCCAGGAACGGTTGAGACGGCCGGTTGCGCCGTCGACGAGCAGCGCCGAGCCCACCTTGACCACGACGCGGCGGGCACGGACGAGCGGGGACGAGGATGGAGCGGATGGTGCGCGGGCGGGCATTCGGGAGTATCTCCGACGCGTGGCACTATAGTGGAGAGTCGCAGTAAAATCCCGCGCCGGAGACCTTACCCTCCGTGTCGAGGTGATGCCGTGAGCAGAGACAACGAACCCGTCAAGGGTCAGTGGTACGAGAACGCCGAGGAACAAGAGACCTTTCGCGTGCTCTCGGTCGATGAGGACAGCGAACTCGTCGAAATCGAATACCTCGACGGCGACATCGACGAACTCGACCTCGAAGAGTGGCGCGAACTCGACCTCGAACTCATCGACGAACCGGAAGGCTGGTCCGACGAAGACGAGGACTGGGACGAGGACGACGAGGACGAAGAAGAAGAGGAAGAAGAAGACGACGACGACGAGGACGACGACGACTGGGACGAAGACGAGGAAGACGGCTGGGAAGAAGATGGCGACGGTCGCGACCGCTGACCGTCGTCGCGGGTCGTTCCGGTGAGCGGCGGCCCCGACAGCTGGTATCACGAAAAGGAATCTGCGTGGCTCTACGGGCGCGTTGCCGCGCGTGAGCCCGACCCGGCGCGGAGCCGGATGTTCCGACAGCTCGGCGAAGCCGCCGAGGAGCAGGCGCTGAAGTGGCAGGCTCTCGAGCCTGACCGCAGTTACGCCTTCACCCCCTCCGCCCGCGCTCGCATCGTGGCGTCGCTCGTCGACCGCTTCGGACCGCGGGCCTCCAGACACGTGCTCACGGCCATGAAACTGCGCGGCGTCTCGGTCTACTCGGGCAGTACGGCCGCCGGGCATGCCATGCCGACCTCGATCTCGCAGGTGGGGCAACGGCACCGCGGCGTCTCGGGCGGCAACCTGCGGGCCACGGTGTTCGGCATCAACGACGGCCTCGTCTCCAACGCGGCCCTCGTGATGGGCATCGCCGGTGCCGGCAGTTCCCCCGGCACGGTTCTGGTGACCGGCGTCGCCGGCCTGCTCGCCGGCGCGCTCTCGATGGCTGCTGGCGAATACGTCTCCGTGCGCTCGCAGCGCGACATGTACGAGTACCAGATTGCCCTCGAGAAAGAAGAGCTCGAGGAATACCCGGAAGAGGAAGCCGAAGAACTCGCGCTGATCTACGCCGCGCGCGGCATGGACATCGACAAGGCCCGCGAGATGACACGCTCGCTCGTCACCCGCCCCGAACAGGCATTGGACGTGCTCGCCCGCGAGGAACTCGGCCTCAACCCCGATGATCTCGGCTCGCCCTGGGGTGCGGCGATCTCCTCGTTCCTCGCCTTCTCCATCGGTGCGGTGCTGCCGCTGTTGCCATTCCTGCTCGGTCCGGCGCTAGGGCTCGCCGCCGGCAGCGCAATCATCTGGACGGTGGCGATCACCGTGCTTGCGCTGGCCGCGATCGGCATGGCGATCAGCCTGTTCACCGGACGCGACGCGTGGCGCGGCGCGCTGCGCATGGTGCTCATCGGTGGCGGAGCCGGCGTCATCGCCTGGCTGGTTGGCCGGATGCTCGGCGTCGCGCTCGGCTGACGGCCATCAACCGCGCTGCGGGCTGCCGCCGGGCTCGGCCCGGCCGTCGTCTCACCCCGTGGTAGTTTTTTGGCGAAGTCCGTCCGGAGGATGAGGATGAATCTCTCGGTCCTGCTGTGGGGTATCCCGCAAGCCATGCGCGCCATGGCCAAGCTCTATCCCGCTTACGCATCGCGTCTGCGCGAGCGCAATCTCGTCGCCCAGTTCCGCCTGCGCGACCAGCCCGAAGGTCGCTGGATCGAACTGCGGGACGGCAAGGTCAAAAGTGGTGCCGGCCTGCACGTCAGACCGGACCTAACCATCCACTTCAAGAACCGCGAGATCGCCGAAGGCTTCCTGACGCCGCCGTTCGACATGCTCGAACGCATCGACGCGGCGAAGAACTTCAAGATCGGCCTCGATGGTCCGGACGAACTCGCCGTCTGGTTCATGCAGACGCTCACCCGGCTCGAGACCGTGACCTGGAAGGCCGGCACCGACATGGGCAATGGCGTCACGCGCTACACCAACGGCACCAACAGCGGCCCCATCTTCGTCTACGTCAAGGACGGCAAGATCATCCGCACCACGCCGATCGACTTCGACGAGACCGACGCCGCCCCATGGTCGATCACGGCGCGCGGCCGCACCTTCACGCCCAGCCGGCGCACCACCGTGGCGACGCACGGCCTCTGCCTGAAGTCGATGGTGTATTCGAAGAACCGCATCCTGCAGCCGATGAAGCGGGTCGACTTCGACCCGGACGGCGAACGCAACATCCAGAATCGCGGCAAATCGAAGTTCGTGCCCATCAGCTGGGACGAGGCGCTCGACATCGTCAGCAAGGAAATCAAGCGCGCCAAGGCAGTCGGCCCAGGCGCCATCTGCGTCGCCAACGGCTCGCATCACCAGTGGGGCAACCTCGGGCACTACATGAGTGCCTTCAACCGCTTCTGGAACCTCATCGGCGTGACCAAACTCGTGCACACGCCCGACAGCTGGGAAGGCTGGTTCTGGGGCGCGATGCACCACTGGGGCAACAGCCTGCGGCTCGGCTGCCCGGAGTTCTACGGCACGGTCGAGGACTGCCTCAAGGAAGCCGAGATGATCGTCTTCTGGTCGAGCGACCCGGACGCCACCTACGGTTTCGACGGCACCGAGCGGCGCGAGTGGGCGAAGCAACTCGGCATCAAGATGGTGCACATCGACCCCTATCTCAACCACACGGCCGCGCACCTCGGCGGCAAGTGGATCTCGCCCAAGCCCGGCACCGACGCCGCGATGGCGCAAGCGATCTGCCACGTGTGGCTCACCGAGGGCCTGTACGACAAGCACTTCGTCGCCGAGCGCACGACCGGCTTCGACGAGTGGCGCGCCTACATCCTCGGCGAATCCGACGGCGTCGCGAAGACGCCGGAGTGGCAAGAACATGAAACCGGCGTGCCGGCGCGCGACGTGCGCGCCCTCGCCCGCGAGTGGGGCACGAAGAAAACCTATCTCGGGGCCGGCGGCTGGGGCGTGGGTCTCGGCGGCGCGGGACGCAGCCCCATGGGCGCACAGTGGGCCCGCATGATGACCATCCTCGGCGCGATGCAGGGTTACGGTCGCCCCGGCTCCAACTTCGGCAACCTGCAGTTCGGCGCTCCACTCGACTTCAACTTCTACTTCCCCGGCTACGGCGAGGGCAGCTTCTCCGGCGAGCTCGTCACCAGCGCGAACTCGGCGAACAACTACCAGCGCATGCCGCATATCGTCACCATGAGCTCGGTGCGCCAGGCGATCCCGCGCATGTGGTTCCCCGAGGCGATCACCCAGGGCAAGGCCATGGGTTACCTCACCGATGTCTCGTCGATCCAGGGGCAGTTCTTCCCTTTCGGCTATCCCTCACCCGGGCATGTGCGGGTCGAGATGCTCTACAAGTACGGCAGCAGTTCGCTGGGCACGCAGGTGGCCTCGAACCGCTGGATCAATGCCTACCAGCACGAGAGCCTCAAGTTCGTGGTCAACCAGTCGGTGTGGTGGGAAGGCGAGACGGTCTTCGCCGACGTGATCCTGCCCGCCTGCACGGTGTTCGAACGCTGGGATATCGGCGAGTGGTACAACGTCGGCGCCGGCTACGTGCATCACATGTACTCGATGAACAATCATCGGGTGATCGCACTGCAGCACAAGGCGATCGAACCGCTCGGCCAATCGAAGTCCGACTACGACATCTTCCTGGCGATCGCCGGGAAACTCGACCTCGGTTCGGTGTACTCGGAGGGCGGCACCTCGGAATACGACTGGTGCAAGCGGGTGTTCGACTCGTCCGATCTTGCCAAGCGCATCTCGTGGCGGGAGTTCCTCAAGAAGGGATATTTCGTAGTGCCGCCAGACCCCGAAACCGCCCGCGCCCCGACCGCGAACCGCTGGTTCTACGAGGGCCGCAAGAAAGATACGCCGGAGCCCTACCCGCTGCCGTCCGAGTACGTCGCCGGTCTCGGCAAGGGTCTGCAGACGCCCTCGGGCAAGTTCGAGTTCGTCGCCAGCACCCTGAAGCGCATCGACGACCCCGATAGGCCGCCGCTCAACAAATACATGCCGGTCTACGAGGACGGCAAGCGCGAGCCGGAGCTGGCCGAGTTCCCGCTGCAATTGTTGTCGCCGCACTCGAGATACCCCTTCCATCTGATGGGTGACGACGAGGGTTGCAGCGTCCGCGACATCCGCGAGCACCGGGTGTTCAAGGACGGCCACTACTATCTCGTCGCCCGCCTCAACCGCCAGGACGCGCAGGCCCGCGGCATCCGCGATGACGATCTCATCCGCCTGTGGAACCACCGCGGCTCGGTGGTGTGCGCCGCGCAGATCACCGACCGGCTGCGGCCGGGCGTGGTATCGGCCTCGACCGCCTCGGCGGAATATCGACCCGCCGGCGAGCCCGGACGCTCCACCGATCTCGGCGGTTGCATCAACATGCTGAACCCGAGCAAAGCGATCGCCCGCAAGACGCACGGCATACGACCCAACACCACGCTGATCCAGATCGAAAAATGGAGCGGCGTAGACACCTGGCAACCGCGCGCGGAGACAGCCTGATGGCCAAGAAGTGGAACCTGGTCGTCGACGTCGAACGCTGCGACAACTGCCGCGGCTGCTTCATCGCGGTCAAGGACGAGCATGCCGGCAACGAGTTTCCCGGCTATGCCGCCGCCCAACCCGCGCTCGGGCACAACTGGCTCGAGATCCGCCGCAGCGAGCGCGGCACCTATCCGCTGGTCGAGGCGCACTTCCAGCCGGTGATGTGCAACCACTGCGACGACGCCCCCTGCATCAAGGCGGCGCGCGACGGCGCGGTACGCAAGCGCGACGACGGCATCGTCATCATCGATCCGGTCAAGGCCAAGGGTCAGCGGCAGATCGTCGATGCCTGCCCCTACGGCGCTGTCTCGTGGAACGAGGAGCGGCAGTTGCCGCAGCACTGGATCTTCGATGCCCACCTGCTCGATGCCGGTTGGGAGAAGACCCGGGCCGAGCAGGCCTGCCCGATGGGGGTGTTTCGCACCGTCAAGGCGGAAGACGCAGAGATGCAACGGCTGGCCGCCGCGGAAGGCCTCGAGGTCGACCGGCCGGAACTCGGCACACGACCACGGGTGTACTACAAGAACCTGCACCTCATGACTCACTGTTTCGTGGGGGGGACCGTGGTCAGGTACATCGCCGGAGTCGAGGAGTGCGCCGCCGGCGCGACCGTCATCCTGAGCCGGGACGGCCAGGAAATCGCCCGGACCACCACTGACACCTTCGGCGAGTTCAAACTCGACCGGCTGCCCCCGGACAGCGGCCGGTATGTTGTCGACGTCGTCGGAGAAGGGGGCCGGGCGACCATGTCCTTCGGGGTTGGTGCCGACAGCCTCTACCTCGGGGTGTTGATGCTCTCCTGAGCCGCGGATCCGTCCCTCGAAAGCTTCCACAAGCCCTTGAGTTCACGGGCGTAATCCCCAGTTCTGGCAAAGCGCAGAGAGCTTGGCTAAATTGTTGCACTCCGCGAAACTTTGCCTGTCAGACTGAGTCCAATTCCCCGTTACCGGTTTGAGGAGCCTCTTAAGTCCATGAAACGCGTTGCACTGTTCCTGATCACCAACCTGGCCGTCGTGCTCGTGCTGTCGATCGTCATGCGATTGCTCGGCATCGACCAGTACATCGCCGCCCAAGGCCACAGTGCCTACGGGCTGCTCGTGTTCGCTGCCGTATTCGGCTTCGGCGGTGCGCTCATCTCGCTCGCCATGTCGAAGTGGAGTGCGAAGCGGATGATGGGTGTGCGCGTCATCGACAAGCCGCGCGACCAGATCGAGAGCTGGCTCGTCGAGACGGTGCGCAGGCAGGCGTCCGAAGCCGGCATCGGCATGCCGGAGGTCGGCATCTTCGAAAGCCCGGAGCCCAATGCCTTCGCCACCGGCGCCAACAAGAACAAGGCGCTTGTTGCGGTCAGCACCGGACTCCTGTCGCGGATGCGCAAGGACGAGGTCGAGGCAGTTCTCGGCCACGAAGTCGGCCACGTTGCCAACGGCGACATGGTCACGCTCGCTCTCATCCAGGGCGTGGTCAACACCTTCGTCATCTTCCTCGCCCGCGTGATCGGCAACTTCATCGACCGCGTGGTGTTCAAGAACGAAAACGGTGGCGGGATCGGCTACTTCGTCATCGTCATGGTGTGCGAAGTGCTGCTCGGCATACTGGCGAGCGTCATCGTCTCCTGGTTCTCGCGCAAGCGCGAATTCCGCGCCGACGCCGCCGGAGCGCTGCTCGCGAGCCCGGGCTCGATGATCGGTGCGCTCGAGGCCCTCAAGCGCGGCCAGCAGCCCGAAGGCCTGCCGCAACAGATGGCTGCGTTCGGCATCAACGCCGGCGTGGCGAGCGGCCTCAAGCGGCTCTTCATGAGCCACCCGCCGCTCGATGAGCGCATCGATGCGCTCAAGCGCCAGCACGGCCTGATCTGAAGGGTCGCGGGTTCCCCCGAGGGAACCCGTCGGACCGCCTCGCCGCGTCCTGCTCCAGAGACGCCGCAAGGCGGACGCCGGAGCCCCGTGCCGCGGATCAAACGGTCCGCGGCACATTTACTTGGGGGGCGGGCTTTGGCATCGTTCCACCGTCAGAGAATCAAGACACATGACTCAGCACATCCTCCCTTTCTGGCGTCGCTGGTTGCGCGCCCTGATCAACTGGTTCGACACGGGTCCGCTCACCGCTCCGGCTGACGGCGGACCGCTGCCGGAGATTCCGGACCGTATCGAGTGGGCGCGGATCCTGCCGTTCATCGGCGTCCATGCCACCTGCCTCGGGGTGATCTGGGTCGGCTGGAGTCCGGTCGCGGTGCTGGTGGCGGTCATCGCCTACCTGGTGCGCATGTTCGCCATCACGGGCTTCTACCACCGCTACTTCTCGCATCGCTCGTTCAAGACCTCGCGGACAGGACAGTTCATCTTCGGCTTGCTCGGCGCCTCCGCCGTGCAGCGTGGACCGGTGTGGTGGGCTGCCCATCACCGGCACCATCACGCCCATTCGGACAAGCCCGAGGATGCCCACTCCCCGGTGCAGCACGGCTTCCTGCGCTCGCACATGGGCTGGTTCCTGACGGCGCGCGGCTTCCAGCCGGACCTGCGGCGCGTACGCGACCTCCTGCAGTTCCCCGAATTGCGCTGGCTCGACCGCTTCGACATCCTCGTGCCGGTAGCCCTCGCGGTCGGCATGTTCGGTCTCGGCGTGCTGCTCGAAAACGTCGCACCCGAACTCGGCACGAGCGGCGGACAGATGCTGGTGTGGGGCTTCTTCATCTCCACCGTGGCCT
>JBIKVA010000268.1:0-3570 GCA_044357085.1 Steroidobacteraceae bacterium | reverse complement strand
GGCTCGTGCAACTCACGCTCGATGCTGCCGATCAGACCGACAGCCTGATGGACATGCTGCTGGCCAGAAAGCGTGCAGCCGACCGTCGCGAGTGGCTCGAGCGCAAAGGCAATCTCGTGCAGGTGAGCGTCTGATGCAGAACCAGGATCTCGGTTTCGAGGGTGTCGAGCGCCAGCCGCTGCGCGCCTTCACGGAAAAGGCGTATCTCGAGTACTCGATGTACGTCATCCTCGATCGGGCGCTGCCCGCGATCGGTGACGGCCTGAAGCCCGTGCAACGCCGCATCATCTACTCGATGAGCGAGCTCGGGCTCTCTGCGGTCTCCAAGCACAAGAAGTCCGCCCGCACCGTCGGCGATGTCATCGGCAAGTTCCATCCGCACGGCGACTCGGCCTGCTACGAGGCCATGGTGCTGATGGCACAACCGTTTTCGTACCGTTATCCGATCGTCGACGGGCAGGGAAACTGGGGGTCGCAGGACGAGCCGAAATCCTTTGCGGCGATGCGCTACACCGAGGCCAAGCTCACCCGGTACGCCGAAGTTCTGCTGCGCGAACTCGGCGAGGGCACGGCCGACTGGGTACCGAATTTCGACGGCACGCTCGAAGAGCCCGCCGTGCTGCCGGCACGGCTTCCGAACTTGTTGCTCAACGGCACCACGGGCATTGCCGTCGGCATGGCGACCGACATTCCCCCCCACAACCTTCGCGAAGTCGCCCAGGCCTGCATCCACCTGCTTGCCGAGCCCGAGGCCTCGACGCGGACGCTGATGAAGTTCGTCAAGGGTCCGGACCTGCCCACGGGCGCCGAGATCATCTCGCCGCGCGCCGACCTCGTCGACTTCTACGAAAAGGGTACCGGCAGTTTCAAGGCGCGCGCGACCTACAAGGTCGAAGACGACTGCATCATCATCGAGGCTCTGCCGTGGCAGGCCTCGGGGTCACGCGTGCTCGAGCAGATTGCCGAACAGATGCGCGGCAAGAAGTTGCCGATGGTCGAGGACCTGCGCGACGAATCCGATCACCTCAACCCGACGCGGCTCGTGATCGTGCCCAAGGGTCGCAAGGTCGACGTCGAGCAATTGATGGCCCACCTCTTCGCGACCACCGATCTCGAGCGCAACTACCGAGTCAATCTCAACGTCATCGGCCTCGACGGCAGGCCGCGGGTGATGGGGCTGCGCGACATCCTGCGGGAGTGGCTGACTTTCCGTATCGCCACCGTCAAGCGCCGGCTCGAGTGGCGACTGGACAAGGTATCGCGGCGGCTGCACATCCTCGACGGCCTGCTCGTCGCCTATCTGAATCTCGACGAGGTGATCCGCATCATCCGTCGCGAGGACGAACCCAAGCCCGTCCTGATGCAGCGGTTTTCTTTGACGGAGGTACAAGCCGAGGCAATCCTCGAAACCAAGCTGCGCCACCTCGCCAAACTCGAGGAAATGAAAATCCGCGGCGAGCAGGCCGAACTCGCGCGCGAGCGCGACGAACTCGAGGGCATCCTCGGCAACGAGCAGCGCCTGCGCAAGCTGGTTGGCGAAGAGCTTGCCGCCGACTCCGAAAAGTATGGTGACCCGCGTCGCTCGAAGATCGTCGAGCGCGAGGCCGCACAGGCCATCGACGAGACCGCGCTCATCGCCAACGAGCCGGTCACGGTGGTGCTCTCCGCGGGCGGTTGGGTACGCGCGGCGAAGGGACACGAGATCGATCCGCGTGCGCTGCAGTACAAGGGTGGTGACGCCTTCCAATCCGCCGTCCGGGGCATGGCGCTGCAGCAGGCTGTTTTCCTCGACACCACAGGCCGCACCTACTGCCTGCCTGCACATTCCCTGCCCTCAGCGCGTGGTCTCGGCGAGCCTCTCGCGGGCCGTCTCAATCCGCCCGATGGGGCAAGGTTCACGGGCGTGATGATGGGTGATCCCGAGAGTCTCTGGCTGCTCGGCTCCGATGCCGGTTACGGCTTCACCGCGCGTCTCAAGGACCTCGTCACCGACCGCAAGGCCGGCAAGACCGCACTCAACCCGCCGGAAAACTCTCTTGCCCTGACGCCCGCGATCGTGCCCTCGGACAAGAGTCTGGTGTGCATCGCCATCGTCGATGCCGAAGGCGAGAACGGACGCCTGCTCTCGTTCCCCGTGACCGATGTGCCCGAGATGCCGCGTGGCAAGGGCAACAAGCTGTTCAACATCCCGACTGCGCTGGCGGCCGAACGTGCCGAGGTAGTGATTGGCATGACGGTGGTGGAGCCCGGTGGCTCGCTGGTGATCCACACGGGCGAGCGGGCGATGACGCTGTCCTGGGGCGACCTCAAGGACTATCGCGGCGCCCGCGCCCAGCGCGGCGCGGTACTGCCGCGAGGCTGGCGCCGTGTGACACGCCTCGAGGCGGTAGCGGCGTCGTGATGTGATGGCAACCTCCGGCGGAAGTTTCTCGAGAGGCGGTCCGCTGGTTTCCGTGGTTTTGCCTTTCCGTAACGCTGGCAAGTTTTTAATGCCAGCGGTCGAGAGTGTTCTGAAGCAGACCTACGACCATCTGGAGTTGTTGCTTATCGACGACGGATCGTCTGACGGCGGCGCCAGCCGTTTAGGCAGGATCGGAGATCCGCGAATCAGACTCATGGGTGACCAGAGATCACTGGGTCTGACGACGAGGTTGAATCAAGGTATTGCCGCTGCCGAAGGACGCTACGTCGCGCGGATGGACGCGGACGATATCTGCGCCTTGAATCGGCTCGAGCGACAGGTTTCCGCCATGGAGTCCGACGAGCGGTTGGCAGTCGTTGGGACGGCTGTCGCGTACATCGACAGTGGTGGTCGTGTTATCGGCGCGCCGCGGCGGCCTCCCTGCGACCACCACCAAATTACATGGCGGTTACTGACCAGCAACTGCATGGTGCATCCCTCTACCATGCTGCGCAGTTCGGTGATCAAACAGCACGGATACTCCCCCAGCTACCCCGTTGCGCAGGACTTCGAACTGTGGCTTCGACTTGCAGCTCGAGGTTTCCGATTCGCCAATCTACCGGAGATATTGCTTCTTCTTCGGCGTCACACAGGAAACGTCAGCACCGCGAGGCGAGAGGAACAACTCCAGTTTTCGGCGTCGGCGCTTGTCGAGTACGCGCAATCTTTTTTCGGCGTGGATATCGATGCTGAGACAGCGCGTGGGTTGGTCGATCCGCCCATCATCACCGCGGAGATCGGTCGCGCACCTGCTGGGCCATTCGATGTCCTTCACTCCATGGCGGTTAACTTGGCGAGACGGCAGAACCTGGCAGGAGACTCCACTTTCGCGAATTTCGTCAGGGACGACATTTCCTTTTATGCCATTCGCTACTTGATCAGATCTTTGACCCGCAGTTCCGTCGGAACATCGCGCTTGGATGTTGTCGGATTGCGTGCCGCGGTCAACACCGTAGCATCGAACCTTCCACGGGCGGCATGGGTCTCGATGAAGTACGCAGTAGATAAACTCTCTGCCACCAGCTCTGGAAGAAGAATTGCCGGGACGATTGTTGGTCGAGGTGGCGTGCTCACTGAGCCAGTACGAGTTTCTTGAGTCCAGCGGCGAC
>JBIKVA010000267.1:0-3581 GCA_044357085.1 Steroidobacteraceae bacterium | reverse complement strand
CCTTCGCTTCGCGCAGCGCACGCTCGGTGACCGCGTCATAGGCTTCGCCCGCGCGCAGTCCGACGTCCCACCAGACATCGAAACCCTCGCGCACGAAGGCCTCGGCGAACAGCTTCGCCCTCGGCTGGTCGTCACGCGAATAGGACAGGAAAATATCGGGCACCGGGCCTCCCAAAACCCGCTCGCGCGAGTATAGCGGCGGGCGGGAAGCAGGTTAGGATCAAGAAACAAAAGCAGGAGCCACTTCGTTCGTGCCACCGGCCTCAAGAACTTTCCCCGCACCACGGACCGTCGCCGTCGCGCTGCTTGTCGCGCTCGCCGCGCTGCTGCTCAGCGGCTGCGCCACCACCGCAGCGGAGCCCGACGAGCCCGAGCCGACCTTCATCCCTGCAGACGAGCCCTCGGTCGCCGAGGCACCGCGGGTGGTCGAGGTCCCCGAGGAAGCGCCCGAGACCGGAGCCGCGCCGACGCCTGACGCGGAGCCGGCCGAGCCGTCCGTGGAGACCCCCGCCACGCCGGGCGGCCTCCCCGAAGTCGTGGTGGTCGCTCCCTCCCGCGACGAGATGATCCGCGACCTCGTCACCGAGGCGCGTGCGCTGCTGGCCAGGGAGCGCCTGCAATACGTGATCCTGCGCAGCGGTCGTCGCGAGACCCTGCGCGGCCGCCCGGTGGCCTTTGCGCTCTGGAACGAGGTCACGCAGCAGTGGAAGATCGCGCACATCGAGATCCCCCGCCCGCCGGTCAGGTGGCGGCCCGGTGGTCGGCCGCTCAGCTTCACGGTGCGCACGCCGGGCGTCACCGCGCGGCACGTCAAGGGCACGGGCGCCGAGCGCCTGATGTTCTCGTTCACCACGAGTGATGGACAGCCGCTCAGGGTCTATGGCCGCAAGTTCCCGGTGTTCGACAACAAGCTGCTTCGCAAGCAGCGCTGGCGGGACGTGGTGCAGACCGCGCGCCCCATCGTCTACCTGCCCTACACCGAGGACACGCTGGACGTCCGGTTCGTCAACAGCGGCCGGGAGTTCCTGCTGACCACGGCGCGCCAGGCCATCGACGAGTTGCGCGCCGCGAACATCCGCTCGCGTGCCTTCCCCGACAAGCTGCTCGCCGACATCGTGCCCGCCGAGGTCATCACCACGCTCGCGGTCATCGAGCAGACCGACGACGCCGACTTTCGCACCAAGGGCGACGACGCCTTCAACGAGGTGCTGAGTCAGTACGGCCTGAAGCGCGAGGAGGCCTACCGCTACAGCGTCTCGCGCGCCAAGGCCATCGGCCCGATGCAGTTCACCAACCGGCGCGGCAACGGCACCTATTCGCTCGTGGTGCGCCGCTGCCCCGCGGCGCGTATCGACCCCGACTTCGAGCGCGGCGCCACCAACCTGCTGAACGTCATGAAGGCGGCGATCTGCCTGTTCGACATCGAGCTGCTGCAGATGCGCGCCGAGATCCGCGACGCCTACCGCGACAACATGAAGGTGCTCGGCATCTTCCCGGTCGCCGCTTACAACGGCGGCCCGCGCAACGTCACGCGGCTGATGCGTTCGATCGAACGGATGGGCGTGCGCATCGCTGACCTGCGCGCCCCGGGCAAGCAGCCCGACGACAACCCGGTGCAGTGCCCCTGCCTCTGGACCGAAGGCCCCGCCGGCGTGCAGCCGCGCGCGATCCCGCGCTACAACGAAGAGAACCGCTGGTACATCGAGAAGTATCAGGCGATCCTCAGCGGGTTTTGAGCCAAAACACATGACTCAAGGACGAACCCTCTACGACAAGATCGTCGACCTGCATCGGGTGGTCCGCCTCAATGACCGGCAGGGTCCCGGCGAGTCGATGCTGATTTACGTCGACCGGACAGTGCTCAACGAGTACACCAGCCCGCAGGCTTTCAGCGGACTTCGTGAGGCAGGACGCCCGCTGTGGCGCCGCTCGTCGGCGCTCGGCGTCGTCGATCATGTGAATTCGACCGCCCCCGACAGGACGGGGAGCGTCAGCGACCCCGCGGCACAACGCCAGATCGAATATTTCCTAGAGAACGGTCGTGATTTCGGTTTCGAAGTTTTCGACGTACTCCACAAGCGCCAGGGTATCGAGCACGTCGTGTTGCCGGAGCTGGGCTGGGTCTTGCCCGGCATGGTGATCGCAGCCGGCGACAGCCACACGACGACCTATGGAGCCTTCGGCGCGGTCGGCTTTGGCATTGGCACCTCGGACATCGAGCACTTGCTGGCCACCCAGTGCCTCGTGTACCGACGGCTGAAATCAATGCGCATCCACATCGAGGGCCAATTGCCTCTCGGGGTTACGCCAAAGGACCTCATCATGGCCGTCGTGCGTCACATCGGCGCCGACGGCGCGGTGGGGTACGCCGTCGAGTTCACGGGCGACGCAATCTCCTCGATCGGCATCGAGGGCCGGATGACCATCTGCAACATGGCCGTCGAATGCGGTGCCCGCGTGGCATTGATGCAGCCTGACGAGCGCGTGCTCGAGCATGTGGCGGGCCGGGAGCGGGCGCCCGGACCGGCGATGATGGAGCTGCTGCGCAACAGTCTCGCGGGATTACGGACCGACCGGGACGCGATCTTCGACAAGGACGTGCTGCTGCGTGCCGAGGACCTCCCGCCGATGGTGAGCTGGGGGACGAGCCCCGACCAGGCCGAGGCCATTGGCGGCGTAGTGCCAGATCCTGCGAACCTGTCGGGCGACGCGCGCGCATCCGTGCAGCGCGCCATCGAATACATGGGGCTCAGGCCGAACATGCCGCTCGATGAAATCCGCATCGACCGCGCCTTCATCGGTTCGTGCACCAACGCCCGCCTGTCGGACCTGCGCGATGCCGCACGGGTGCTGGTCGGGCGGCGCGTAGCGCCGGGCGTGCGAGCAATGGTTTCTCCGGGAAGTTCGACGGTGCGCCGAGAAGCCGAGGCCGAGGGCCTTGACCGGATCTTCATCGACGCGGGGTTCGAGTGGCGGCAGGCGGGCTGTTCGATGTGCCTCGCGATGAATGACGATGTGCTTGCCCCGGGCGAGCGCTGCGCGTCGAGCACCAACCGGAACTTCGAGGGCCGTCAGGGCAGTGGCGGACGCACCCACCTGATGAGCCCGGCGATGGTCGCCGCCGCCGCCGTCACGGGAAGGTTGACGGACGTCAGGCGTCTGGCTTCGGCGAGGACGCCATGACGCCGTTCATCTCGGTGCGTGGTCTCGCCGCGGCCTTGCCGGGCGCCAACATCGATACCGACGTCATCATGCCCAAGATCTTTCTCAAGGGGATCGACCGCAAGGGGCTCGCGCTCGGCCTGTTCCACGACCTGAGATTCGATGGCAAGGGGCGCCCCAGGCCCGAGTTCGTGCTGAACCGCCCCGACGCGCAGGGTGCGTGCATCCTGGTCGCGGGTCCGAATTTCGGCTGCGGCTCATCGCGCGAACACGCGGTGTGGGGCCTGCAGCAGTACGGCATCCGAGCGGTCGTCGGCACAAGCTTCGGCGGAATCTTCGCGGACAATGCCGCGAACAACGGCTTGCTGCTGATCTCGCTCGACACCGCGACGCTCGCGCCCATCATGACAGCCGTGACT
>JBIKVA010000045.1:0-13731 GCA_044357085.1 Steroidobacteraceae bacterium | reverse complement strand
CGGCGACACGGATCGCCTGTGCCTCGAGCGCCGGGCCTTCCACGGCATCGAAACCGAGGTGCAGTTCTGCAGCGAGCGAGTCGCGCCGGAAGTCGTTCGGAAAAGCCGGGGCTGCCGCAGCCCGCAGTGCCGCCAGTTTTTGGCGCCGCTCGGCGACGAGCTTGTTCGCGTCTTCCGCCGCGTCCCTGGGGTCGTGCTGGTCACTCATCGCCGGTTCAGACTCCCGCTTTCAGCGACGCTTCGAGGAAGGGGTCAAGGTCGCCATCGAGCACCGCAGTGGTATTGCCCACCTCGACGTTGGTGCGCAGGTCCTTGATGCGCGACTGGTCGAGCACGTAGGAGCGGATCTGGTGACCCCAGCTCACGTCCGACTTGGAGTCCTCGAGGACTTTTGCTGCCGCGTTGCGCTTGTTGACCTCGAGTTCGTACAACTTCGCCTTCAGCATCTTCATGGCCGTGGCGCGGTTCTTGTGCTGGCTGCGCTCGTTCTGGCACGCGACCACGATGCCCGACGGCATATGGCGGATGCGGACTGCGGATTCGGTCTTGTTGACGTGCTGGCCGCCGGCGCCGCTCGAGCGGTAGACGTCCATCTCGAGATCGGCCGGATTGATCTCGATGTTGATGTCATCGTCGATCTCGGGCGACACGAACACCGAAGCGAAGGACGTATGACGGCGATTGCCCGAGTCGAAGGGCGACTTGCGCACCAGCCGGTGCACCCCGGTCTCGGTACGCAGCCAGCCGTAGGCGTGATCGCCCTTGAATTCTATGGTTGCGCTCTTGATGCCGGCGACCTCACCGGCGCTCGAGTCGATGACGTCGGTCGCGAAACCGCGGGTCGCCGCCCACTTGAGGTACATGCGCATCAGCATCTGCGCCCAGTCCTGCGCCTCGGTCCCGCCGGCACCTGCCTGGATGTCGAGGTAGGCGTTGTGCGAGTCCATCTCGCCGCGGAACATGCGCTTGAGTTCGAGCTTGCGGACCTTGGCCTCCACCGCGGGCAGATCGCGCTCGACCTCGCTGGCGGTGGCTTCGTCGTTTTCGGCCTCGGCAAGCTCGAGGAGTTCGACCGAGTCGCGGACCGAGTGGGTCGCGCCGTCGATTTCGCCGAGTTCGCTGGCGAGCTTGGAGCGTTCGCGGCCGAGCTCCTGGGCCTTGTCGGGCTTCTGCCAGACCGCCGGGTCTTCGAGTTCGCGGCTGACTTCCTCCAGCCGCTCTTTCTTCAGATCGTATTCAAAGAAACCCCCTTAAGGAGCTGACACGCTCCTGGAGGTCGCTGAGGGATCTTTTGATGAGGCCGAGTTCGATCATGGTGGCGTCATTCTAACAGATGATCGACCAGCAACTGCAGGCGACGCTCGCCGTTCCATTCGTTCACATCGAGCCGGTAGACGAGATGCACGAGGTCCGGAAGTGCCACGGCACCGTTTGGCGCCAGCAGCCCGGGACGCCCCTGCAGCAGGTTGAAGGCGATCGCATCGAAACGCCGTCCCGAGCCCTCCGGCTCGACCCGCAACTTCACGTGGATCTCGCCGACGATGCGCGTGTCGCGGATGCGAAAGCGCTGGTCGAATGCCGGCTCCGGAAAAGCCTGGCCCCAGGGTCCGCCGGAGCGCAAGGCCTCGGCCGTGGCGATGGACAGGTCGGCAGCCGCGAGTTCGCCGTCGGTCTCGATGCGGTCGGCGAGCGAGCCGCCTGCCTGCCAGCGCGCGACCTCGGCATCGAAATCGCGGGCGAACTCGTCGAGTCGCGCCGCCTCTAGGCTGAGGCCCGCAGCCATCGCATGACCACCGAACTTCGGCAACAAGCCGGGCTTGCGGGTCGAGATCGCCTCGAGCACGTCGCGCGCGTGCACTCCGGTCACCGAACGCATGGAGCCGCGCAGTTGCCCCGCCCCGGCATCGGCAAAAGCGATCACCGGTCGCCGGACACGATCCTTGATGCGGCCGGCAACGATACCCACCACTCCCTGGTGCCAATCCGCGTCGTAGAGGCAGAGCCCGGACTGCGCTGTTGATCCGCCACGCCGCGCCAGACGCTCGGGATCATCGAGGTGACGCACTGCCGCCATAGCCTGTTCCTGCATCCGCGACTCGATCGCCCGCCGCTCCTTGTTGAGCGCATCGAGCCGCGCGGCGAGCGCGAGCGCTTCGGTCATCGAGTCGGTGATCAGGCAACGGATGCCGAGCGACATGTCATCGAGACGCCCCGCCGCGTTCAGTCGCGGACCGGCAGCGAAACCGAGATCCGCGGCGATCACGTTGACCAGCGTCTTGTTGCCGATCTCCAGCAGGGCGCGCACCCCTGCGGTGCAGCGTCCGGCGCGGATACGCGCGAGGCCCTGCGCCACGAGCACCCGATTGTTGGCGTCGAGCGGCACGATGTCCGCGATCGTGCCGAGTGCGACGAGATCGAGCCAGTTCGCCGGCGACGGCAGCGCCGGGTCACCGAGCGCCCGATGCAGGGCGGCCATCACGTAGAAGGCCACGCCGACACCGGCCAGCGCGGGCGAGGCAAAACGCGCGTCTGGCAGATTCGGGTTGACGATCACGTTGGCCGCCGGCAACTCGGCACCGGCAAGGTGATGATCGGTGACGAGCACGTCGATACCGAGCGCGCGTGCCGCGGCGACGCCGGGCAGGCTGGAGATACCGTTGTCGACGGTGATGATCAGCGCCGGCTGCTGCGTCGCGGCGAGCGCGACGATCTCCGGCGTCAATCCGTACCCGAACTCGAAGCGGTTCGGCACCAGAAAATCGACATCCGCAAAACCCCAGGCACGCAAGCAGCGCACGATGAGCGCGGAGCTGGTCGCGCCATCGGCGTCGAAATCGCCGATCACGAGGATGCGGCGGCCGGACCGGCGATGCACCAGCAGCAACTCCACCGCCGCCTCGATGCCATCGAGCGTCCCCACGGGCAACAGGCGATCGAGGCCGAGGCGAAGTTCGCCGGGTTCGCCGATGCCGCGCGCGGCGTAGGCGCGTGCCAGCACCGGATTGAGCCCGGAAAATCGCGCCGCTGCCGCCGCGTCGCTGTCGCGGCGCACCACCTTGAGTTTCATGCGCCGCCTTCCGTCACAGCCGCGAGCCAGGTGCGCCGCGGTCGCCAGAATCGCAGCCGGTCACCGCGAGACACGGCGATCCAGCGATCGTTCGCCGCTACCACGCAACGCTCGAGACGACCCGCCGCAAGGGCGGCGGCGACCGGGGCAATGCAGGTCCGGTCGTAGCGCTCGAGGTCCAGACCCGCAAGCGGTGCGATCACGCAGGCGGATCCCTCGTTGCGATCGAAGAGCTCATCGAGCCGCGCGTCGAACGCGACATCGGCCGATACGCCGAGGGGCTGCGACTCGACACCGGCAAGTCGCGCCAGAGCCTGCACCCAGGCGTCGTCGGCAAGCAGTCGCGCCCAGCGGACCGCGCCATCCGTATCCGCGGCACTGGCGATCGCCGTCAGCGGATCGCGTGGCGGTTGTCCGCCGCCCCAGAGCCAGAGGCTGCTGATACGCGGCTCGCCACGCAGTTCGCGCCGTCGGTTGAGCGGCAGATCGTGGAGCCACATTTCGATTTCGCTGGAGAGCGTGCGCAACGCCGCGCTGCCCGCACCGGCCGGCAGACTCGCCTCGAGCCCGTCGCCGATCAAACGTGCTGGATCGACGGTCAGCGTCCCGGGCGCCGCGAACCCGCGCAGCACGAAACCCGCCGACCCGGCCGGCGTGAGCGTCAAACCGTCGGCCCCGAAGACCTCAGCAAACCGCGCGGACAACTCTGCAGCCTCATCGGGCGGCAGGCGCAACAAGCCGTTGGCGGGAAAATGCAAGGTCTTGAGACCCGCCAGCAGATGCAGCGGGGCGGCCAACCAGACATCGGGCACGGTATCGGTGACGGTATCGGCCACGACATCTGGCGCGGATTCGACGGGCGCGTCGATCCGCAGCGATGCATCGATGACGCTCGCGACGTCCACCAGCGCGAGGTCCGCTCGTCCGACACCGCGTGCCAGCATGGCGCGCCAGCCGCCGCGCATCAGGCGCGGCGCTGCGTAGCGCAAGGCGGTCAGCGCCGTTGCCGGTGCCATGGCGACAGCCGCAGGTCCGTCGCTGCCAACGTCACGCAGGAAAAGATCGGGGATGATGACGACGAGCTCGCGCACGGGCCGTATGGTATCGGGAACCTCCCGAGGATATGGCGCAAGGATGAAGTTGCGATAGGCTGTCGGCATGAGACTGACCGCGACGCCAACCGGCCCACGCCTGCTCGTCCGCGGCTATGCCGAGGGCAAGATCATCATCGACGACCAGCCCTACGAGCGCGCGTTGCTGCTCGGCGCAGAGCAGCTCATCAGCAACTTTCGACCGCAGCGGCCCGAGGATCTCGAAGAGGGCGATCTCGGTCCGGTGTTCGTGCAGCAGCCCGAGGTCGTACTGATCGGCTGGGGAGGCGGACAAACCTTCCTGCCGGCCGCGCAGCGCCGCTGGTTCCTGGAGCGCGGCATAGGACTCGAGGTGATGGAACTCGGCGCTGCCTGTCGCACCTACAACGTGTTGGTCGGCGATGGCCGCAGGGTGATGGCGATCCTGTTTCCGCGCTAGAGCCGATCGCCCGGCGCGCCTTGATGGCGTACCGCCGTGCGCTGCTCGCGTTCCGCCGCCCGTGTCAGCCGGCGCCCACCATGCCCGACTGCAGCGGCACGAAGGACACCGCGCCGAGTTTCTCCTCGTCGTAGCCTTGCTCGCGACGCGTGATGCGTCGCAACTCCTGCCTGCCCTCGCCGCCCACCGGCATGACGAGTCGGCCACCGACCGCGAGTTGCTGCAGCAGCGCCTCGGGGACGGCGAGCGGCGCCGCGGCGACCAGAATGCCGTCATAGGGGCCCTGCGCCTTCCAGCCCTCGTAACCGTCGCCATGGCGGAAGCGGACGTTGACGACGCCGATTTCCTTGAGCCGCTGCTTGGCACGTGCGAGCAGGGGTTCGATGCGCTCGATGGTGCAGATGCGCGTCACGAGACCCGCCAGCACCGCCGTCTGGTAGCCGCAGCCCGTGCCGACCTCCAGCACGTTGGCGAGCGGTCCGGCTTCGAGCAGCGCCTCGGTCATGCGCGCGACGATGTACGGCTGCGAAATGGTCTGCCCGAAACCGATCGGCAATGCGGTGTCTTCGTAGGCGCGGCTCGCGAGGGCCTCGTCGACGAAGATGTGCCGCGGGACGCTGCGCATGCGCTCGAGCACCGCGGGGTTCTTCAGGCCCTGCTCGATGAGTCGCTGCATGAGCCGCTCGCGGGTGCGCGCGGAGGTCATGCCGATGCCGTTCAGGCGCGGATCCATCAGGCGTCGCTGAACCAGTCGTCGTCGAAGGACGGAGAGAGACCGCGCATCAGTCACCCAGGCCTTGCAGCCAGTCGCGCACGGTGTCGAGCGCCGCATGGCGCGTGAGATCGACCTGCAGCGGCGTCACGGATACGTAGCCTTCGGCGACGGCGTGGAAGTCGGTACCCGGACCATCGTCCCGACCCTCGCCCGCAGCGCCCACCCAGTACACCTCGCGGCCGCGCGGATCCGTGGCCTTGACCGCACGCTCGGCGCGATGACGATGCCCGAGGCGCGTGGTGAGGAAGCCGCGCAACTCGCCAAAGGGCAGATGCGGAACATTGACGTTGAGGATCATGTCGCGATCGAGCGGACGCTCGAGCAGCCGCTGCACGACGAGCCGCGCCACCCGCGCCGCCGCGTCGTAGTCCATCTCGCCGCGCGCGGGCCGGCGCAGCGAGAACGCCACGGTGGGCAGCCCGAGAAAACGTCCCTCGATCGCAGCGGCCACAGTGCCCGAATAGAGCACGTCATCGCCCAGGTTCTCGCCGTTGTTGATGCCGGAGACCACCATGTCGTGGTCGAAATCGAACAACCCCGAGATGGCAAGGTGGACACAATCGGTCGGCGTACCCGAGACGAAGTAGGAGTTGGCCTCGACCTCGGTGACCCGCAGCGGATGCTCGAGGGTGAGTGCATTGCTCGCGCCGCTGTGGTTGCGCTCGGGCGCCACTACCGTGAGGTCGGCGAGTCCCGCGAGCGCCTTGCGCAGGGCGATGATGCCCGGCGCCCGATACCCGTCGTCGTTGCTCACGAGGATTTTCATCGAGCGCTTTTTCTTGGAGGCCAGGGAGGGGCGACAATATACTGAAAGCCCGGGATCCGAGGTAGCAGGATGCGCAAACCCTCAGAAGAGGACAGCCGGACATTTCGCGAGGCCGTCAAGGGAACCCGGCCGCTCAGGGTAGCCCCACGGATCCGCCCGCAGCGGGCGAAGCCGAAACCGCGCGCGAATTTCCGTCGGCTGGGCGAAGCCGAGGTCCTCGAAGACAGCCTGCAACTGAGTCCGATCGAACTCGACGTCGAGTTCGGCGAGGAGCTCAGTTTCCGTCGCAACGGCATCCAGGATGCGGTGATGCGCCGCCTGCGTCGCGGCCATTACCGGGTGGAATCCGAACTCGACCTGCACGGCCTCACGGTGCCCGAAGCGAAGCCCGAGCTGCGCGACTTCCTCGCCCGCGCGATCGCGCGCCAATGCCGCTGCGTGCGCATCATCCACGGCAAGGGACTCGGATCCGGACCGCGCGGGCCGGTGATCAAGCGAGCGGTCAACGTCATCCTGCGCCGCACCGAGGCCGTCATCGCATTCTGCACGGCGCGGCCGATCGACGGTGGCACGGGCGCGATCTACGTCCTGCTGCAGTGACGCCGATCGATCAGCGCGGCGCGAGCAGCCTCGACATGCGCTCGCGTGTTTCGTCGGTTACCCAACCGTCTTCGAACAGCTTTTCCAGCGCCTCGGGCGGCGCATCGAAGAGCCGCCGCAGGTCGGCGCGCACCAAGGTACGCGTGCGCGCATAGGCTTGGGGTGGCAGCGCGACGATCTCCCGCGCCAGCGCGATCGCCCGGTCGACCACCGCCTCCGGCCCGACCAACTCGTCGACGAGGCCGCTCGCGAGGGCCTCGTCCGCCCGCAGCATCACGCCGCGCGAGAGCAAACTTGCTGCCTGACGAGTGCCGACCAGGCGCTCGAAAGCGCGGTAGATCGTCTCCCCGGGGTAGAGCCCGACCTGCACTTCGTTCAGACCAATTCGGAAGTCGCCAGCCGCCATGACACGATGGTCACAAAGCATCGCGATCACGGCGCCACCCGCCGGACTGTGCCCGGTGATCGCCGCGATCACCGGCAATGGCGAGTGCACGAGCCGCAGTTGCAAGCGGGCGAATGCCAGCACCAGTGCCCGCGTGGTCTCGCCGCCCGCGGTCACCTCGCGCACGTCGAGTCCGCCGGAGAAGATGCCCTTGGTACCCGCGATCACGAGCGCACGCGGCACGTCGGCGGCCCCACCCTGTGCCGCCTCGCCGGCCGCCGCGATCGCCGCATCGAGGGCGTCGATGAGCGCAAGGCTCAGTGCGTTGACCGGCGGTCGTGCGAGCCGCAATTCGCGCACTGCGCCGTGTTGAATGACTTCAATCATGGATGACTGTACTCGCTGTGGATGACTGCACTCGCTGCGGGTCTCATTCCTGCTGCTCGTCGCCGTCCGAAGTCGTCTCGAGATCGACGAGTTCGCGAATCACCGTGGTGGCAAAGCTGCCGGGTCGCAGGCGAAAACCCAGCACCGCCGTGCGCTCGGTCTCGTTCCACTCGAAGGCGAGATCGCGCACCGCGACGCGCAACGGCCGCCGCGCCGCAGTCACTCGATCGCTCTCGAGGCGCGCGGCCCACTCCGGGAAACGACCGATGACCTCGGACTCGAGCGCCGCGACCTCGCCCGTGACGCCGGTTTCGCCACTGCCGTACAGCGGCCCGGTCGCATGGATATCGAGCGCCGCGAGCCGCGACTCGATCACCGCGTCGACCTGCTCGACGACGAAGGACGAGTTGCTGCCATCGAGGTTGGCGCGCTCGCCGGAATGCAAGCGGCTCCAGTCGCCCCGCTGCACCCGCTCGGCGAGCACCGCATTGAAAAGCAGGCTGCGCAGGGCCGACAACTCGAAGCCGCGCGTCTCGCGCGATGCGCCCGCAACGCTGGCATCGGCCGCGCCGCCCATGCCGCGCAGGTTGCCGAGATCGCGACCGAAGCGCTGTGGACCGAAATAATTGGGCACGCCGGATCGGGCCACCGCGGCGCTGCGCTCTGCGAGCACAGCCGCGTCCCCGGCGAAATCGCGCAGCACGATCCGGAATCGGTTGCCGGCGAGCGCGCCGCGCGGCAACTTTCGCGAGTGCGGGTGCGCGGCGATCACTTCGTAGCCCTCGCCCTGCAAACCGGCCCAGTCCTCGGGGCGACGGCCGCGCGCCGGCGCGGTGAACCACTGCGTCGTCACCGCGTGGCGATCCTTGAGCCCGGCGTAGCCGACATCGAAGGGACGTACGCCTGCGTGCCGCGCCAGCTCGCGCGCCACCCAGGGCGTGTTCGCGAGACGCTTGCGTACCTGCAGCAACATGTGTTCGCCCCGACCTGCCGGCTCGAAGCCGAGTTCCTCGTGGACTTCGAAATCCTCCGGCAGCACGCGGCTGCGCGCGCGACCCGCGGCCGCTCCGCTCGCGCGCGGCGGCGCCAGCGCCAGTGACTGCCAGTCGCTCACGGACGTTCGACCAGCACGACGGCCTGTGCCGCCAGTCCCTCGCCGCGGCCGATGAAGCCGAGCTTCTCGGTGGTAGTCGCCTTGAGGTTCACGGCATCCACCGGCACGGCGAGCAGGGCGGAAACCGACTCGCGGATGCGCGCGCGCACGGCTGCGAGCCGCGGCGTCTCGCAGAGCAGCGTGAGATCGGCATTGACCACCGCATAGCCCTGATCACGCAACAGGCCCACCGCGTGCTGCACGAACTGGTCGCTCGAGGCACCGCGCCAGCGCGGATCGCTGTCGGGGAAATGCTGACCTATGTCACCCAGGCCGCCGGCTCCGAGCAGCGCATCGCAGAGCGCGTGCAGAAGAACGTCACCGTCCGAGTGCGCGACCACACCCTGCGCGTGGGCGACGCGGACGCCACCGAGCATCACATGGTCGCCAGGACCAAAGGCGTGCACATCGAAACCCGAACCGACACGGATCATCCTGTTCCTCCTGCGGCGGCGATACCCACCGCTGCGCGCGCCTGCAGTATGCCCGCCGCGAGCGCGAGATCGGCGGTGGTCGTGACCTTGAGGTTCGTCGATTCGCCGCCGATCAGCCGCGGCGTCGCCCCCTGCCACTCCATGGCCTGGGCCTCGTCGGTGGGCAGACGACCCGCGGCGGCAGCGGCACGCAAGGCATCGAGCAGCCCACCGAGCCGGAACATCTGCGGCGTCAACGCGCGCCAGAGCCCCTCACGCGAAACGGTCTCGGCACTGACCACGCCCGCGCCGGCTGCGGCCCCACGCTTCAGCGTATCGGCAAGCGGCAGGGCCAGCAGCCCGCCCGCGAGGGGCGATCGCGCCGATTCGTCGTCGCGCGCCACGCCGTGGCGCAGCGCGGCGACCTCCGCTGCCGTAACGCAGGGTCGCGCCGCATCGTGGACCAGCACCCAGTCGGTGTCCGCGGCCCCTCGCGTGCGCAAGGTCTCCAGCGCCTGGCGCACGGAGTCGCTGCGCTCCTTGCCCCCCGGCGCTTCGATGACGGGTCGACCGAGACGGGCACGCACCGCCGGCCAGCAGACGTCTTGCGGACTCAAAGCGATGACGAGACCCCGGCAGGCTGCGTCCGCGGCGAACGGCCGCAGCGCCCATTCGAGCATGCTGCAGCCAGCGATGGGGAGGTACTGCTTGGGAAGATCGGCGCCGAGCCTCTGACCCCGCCCGGCCGCCGGCATGACGAGCCAGTACTGCGGGTCGCTCAACGCCGAGGACTCAACGCTGCGCGGTGCGCGTCGGTGCGCTGTCGGCCGGCACCGCCGGCGCGAGCGGCGCGACCACGACCTTGGGCACCACCTGATAGAAGGATTCGCCGGGTGCCACCATGCCGAGTTCGGTGCGCGCGCGTTCCTCGATGGCAGTCATGCCGCTCTTCAGATCGGCGACTTCGGCAGCCAGTTGCTCGTTGCGGCGCTTGAGTTCGGCGTTGGTGCCGGACTGCTGGGCAACGGCCTGACGCAATCGGTAGGCCTCGCTGACGCCGTCGTCGGACAGCCAGATGCGGTACTGCAGCAGCACTGCGAGGCACGTCAAAACTGCGGCGACCCACTTCGTCATTGACGGCGGATGGTAAACCGGTGACCAGACAAAGGAAACCCCTTGAGCGTCAGATCTTTACGGGGAAAGCCTCGCGTCCCGCATAGCGCACCTTGCCGCCGAGTTCTTCCTCGATGCGCAGCAACTGGTTGTACTTGGCGACGCGATCGGACCGCGACATCGAGCCGGTCTTGATCTGCGTGGCCGCCGTGGCGACAGCGATGTCGGCGATGGTCGTATCCTCGGTTTCGCCCGAGCGATGCGAGATCACTGCGGAATATCCGGCACCCGTGGCCATCGCGATGGCCTCGAGGGTTTCGGTGAGGGTGCCGATCTGGTTGACCTTGATGAGGATCGAGTTGGCGATCCCCTGCCGGATGCCCTCGGCGAGGATCCGGGTGTTGGTGACGAACAGGTCGTCACCCACCAACTGGCAACGTTTGCCGAGTTCGCCGGTCAAGCCTGCCCAACCCTTCCAGTCACCCTCGGCCATGCCGTCCTCGATGGTGATGATCGGATACTTGTCGACCAGCTTCGCGAGATAGCGCGTGAACTGCGCCGCGCTGAAGTTGCGGCCTTCGCCGTGCAGCGCGTACTTGCCCGCCTTGAAGAACTCGGAGCTCGCCACGTCGAGACCTAGGTAGATGTCGCGGCCGGGACGGTAGCCCGCCTTCTCGATCGCCTGCAGCAGGAGCTTCAGCGCTGCTTCGTTCGACGGCAGATCGGGAGCGAACCCGCCCTCGTCGCCCACCGCGGTGGTCAGCTTCTTGCCCTTGAGGATGCCCTTGAGCGTGTGGAACACCTCGGCGCCCATCTGCAAGGCGTGGCTGAAACTCCGCGCGCCGACCGGCAGGATCATGAACTCCTGCACATCGAGGCTGTTGTCGGCATGCGCGCCGCCGTTGATGACATTCATCATCGGCACCGGCATCACCGGCTTGCGCGTGCCGGCGAGGTAGCGCCACAGCGCGACGTCGGCGTCGTCCGCCGCCGCATGCGCGGTGGCGAGTGACACGGCCAGCAGTGCGTTCGCACCGAGCCGGGATTTGTTCTCGGTGCCGTCCAGCGCGATCAACCGCGCATCGATCTCCTGCTGATCGCGGACGTCGCGCTTGAGCAGCGCACGCCTGATCGGGCCATTGACGTTCGCAACGGCCTTGAGGACGCCCTTGCCGAGGTAACGCCGCTTGTCACCATCGCGCAGTTCGACCGCCTCGCGCGTACCGGTCGAGGCACCCGAGGGCACCGCCGCCCGACCAAACGCGCCGCTGGCAAGGATCACGTCGGCTTCGACCGTGGGATTGCCGCGCGAGTCGATGATTTCGCGGGCACGGATGTCGGCAATGCGGCTCATGGGAGATCTTCCTCGAAGGGTCGGGATTTGACGGCGCGGTCGAGCTCGACGAGCGTCGCCAGCAGGGATTCCATGCGCGCCAGCGGCCACGCGTTCGGTCCATCGGACAGGGCTTTCGACGGGTCGGGGTGCGTCTCCATGAAGAGACCCGCAACCCCTGCGGCCACCGCCGCGCGCGCCAGCACCGGCACGAACTCCCGCTGACCACCCGAGGCGCTGCCCTGACCACCCGGCAACTGCACCGAGTGCGTGGCATCGAACACCACCGGGCAGCCGGTGCCGCGCATCACGGCGAGTGCGCGCATGTCGGAGACGAGGTTGTTGTAGCCGAAGCTGAAGCCGCGCTCGCAGACCATCACGGACTCGTTGCCCGTAGAGCGGGCCTTGTCGACCACGTTCTGCATTTCCCAGGGCGAAAGGAACTGGCCTTTCTTGATGTTGACCGGCTTGCCCTGCGAGGCTGCGGCGACGATGAAGTTCGTCTGACGACAGAGGAACGCTGGCGTCTGCAGCACGTCGACCACCGCGGCGACGTCGGCGAGCGGCGTGTCCTCGTGCACGTCCGTGAGCACAGGCAGAGCGAACTTGGCGCGGATGTCCGCGAGCACCTTCAATCCGGCATCGATGCCCGGACCGCGGAAGCTCGTGCGCGAGGAACGGTTGGCCTTGTCATAGGACGCCTTGAAAACGTAGGGCACACCGAGCCGGCTGGTGATCTCGCGCAGGCGCCCGGCGACTTCCTCGCAGAGCATCGCGCTTTCGATCACGCAGGGGCCGGCGATCAGGAAGAGCGGCGCGCGGGCGCCGACCTCGAATCCGCCGAGCCTCACGACGGGCGTCCCGCGCGCTGGCGACGCGCCGCGGCGATGAAGCCCGTGAAGAGCGGATGTCCGTCGCGCGGGTTCGAGGTGAATTCGGGGTGGAACTGCGTGGCCACGAACCAGGGGTGCCCCGCGAGTTCGACGATCTCGACGAGATCGTCCCGCGACATGCCGGAGAACGAGAGCCCGGCGGCGCGATAGCGCTCGAGGTAGTTGTTGTTGAACTCGAAGCGGTGCCGGTGACGCTCGCGTATCACGGGCTTGCCGTAGAGTTCGCGCGCCCGCGAACCCTCGGCCAGCATCACGTCCTGGCCACCGAGGCGCATGGTGCCGCCGAGGCTCGACGACTCGTCGCGGGCCTGCCTGCCGCGCGCCGCGTCCTGCCACTCGGTGATGAGCGCGATCACCGGGTGCGGCGTGGCACGGTTGAATTCGGTGCTGGTCGCGCCGGCGAGGCCGAGCACGTGGCGCCCGAACTCGATCACCGCGAGTTGCATGCCGAGACAGATGCCGAGGTAGGGAATGCGGTGTTCGCGCGCGTGGCGTACCGCCGCGATCTTGCCCTCGATGCCGCGCTCGCCGAAGCCGCCCGGAACGAGGATCGCGTCCATGCCCTCGAGGACCGCAGTGCCGCGCTCTTCGAGATCGGTGGATTCTATGAAGTGGATGTTGACCCGGGTGCGGTTCTGCACGCCGGCGTGCGTCAGGGCCTCGTTCAGCGACAGGTACGAGTCGCGGTTCTGCACGTACTTGCCGACCATGGCGATGTCGATCGTGGCTTCCGGATGTGCCTTCGCCTCGACCACCTGCCGCCACGCCGAGAGGTCCGCGGGCCTGGCTTTGGACTCGAGCCGAAGCTTCTCGACCACGATCTCGTCGAGACCCTGCTCGTGCAGAAGCAGCGGAATCTCGTAGATGTCGCCCGCATCGACCGCGGAGATGACCGCACGCTGCTCGACGTTGGTGAACAGCGCGATCTTGCGGCGATGCTCGGCGGGCAAGGGATCGTGCGCGCGGCACAGCAGGATGTCAGGCTGGATGCCGATGCCCCGCAACTCCTTGACCGAATGCTGCGTGGGCTTGGTCTTGATCTCGTTGCCGCCGCCGACCACAGGCACCAGCGTGAGGTGCATGAAGATCGCCTGGCTGCGCCCGAGTTCGACGCCGATCTGGCGGATGGCCTCGAGGAAGGGGAGCGACTCGATGTCTCCCACCGTGCCGCCGATCTCGACCATGCAGACGTCGGAGTCGCCCGCACCCTGCATGATGCTGGCCTTGATCTCGTCGGTGATGTGCGGGATGACCTGCACCGTGGCGCCGAGGTAGTCGCCGCGCCGCTCCTTGGCGATCACGCGCTCGTAGATGCG
>JBIKVA010000266.1:0-3620 GCA_044357085.1 Steroidobacteraceae bacterium | reverse complement strand
TGCCGCGGCCTGCCGCTTGTGCCTCGACTGCCGCGGCAGGGTGGTCGTCACCGGCATGGGCAAGTCGGGCCACGTTGGTGGCAAGATCGCCGCGACTTTGGCGAGCACCGGCACGCCCGCGTTCTTCCTGCATCCGGCCGAGGCCAGCCACGGCGACCTCGGCATGATCACCCGCGATGATGTCGTGCTGGCGCTGTCCAATTCCGGCGAGACGCCGGAGTTGCTCTCGCTGCTGGGACCGATCGCGCGGCTCGGCGTGCCGCTGCTCGCCCTTACCGGCAATCCGGCTTCCACGCTCGCCCGCGAGGCGCAGGTGCATCTCGATGTCGGCGTCGCCGAGGAAGCCTGTCCGCTCAATCTCGCGCCGACGGCCAGCACCACCGCCACGCTCGCCATGGGCGATGCGCTGGCCGTCGCCCTGCTCGAGGCACGCGGCTTCACGGCCGAAGATTTCGCGCGTTCGCACCCGGGTGGCGCACTCGGCCGCCGGCTGCTGCTGCACGTCGGCGATGTCATGCGCAGCGGTGAGGCAGTGCCGCGCGTCGGCCTCGACACGACCATGGCCGACGGCCTGCTCGAGATGTCGCGCAAGGGCCTTGGCATGACGGTGGTGGTCGATGCCGCCGGACTGGCGATCGGCGTCTACACGGACGGCGACCTGCGCCGCTCGCTGGACCACCGGGTCGACATCCATGCCGCCTGCATGCGCGACATCATGACCCACCCGTGCAAGACCATCGGCACCGGCGAACTCGCTGCCGAGGCGGTGCATCTCATGGAAAAATACCGGATCACTTCCCTGCCGGTGGTCGACGACGCTGGCGTGCTGATCGGCGCGCTGAACGTCCACGACTTGCTGCGCAGCGGTGTCATGTGAACGGAACCGTCAAGTGCGCAACTCCAAGAACATCGTCATGACCCTTCTGGCAGTCGCCGCGCTCGCAGGCTGCACCCGCGGCAGCGACAGCACCGCACGGCCCGACGAAACGGCCCGCGACCCGGGATACTCGGCGAGCGACGCCGAGATTCTGCAGATGGATGCCGACGGCTTGCCGCGCTACCGGTTGCAGGCGCGGCACATCGAACAGGATCCGCGTTCGCTGGAGGTCGCACTCGATGACATCCGCCTCGAAACGCGCGAGCGCGCGACGGCAAGCTGGCAGGTGACGGCGCCGCAGGGGCGCCTGTCGAGCGACTCGCAGCGTCTCCAACTGGCAGGTGGCGTCGTGCTCGAGGGCGGTGCGGTCCGCGACGTCGACCGTCTGCGCCTGCGCACGGCAACGCTGCAATACGACCTCGCGTCGGCCCGGATCCGTACCGTCGGCAAGGTCGAAGTGAGCCTGCAGGGCCACGTGCTCGCCGGCACGGGTCTCGACGCCGACCTGCGCACCCGGCAAGTGCGCCTGCAGACCGAAGTGCATGGCCGGTTCACGCGCTGAGGTTCCGGCCGCTGCCATCGCGACGCGCGTCAGGCGCGCGTCGCGTGTCGTTGGCTGGCTTGCATCGCTGGCCGCCGTCTTGCCGTTCACGAGCGTGCTCGCCGCGACCACACCGCCAGCGGCGGCGGGCAGCAACGCCGCGCCGGCGCGTGGCGGTGAAATCACCCTCGATGCGGCTTCCTCGGAGGTCGACTACCGCAGCAATACGCTCCTCTTCCGCGATGTCGTGATCACCCAGGGCAACGTGCGGGTGGCGGCGCAGCGTGCGCGCGCCACCGGCCTCGACTTCAACGAATCGACCTGGACCTTCAGCGGCGTGGTGCGCATCGACGTCGATGGCGGCGAGTTGCGGTCGGATGAGGCGACGGTCGTGTTCGAAAACAACCGCGTCGTGCGCGCCACCATCCGCGGCAAGCAGGCGGAGTTCGAACAGTCGTTGAAGGATGGCGGTCGCGCACGCGGCCGGGCCGGCAACATCACCTATGAAATGACCGCCGGTACGGTGACGCTGCGCGAGGACGCCTGGCTGAGCGACGGCAGCCGCAGCGAGATCCGCGGTGACCCGCTGGTGTACAGCGTGCGCGAGCAGCGCGTGCAGGCAGGGCGTCCGGCGGGCAGCAACGAACGCGTGCGCATCCTGATCCGGCCGCGGCCGCAGTCAGCCGCGCCGTCACAGGCGCCGGCCCCATGAGCCTGCTGCGCGCCTCGCATCTGGCCAAGTCCTATGGTGCACGCACCGTGGTACGTGACCTGTCGCTGGAACTCCAGGGTGGCGAAATCGTTGGCCTGCTCGGCCCGAACGGCGCCGGCAAGACCACGGCTTTCTACATGATCGTCGGACTGGTGTCGGCGGACGCCGGGCGCATCGAACTCGATGACCGCGATCTCACGCATGCGGCGATCCACCAGCGCGCCAAGGCCGGCATCGGGTACCTGCCGCAGGAGGCTTCGGTGTTCCGGCGCCTAAGCGTCGAGGACAACGTGCGCGCGATCCTCGAGACGCGCGCCGATCTCGATGCCGAGCAGCGTGCGGCGCGCTGCGAGGAAATCCTCGCCGATCTGCGCATCGATCATGTGCGGCGCTCGCTCGGCATGTCGCTGTCGGGCGGCGAACGGCGCCGCGTCGAGATCGCACGCGCGCTTGCCGCTGATCCGCGTTTCATGCTGCTCGACGAGCCTTTCGCTGGTGTCGATCCGCTGTCGGTCGCAGACATCCAGCGCATCATCCGCGAGCTCGCGGCCCGCGGCATCGGCGTGCTGATCACCGATCACAACGTCCGCGAGACCCTCGGCGTGTGCGCACGCTCGTACATCATCGGTGACGGTACCGTCATCGCATCCGGATCGGCGGCGGAAATCCTTGCAAACCCCCGTGTGCGTGAGGTGTACTTGGGCGACTCGTTCAGCCTCTAGGTACGCCCCGCGACGCCGGCAGCGTCGCCCGAGCACATCAAGGTCCGCAGATGCTCAAGCAGTCACTGCAACTCAAGCTCGGCCAGTCGCTGACCATGACCCCGCAATTGCAGCAGGCGATCCGCCTGCTGCAGATGCCCACCCTCGAGCTGCAGGCCCACATCGCCGAGGTGCTCGAGACGAATGTCATGCTCGAGCAGGAAGACCCGGAGGACGAGGTCGAACTCACCGCCAGCTTCACCGCCATCGAGCAGCCGCCGGTTGCCGAGTCCGTGGAACAGGTGGAAGTCGAGGTCGTCGAACAGCCGTGGGCGGATCAGCCGGGCACGGGCAGCGACGCCGGACGCGCAGAGGACGACGAGCAGCCCGATCGCGACATCGCCGACGAGCGCGGCGAGTCCTTGCGCAACCACCTGCTCGGACAACTCGAACTCGCCGGCCTCTCGGATGACGATCTGACCGTGGCGACCACGCTGGTCGATGCGCTCAACGACGACGGCTACCTGACCGAAACGCTGACGGAGATCGGTGTCACGCTTCGCCCCGACCTCGACTGGGACGAGGAGGAAATCGAGCGTGTGCTGATGCTGGTACAGACCCTCGAGCCGGTCGGTGTCGGCGCACGCAATCTCGCCGAATGTCTCGCGCTGCAACTTGCCCAACTCGAGCCTTCGACTCCCGGGCTGGCCCTCGCACGGCAAATCGTCGCGAACCACCTCGATCTGCTCGCGCAGCGCGATGGCGGGCCGCTGCGCAAGGCAACCGGCG
>JBIKVA010000265.1:0-3629 GCA_044357085.1 Steroidobacteraceae bacterium | reverse complement strand
TCGATATCGACACCCCGGTGCTGGATGCCGTGAAAGAACTCGCGCGGCGCGAGGGTCGCACCGCGGGCGCCGTCGCCTCGGACCTCATCCGTCGGGCGCTGACCCAGCCCGCGCCTGCCCCCGGCGTCCACGAACCGCCGGCCCGCTACGGCTTCCGGCCCTTCGCCGCCGCGCCCGCCGAAGACCGCGTCACCAACGAGCAGGTGAACCGTCTGCGCGACGAGCTCGCCATCTAGGTCAAGGCAGCCGGGGGGATGCGCGCGCCGCCGGCTGGGCCTCCTGCCCGCTCACCCAGAACGGTTGTCTGCGCATCCTCTCGAACCGCGCGTATCCGCGGCCGCAACCGGTCGCGGCCGAGGCGGCTCGCCTCGCCGAGGCCGCCGCCACGCCGCACCACGAGTTCTGGCCGGATGACCTCTCCGTGCTCGAACCCGCGCGCTTCACGCACGAACGTTGGCTCGACTCGCGGCAGATCACCGACGCCTACCTGCTCGCTCTCGCCGTGCACCGCGTCGGCGTGTTCGTGACGCTCGACCATGGCATCGACATCTCTTTAGTGAACGGCGCGACGCCGCGGCATCTGGTCACGATCTGAAGCGCCACCAAAGCCGCAGTCCGGTCGAACCGCTCGACGGGTCGCGAAACCCGCCAAAAAAAAGCCCCGGGAGTCTCCTCCCGGGGCCTTTGAGCCCGACTTGCGTCAGGCGGACCTGCCGAGGCTTGCGCCTCTTACATGTCCATGCCGCCCATGCCACCCGGGGCCGGGTGCACGTGGTCGGCGTCGTCCTTCGGAGCTTCGGCGATCATCACCTCGGTGGTGAGCAGCAGGCCCGCGACCGACGCCGCGTTCTGCAGCGCAAGACGCGTGACCTTCGCCGGGTCGAGGATGCCGAAGTCGAGCATGTCGCCATACTCGCCCGTGGCGGCGTTGTAGCCGTAGGCACCCTTGCCGGACTTCACCTGGTTGAGGACCACCGCGGCGTCTTCGCCGGCGTTCTCGACGATCTGGCGCAGCGGCTCCTCGATCGAGCGGGCCAGGATGCGGATGCCGACCGTCTGGTCTTCATTCGCGCCTTCCAGCTTCTCGAGCGCCTTGGTCGCGCGGATCAGCGCCACGCCGCCGCCCGGCACCACGCCCTCTTCCACCGCCGCACGCGTGGCGTGCAGGGCGTCTTCGACGCGGGCCTTCTTTTCCTTCATCTCGATCTCGGTGGCAGCACCCACCTTGATGACCGCGACACCGCCGGAGAGCTTGGCAACGCGCTCCTGCAGCTTTTCCTTGTCGTAGTCGCTGGTGGCTTCTTCGACCTGCTGGCGGATCGACTCGATACGCGCCTTGATGTCGCCCGCCTTGCCGGCGCCGTCGATGATGGTGCTGTTTTCCTTCTCGACGACGATCTTCTTGGCCTCGCCAAGATCGTTGAGCGTCGCCTTCTCGAGCTGCAGGCCCACCTCGTCGGAGATGACCGTGCCGCCCGTGAGCACCGCGATGTCCTGCAGCATCGCCTTGCGGCGATCACCGAAGCCCGGCGCCTTGACGGCGGCGACCTTGAGGATGCCGCGGATGTTGTTGACGACGAGCGTGGCAAGCGCCTCGCCCTCGACGTCTTCGGCGATCACGAGCAGCGGACGGCCGGCCTTGGCCACGCCCTCGAGCACCGGCAGCATCTCGCGGATGTTCGAGATCTTCTTGTCGACGAGCAGGATGAACGGCTTGTCGAGCTCAACCGTCTGGTTGGCCTGCTGGTTGATGAAGTACGGCGAGAGGTAGCCGCGGTCGAACTGCATGCCCTCGACGACGTCGAGTTCGTTCTGCAGGCCCGAGCCCTCTTCGACGGTGATCACGCCTTCCTTGCCGACCTTCTCCATCGCCTGCGCGATGGTCTTGCCGATCGACTCGTCGCTGTTGGCACTGATGGTGCCGACCTGCGCGATCGCCTTGTTGTCCTTGCAGGGCTTGGAGAGCTTCTTGATCTCTTCGGTGGCCGAGACGACGGCCTTGTCGATGCCGCGCTTGATGTCCATCGGGTTGCGGCCCGAAGCGACGGCCTTGAGGCCTTCGCGGATGATCGCCTGCGCGAGCACCGTGGCGGTGGTGGTGCCGTCACCAGCCTCGTCGGAGGTGTTGGAAGCGACTTCCTTCACCATCTGCGCGCCCATGTTCTCGAACTTGTCCTTCAGTTCGATTTCCTTGGCGACGGAGACGCCGTCCTTGGTGATGGTCGGGGCGCCGAAGCTCTTCTCGAGCACGGCGTTGCGGCCCTTGGGGCCGAGGGTGGCCTTGACGGCATTGGCGAGGATGTTGACGCCGCGCACCATGCGCGAACGTGCATCGTCGCTGAAACGTACTTCTTTGGCAGCCATTTGATTGTTCCTTCGGTGAGATGGTGCGGCTTACTTGCCTTCGATGATGGCCATGATGTCTTCCTCGCGCATGACGAGGAGGTCATCGCCATCGACCTTCACTTCGGTACCGCTGTACTTGCCGAAGAGGATCTTGTCGCCGACCTTGACGTCGAGCGCACGGACCGAGCCGTCTTCGAGGATCTTGCCTTTGCCGATCGCCACGACCTTGCCCTGCGAGGGCTTCTCGGCGGCCGAGTCGGGGATGACGATACCGCCCGGGGAGGTGCGTTCCTCCTCCAGGCGCTTCACGATCACGCGGTCATGAAGCGGACGAATTTTCATGTTTCGCTCCTGAGAACTAACGGTTGACTGGGATTGGCAGGGCGAGTGTTAGCACTCTCCCTGCATGGCTGCTAATGATAGCGGCAGAAAGTTTCATTTCAAGGGCGCTCCCGGCTATGCTGCCCTGCCCACCACACCCCCGCTACCGCGTAACCTTATGAAATTGAAGCAGTTACTGCTGACTTGCCTGGTCATTTGCCTAGGTTTGTCGGCGCCGCGCGCGGTGGCCCAGCTGGGCGAATCCGAGTTCCTGCCGCCGGATCAGGCGTTTCGGGTCGAAGTCGCCGCCGAGGCCGCCGACCGGGTGCGGGTCGATTTTCTGGTCACGCCGGGCTATTACCTCTATCGACATCGCATGAGTTTCAGGCTCGACGAGGCGGCGGGCGCAACGCCCGCCACGCTCGGCGCGGCGGCCATCCCCGAGGGCGAGTGGAAGGAAGACGAGTTCTTCGGCCGCCAGCAGGTCTTCCATGAGTCGGTGAGCGTCACGATCCCGGTATCGCGCGGACCGGGAGCCGCGCTCGAGCTGCCGCTCGTGGTCGGGCTGCAGGGCTGCGCCGATAAGGGTCTGTGCTATCCGCCGGAGAAGCGCCGTTTCAAAGTGCTGCTGCCGGCGGCCGCCGGCAGCGCTGCGGCCACGGGCGGCGGTGCGGCGGGCGGCGCGCAGCCTTTTGTCTCCGAGCAGGACCGGCTCGCGACGCTGGTGAAGGACGGCAGCCTGCCGCTCGTGCTCGCGACCTTCTTCGGGCTCGGGCTGCTGCTCGCCTTCACGCCCTGCGTGCTGCCGATGGTGCCGATCCTCTCCGGCATCATTGCCGGCCAGGGCAGCAACGTGACCACGGGCCGCGCCTTCGCGCTCTCGCTCACCTACGTCATGGGCATGGCGGTGATGAACACGCTGGCCGGCATCGCCGCGGCCGCGGCCGGCCAGCAGGTGCAGG
>JBIKVA010000264.1:0-3633 GCA_044357085.1 Steroidobacteraceae bacterium | reverse complement strand
CGCGATGACGAGGTTGCTGTAAACCCCCTCGGCGATATCGAACACCCGGCGCGGTCCGCCGCTCGCCAGACTGCTGACGAACAGCTTCTCGTGGCCGAACTCTTCGGCGAGGAAATACACCTGCTTCGAGTCGGCCGTGGTGGCGAAACTCGTCACCGCTCGATCGACGCCGCGGGTGAGCGCCCGCGCCCGCTCCAGCGTCAGCGCACCGGCCACGGGAGCGGACCAGTCGACCGCGACGAGATCCGTGGAGTTGTAGACCTTGTCGGTCGTGCGCTCGAGGGCCGCTACCAGGGTCTTGCCGTCCGCGGTGAAGGTCGGCTGCGACCATGAGTGAGCGTCGCCACTGAGGCGTACGACCTCGCCGCCCGCGGCGGGGACGTACCAGAGTTGGGTCGAGGTAAAGCGGTAGGCGGCCGTGTTGCGGTCGATGCTGGCCGTGAACACGATGCCCCGACCATCGGGTGTCCAGGTCGCATCGAGCGAATCGCCACCATCGCCGCTGCGCCCCGCAAAGCCCGGCTCGTTGGCGAGCGACGTGCTGCGCAAGAGTTCGCGCGGCGCGGCGGCGGAGCCGCTGGCAGCGGGGCCGCTCGGGGCGGGCAGATCCAATACGAGCAGGCGCGGCTTGCGGTCGTCGAGCCAGCGGTCCCACTGACGGATCGGAAAGCCGTCGTAGATGCGCGCGTTCCACTTGCGCGCCTTGCGCTCGCCGGCGATGCGCTGGTTGTCCGCCTCGCTGGCAGCCCCGGGGTAATCGCTGCTCGAGAACACGAGGCTCCGGCCATCCGGCGAGAAACGCGGCGCACGCGCGCCGTTGACCAGCGTCGTGAGGCGCTGCGCCTCGCCGCCGGCACGCAGATCGAGCAGATAGAGTTGCGCGGTATCGTCGCCCTCGCGGCGCGCCGAGAACACGAGCCGGCCGCTGTCGGGACTCCAGTCGACACCGCTCTCGCCACCCGCGGTGCCGGTCAACCGACGCGGCCCCTGCGCCGACTTCGGGTCGGTGGCGACGATCCAGAGGTCGGACACCTGCGACTTGTCGTCGTAGGCGGGCTCGGCGACGCCGAAGACCACCCAGCGCCCGTCGGGACTGACGTTGGGAGCGCCGACCCGTCGCATCAACCACAGATCCTCATGGGTGATCGCACGCTTGGCCGGCTCCGCCGGCAGGGCCCGCGGTCCCGCGAGCATGCCGAGCAGCAGGACGATGAGCGCAAACATCATCAAGAACGCGCGACGAACTTCGGCTTGGGCAGCGAGGCGCATGGGTGCGAATCCGAATCGGGACGGGGGTTGCGATTATGCCCTGCTCGCCGTGTCGTACGCAGGCCAGCCCGTTGCGTAACATTGGGCCATGGGAATCATCCGCATCGCCATGTGGTCGGGCCCGCGCAACCTCTCGACCGCGTTGATGCGCTCATTCGGCAACCGCCGCGACACGCAGGTGGTCGATGAGCCTTTCTACGCGCACTACCTGCAGACGACCGGCCTCGAGCACCCGGGACGAGACGAAGTACTGGCGGCGCACGAATGCGACTGGCGCAAGGTCGCCGCCGCGCTGCATGCGCCACTGCCGGCCGCGACGCTGGTGCACTACCAGAAGCACATGGCCCACCATCTGCTGCCCGAGATGGGCCGCGACTGGCTGTCCGGCCTGCGCCATGCCTTTCTGCTGCGCGATCCGGCCGACATGCTGCGATCGCTCGGCCGCAAGCTGCCGACCCTGCGCCTCGAAGACACCGGACTGCCGCAGCAACTCGAGCTCTTCGAGCGGATGCGCCGCGAGACCGGCGCAACGCCGCCCGTGATCGATGCGGATGACCTGCTCGCCGACCCCGAGGGCGTGCTGCGGGCGCTGTGCCGGGCGCTCGGCATCGGGTTCCAGTCGCGGATGCTCCACTGGCCGCCCGGCCGACGCGACACCGATGGCGTCTGGGCAAAGTACTGGTACGAGTCGGTCGAGGCTTCGAGCGGCTTCGAGCGCTGGCCGCGCAGCGTCGAGCCCCTGCCGTCTCGACTCGCCGACCTCGAGCGCGAGGCACGCCCCATCCATGCGCTCATGCATGCGGTACGCCTCCGACCCGACCGTACGCAACCGTCATCAGCCACGAACCTCGACGAGGACACCGGGAATGCTGCAACAGTTCGATGAAAAGAACCGCGATCTCGTGGTCAACATCAACGGCAAGCTGCTGCACCGTGACGCTGCGGGCGTCTCGCCGTTCGATTCCGCCGTGCAGGGGGGCGACGCCGTATGGGAAGGGCTGCGTCTCTACAACGGACGCATCTTCAAGCTCACCGAGCATCTCGACCGGCTGCGGAACTCAGCGCTCGCCCTCGCCTTCGCGCAGATCCCGTCGCACGACGAGATCACGCAGGAAATCCGTCGCACGCTCGAGGCGAACGGCATGACCGACAGCGTGCACATACGTCTCACGCTGACGCGGGGCGTTAAGATCACCTCGGGCATGGACCCGCGACTGAACCGGTCGGGCCCGACACTGATCGTGCTCGCCGAGCACAAGGCTCCGGTGTACGACACTTCGGGTCTGACGCTGATCACGAGCAGCGTGCGTCGCTTCCCGCCCGATTGCCTGGACCCCAAGATTCATCACAACAACCTGCTGCAGTCCATTCTCGCCAAGATCGAGGCCAATGCCGCCGGCGCGGACGACGCGGTGATGCTCGATACCCGCGGCTTCGTCGCCGAGACGAACGCCACGCACTTGTTCCTGGTCGATGACGACATCGTGCGCACGCCGCGCACGGTGGCCTGCCCGGAGGGCATCACGCGCGCCACGGTGCTCGAGATTTGCGCGGCGCACTCGATCGCGCACCACGTCGGCGACCTCTCGCTTGCGGAGTTTTACCGTGCGGACGAGGTCTTCTGCACTGGCACGATGGGCGAGCTCGCCGCGGTGACCCGGATCGACGGACGGCAGATCGGCGATGGGGCGGTGGGGCCGGTGACGAGGAAACTCGGCGAACTCTTCCGCGAGCGGACCCGCCACGAGGGCACGCGGGTCTGCGGCTGACCCGCCGGCCGATCTACCAGCCGACGACCTTTCGCGCCGCCTCGCAGAACGCGAACTGCTCGTTGGCGGCGGTGGTGCAGAACGCGGCGATGTCGAAATCCGCAGACTTGATCGACGTATCGATCACGTTGCCCGTCCGATCGAGCAACAACTCGAACTCCCGGGCTGCCACCGGCCCCGCCTGCAGCGGTGGTTCGCGTTCGCTGACGCCGAACCGGTAGCCCTGCACCCGCAATCCGCCGTCCGCCGCGCACCGGGCGCTGCCGACCAGCGCCATGGATGCCGTCGGATCACCATCGATGCCGCGGTCCACGCCGCGATCTACGCCGAGGCCCACAGGACTGCTACGCAGGTTCGCCAGCGCCCGGTCCCCGACATGGGCGAGCAGCTCGTACCCGTCCTGCAGCGCCCACACCCGATCACTGCAGACTCGCACCCATCCGCTCGTCGGCAACGGTGCCTCGGGCGCCTCGGCACGTCGCCAGGACACTTCGGCGGTCGCGGGCAGTTCGCGGCTCGCAAACAGCGCGCCGGTGTTGCTGAGGTATTCGAGGGTCCAGTCCTGGTTGGTCGCTTCCGACTCGCCTGATCGGCG
>JBIKVA010000263.1:0-3636 GCA_044357085.1 Steroidobacteraceae bacterium | reverse complement strand
CTTGGGGGGTCAGCTCCTGCTCGGGCGGCGACTGGGGCGAGGACGGCCTGCTGTACGTGACTGGCCACGACGCCCCGGAGCTGCACGTGCTGCAGTTGCCCCGCCAGGGCCCCACGCTGGACTACGTCACCACCATCGACGTGCCCTTCGAAGGGCAAGGCTGGGCCTGGGACCGCAGCCGGCGTGGCGACAGGGTGATCTATGGCATCAGCCGACGGTCCCGGGAGATCGTCGCAGCGAAGATTCCGGCGGTGACACCCCAACCGGGCTGATCCGGGTCCGCATACAGTCGGGAAGCCATATCCCGGCTATACTGGGCGCCGAGTCGAAGCCCTCCCATGCTGACCACGAGCGAAATGATCTTCGGAATGGTCGGGTTGCTGATCCTGCTGCTCGGCGGCATCGGCGTCCTCGGTCTGCGCATGCTCACGAGGTTGCGCAGCGACACTGCCAGCCCCTCCGCGCGTGGGGCCGGCCCCGCATCTTCCGAGCGCTCCAGTCACGAGGTTAGCCCACCATGATCCGCGTCACGTACATCAGCCAGGAAGCCTCGCCCTTGTCCGCCGACGCCCTGCTCGGCCTGCTGTCGCAGTGCCATCAGAACAACGTCGCCAGGGGTCTTACCGGCATGCTGCTCTTCGGCAACGGGACCTTCCTGCAGTCGCTCGAGGGTGAGCGGGCCGTGGTCGACGCCCTGATGCAAAAGATTGCGCAGGACCCTCGTCACACGGCAATGAAGGTCCTCAAGCAGGACACCATCAGCGAGCGCCAGTACGCCGACTGGAGCATGGGCTTCGAGCGCGTCACCGAGAAGACCCTCGCCGAGATCCCCGGCCTGCGCGACCTCGGGCTGCGCAATTTCAACGTCGAGTACCTCGGCACCCGGAACGAAGTGGTGGAGACGCTGCTCGAGCGCCACCGCGCGCCGCATTGGGACCCGCTGTTGCGCGAACTGGACGCCCGCGACAAGCTCATCACGGACCTGCGCACGGGCATCGCCCGTGCACGCAACGACGTCGAGATGGCTGCGCTCGTTCTCGAAACGGTGGTCGAAGTCGCGAAGGACGGCCGGCTCGACGACGCCCATCTCGAACTCTGCCGCACCACGCTGCGCGCTCTGCGCTGAGCGGCTCCGCGCGCCGCGGAGCCACGGATCGGCCATGAAGGAATCGACCAAGGAAATGCTGGTGTTCCTGCTTGCCGGCATCGCCGCGGTGCTGCTGTTCTCCGGTTACAAGATTCTCGCGCTGTTCGGCGACTGAAGACTCTCAGGTGAACGCGGCCGCCCGTTTCACGGCGGCAAGATAACCCTGGCGGCCCCAGGTGAGGATGGCGATCCCGATCGCGCCGCCGAGAAAACAGACGAGCGCAAGGCTCGGGGCGATTCCGGTCGGAAAGTTGAACACGTAGTCCGACAGGAAGCCGACGGCACCCGACCCGACCGCGATGCCGACGAGACCGGTCAGCAGCGTGTAGACGGCAACCACCTGGCCGCGCAGCTGGTTGGGCGTGACCTGGTTCAGCGCCGTCAGTGCGGACGTCACCGCCCAGGTCGCAAACATCGAGGTGAGCACGTGGCCGACCAGCGCGAGTTCGGGCGATGGTGCAAGGCACTTCGCGGTCCCGAACACGGCCCAGGCCGCACACTGCAGCATCATCACCAGCACCGGGCCGTCCTCGCGACCGCGCTTGGCCAGCCAGGTCAGTGCACTGCCGGCAGTGATGGCACTGAGGATGCCGAACGGAACCCCCACCACTGCCAGGGCGAGCGCGATCCGTGCGGGCTCCCACTCGTGGACGCGCACGAACAGCGTGGGAAACCACGCGAGCTGCGCGTTGACGATCATCACGTTCATGATGGTGCCCATCATCACGGTGATCAGCGCCACGCGGTTGGTCGAGAGTTCGCGCCACAGCGGCACCAGAGAGAAGCGTGTCGTCTGGCTCACGGTACCGCGACGCTCGGGTTCGCGCATGGTGAAGGCCATGAGCGCAGCGAGCAGCATGCCCGGCGCACCGACGATGAAGAGCACGACGTGCCAATCGGCGAAGGGCGCAAACAGTGCGGGTGCCAGCCCGCGCACGGCATCGGTGAGTCCGATTGCCACGCCGCCGAGGAGGTAGGCAATGCCGATGCCGATCGAGCCACCCATGGCAAAGATGCCATAGGCGCGCGCGCGTTTTTCCGGCGGGAAGTAATCGGCGATCAGCGAGGCCGAGGCCGGGGTGGTGGTGGCTTCGCCGGCACCCATCACGACGCGCGACCCGAACAGTCCCCAGAAAGACTTGGAGAAGGCGCCCGCCATCGTCGCCGCGCTCCAGATGGCGAGACCGGCCCACACCACGGGTACACGCTTCCAGCGGTCGACGAGATAGCCCACCGGCAACGTGAACAGGCTGTAGAACAGCGCGAACGCGAGCCCCTGGATGATGCCGATCTCGGTGTCGGAGAGTTTCAGGTCTTCCTTGATCGGATTGACCAGCAGGCCGATGACGATGCGATCGACCACGCCGAGCGCGTAGGACAAAACCAGCAGCACCACCACGTACCAGGCATACGCAGGGTTCGGCCACGGCTTGGGCAGGGTCTCGTTCATGGTTCGCTCTCGGGCATACTTCGACAACGATTCTAACTGCTGAGGCCTGCAGCCATGCGTGAAAGGGGTTCGACCACAAGAAATCTTTTCGTGCTCGCAGTGTTGTCGGTCGTGACGTGTTTCGCGGATCGCCTGTCGGCCGCAGAGCCCGCGCTGCAGCGCATCCGCATGGCCACCATCACCACCACGGACCTCGCGGCCGTCGAACGCGACTATGCGCGCTGGCTGAAGTACGTCGTGCGCGAGCGCGGCACCATCGCCGCGCCGCTCGCCCGCAGCTGGGGAGCGCCGGCCGTCGCCGGCAAACGCTACATCGTGATGAGCCCGGAGGGCTCACCGGACGTGTTCATTCGCGCGATCGAACAGCGCAAGCTGCCCGCGCACAAGCCGCTCACCACCTGGGGCTGGAACGCCATCGAGATCATCGTCGATGACCCGGATGCCACCTACGCAGAGTTGCGCGACTCGCCCTTCAAGGTCATCGGCGAACCGGCGCAGCTGAGCGGCTATCCGTCGATCCGCGCCTTCCAGGTGCTCGGCCCGAGCAACGAGGTGATCTACCTCACCGCCGAAACCGGCGATCGCAGCCGCTCGATCCTGCCGCCACCGCAGAGCGCCATCGATCGCATCTTCATCATGGTGGTTGCGGGTCCCGACATCGACGCGCTGCTGAATTTCTATTCGACCAGCTTCACGCTGCAACCCGGCACGCCGCGCCCCCGTCCGGTGGGGGTACTGCGGCGGGCGCAGGGGCTCGGCGACGACGCCACGTTCCCGCTGACCACGGCGCGGCTCGTGCAGCGGGGCAATCTGATCGAGTTCGACGGCTATCCCGCGCCGACGACGGCCCGGCCGCAGCGCCGCGGGGAACTGCCTCCGGCCATCGCCTCGACGAGCTTCGGCGTGCGCAGCTTCGACGGTCTCAAGCTCGACTGGATCACTCCGCCTGCGGTGCATGACGGTCTCGCCTATGGCGGCAAGCGCGCCGCGACCGTCCGTGGCCCCGCCGGCGAGCTCATCGAACTGATCGAGGAGCCTT
>JBIKVA010000261.1:0-3687 GCA_044357085.1 Steroidobacteraceae bacterium | reverse complement strand
TCACGCTGCCACTGCTGTGGCTGGGGCTCGCCGCAAGCCTCGCGGGCGACGTGCGTTCGGCCGTGGCCGGCGCGATTCTCGGCTATGTCTCGCTCTGGCTGGTCTACCAGGCCTTCAAGCTGGCCACAGGCAAGGAGGGCATGGGTTACGGCGACTTCAAGCTGCTGGCTGCGCTCGGCGCCTGGCTCGGGCCGGACGCCTTGCTGCCCATCGTGCTGGCCGCCTCGTGCGCCGGTGCCGTGGCCGGTCTGACCATGATCTTTTTCTTTGGTCGATCGCGCGAGCAACCGCTCGCCTTCGGGCCTTACCTCGCTGCGGCCGGCTGGCTGGTGATGCTCGGCGGCGACGCCCTGCCCGGCGGCCTGCTGCTGCAGCCGGCTGCATTGCCGTGAGGCACGCGGTGTTCCGCGTCGGACTCACCGGTGGCATCGCGAGCGGCAAGTCGCGGGTCGCTGAATTCTTTGATGCGCTCGGCGTTCCGGTCATCGACAGCGACGTCATCGCCCGCGAAGTCGTCGCTCCCGGATCCCCGGGGCTCGCGGCGATCCGGGAGCGCTTCGGCGAGCAGGTGATCGCCGCCGACGGCAGCCTCGACCGGCGCGCGCTGCGCGCCATCGTGTTCGCGGACCCCGGTTCCCGGCGCGACCTCGAGGCAATCACCCACCCGGCGATCCGCGCGCGGATGCAGGCCCTGAACGCCGCAGCCCACGGGCCGTACGTCATCAATGCAATTCCATTGCTTGCCGAGGGCGGCGGCCGGCGGGACCTCGACCGTGTGCTGGTGGTCGACTGCCCGGAGCCGCTGCAGATTGCCCGGGTCATGACCCGCGACCGGGTCGATGAAGCCGGGGCCAGGGCCGTGATCGCCGCCCAGGCCTCGCGCGCGGCCAGGCTTGCGATCGCCGACGACGTTATCCTCAATGACGGCGATCTCGAAACGCTCGAGGCGACGGTACGAGCCCTCCATGGGCGGTACCTGCAACTGGCCGCCGCGGCCGGCGGGCCCGGCCCCTCGCACGATCCGGGTGGCGATCGCCCGGCCGCTGTAACAAAATAAGTCCGATGACCGAGGCGTCCGCAGTGGGGGCGGACCCGGCGCCTGCGGGCAACGGGGGACCGCTGGTTTTCGAGCAACCGCTCAACGAGCGGATGCGCGCGTACCTGCGCATCGATTTCCTCTACAACCAGGCACTCTTCCACGCCCACTCGAGTTCGCAGTGGGGCAGTCGCGCGGCGATCACCAGCCTGCTCGACATCCTCTCGATCATCACCCGCAGCGACACGCGTGCCGATGTCCTCAAGGAACTCGAGCGCCAGATCGCCGTGTACACGGAGTTCCAGCGTCGCCCGAACATCGACGTCGACCGCCTGCAGGCCCTCGTGGCGAATCTCGGCAGGCTGCGGACCGAACTCCTCGGCGCGGGTTCCGCCTGGATGCAACCGCTGCGCGACTCGAACTTTCTCGCGGCGATCCGCCACCGCAGCACGATACCGGGCGGCACCTGCGACTTCGATCTGCCCGATTTCTCCTACTGGCTGAGCCAGACCGGTGAGGTTCGCGAGCGCGCGCTCGCCGACTGGCTGGCCCTCCTGCGGCCGCTGTGCGACTCGATTGCCGAGTTGCTTTGGTTGACGCGGCAGAACGGCCGCTCGCGCAACGAGACGGCGACCAACGGCGTGTTCCACATCACTTTCGACCGCGGCAACCCGGTGCAGCTGATGCGCGTCGTCGTCGACGCCGGCCTCGGCATCTTCCCGGAAATCAGCGGCAGTCATTACCGCGCCAGCGTGCGTTTCGTAAGTTGGCAGGGTCTCAACGAGCGGGCGCGCCAGATCGAGGGCGACGTGCCGTTCGAACTCGTCTGCTGCGCCTGAGCCGGACCAGCGGCCAAGGGACATGCAGTCCGAGTTCTGGCACGAGCGCTGGGCGAAACACGAGATCGGCTTCCACATGCCGCGTCCGCACGCCGCGCTCGCGGACCACTGGGACTCGCTCGCACTTGCCGCCGGCACGCGGGTCTTCGTGCCGCTCGCCGGCAAGAGCCTCGATCTCGTGGCGCTTGCGGCCCGCGGTCATGGCGTGGTCGGCGTCGAGTTGTCGGCGGTGGCCGTCGCCGCCTTCCACGCGGAGCATCCCGGGCTGGATGCAGTAGACCTGCGCTGCGGGGATTTCTTTGAATTGACGGCCGTCGAACTGGGTCCGGTCGCCGCGGTATTCGACCGTGCGGCGCTAGTGGCGCTGCCGCCGCCGATGCGGCGCGCCTACGCGGCCCGGATGACGGAACTCACCGCACCCGGGACTCTGACCCTGCTCGTCACCATGGAGTACGACCAGCGCGAGATGCGCGGCCCGCCGCACGCCGTGATGCCAGAGGAAGTCAGGGACCTCTACGGTTCCGGTCACGAGATCGTCGAACTCGGCACCTACGGCGCGCTCGAGGATTTCCCGCGCATGGCGGCGCGCGGCGTCACCGCGCTCGGCGAACGGGTCTACCGGCTGCGGCGTCTCTAGCGACGGGACGGCCCGGTCCGGTCAAGGAACTCGCCTGTCCTAAGGAAGGCGGATGCCAAGCATGGCCGCAGCAAAGGCCCACTGGTCGGCGAAGTCCTCGATCTGCATCCAGGTCGGCTTGCCCGCCCCGTGTCCGGCGCGTGTTTCGACGCGCAGCAGCACGGGTGACGCACAGGCCTGAGCATGCTGCAGTGCCGCGGCGAACTTGTAGCTGTGCCACGGCACCACGCGATCGTCGCGATCGGCGGTGGTGACCAGCGTCGGCGGGTAACAGGTCCCGGGCCTGACGTTGTGCACGGGCGAATAGGCGCGCAAGGCAGCGAATTCTTCGGGGTTCTCGGCAAGCCCATAGTCCGATGACCACTGCCGGGCATTGGCGCTGGCCGTGTGATAGCGCAGCATGTCGAGCACGCCCACGCCAGGCAGCGCGGCGGCGAACAGGTCGGGGCGCTGCAGCAGCGTCGCACCCACCAGCAGACCGCCGTTGCTGCGGCCGCTGATCGCCAGCCGTTGTGCCCGGGTGTAGCCGTCGCGAACGAGGAACTCGGCGGCGGCGATGAAGTCGTCGAAGACGTTCTGCTTGCGCAGCTTCGTGCCGGCCTCGTGCCAGAGGTCGCCGTATTCACCGCCACCCCGCAGGTTGGCCTCGGCATAGATGCCACCCATCTCGAGCCAGGTGATCACCGCCGGCCGGAAGCTCGGCGTCAATGAAACATTGAAACCGCCGTAGCCGTAGAGCAGCGTCGGCGCATCACCGTTCTTCACGAGATCGCGTCGATGCGTGATGTACATCGGCACCCGCGTGCCGTCGCGGCTGGTGTAGAACACCTGCCGGGTGACGTAGCGCGAGGTGTCCGCACCGAAACGGGGTGCGCGCCAGACGCTGGTGCTGCCGTCGCGCAGGTCGAGGCGCAGCACCTGCCCGGGCCTGAGGTAATCGGCGTACGCGAAGAAGGTCTCGGTGTCGGTCGCCTTGCCGCCGAACCCCGCCAGAGTGCCGAAGCCGGGTACCGGCACTTCCCCGAGTGGCCGCCCGTCGCGATCGAACAGTCGCGCCACGCCGTGCGCGTCACGCACGTAGCGGGCAATGATCCGGCCGCCGACGAAACTCGCCTCGTCGAGTGCGAGCGCATCCTGCGCTACCAGTTCGCGCCAGCTGCGCGGCGCGGGGTCGC
>JBIKVA010000259.1:0-3709 GCA_044357085.1 Steroidobacteraceae bacterium | reverse complement strand
GCTCGCATAAGAAATCAGCAGCGTCTGCTGCGACAGGGAAGCAGAGTCCTCGAGACCGATCTGCAGATTGGCAAGATGTTGCGACTGCCCCGTCAGCGGCGCGCCGTCGGTGAAGAAATTGCTCGCCGCCTGGATCGCGGAGCCGAACAGTGCAGCCGTATCTCCCGCCTTGATTTCGATCTTAGAGTCCGACCAGGTGTAGTTGCCGATCAGCACCGCGCGGCGATTCGCGAAAAACTCCGCGTCGGAGAACGCATCCATGTCGAAGTAAAGCTGTGATTCCAGTTCGACACCGTACAGCGACGCAGCCGGTGCGTTGGCGTAGCTCGTGAGCGGGTTGTTGTCGCTGAAACTGGTGAACGCCTCGATAGGCTTGTCGATCTTCTTCCAGAAACCCGCGACGGCAACGCGTTGGTTCGGCGGGAAATACCACTCCCAGCGCGCCTCGGCATTGAGGAACTCGCTGTCCACAAGCAACGGATTGCCGATGTACGCGCGGTTGCTCTCGGGGTCGTAGTAAGCCTGCAGCATGAGCTCGCGGAACTGCGGCCGGGCGATGGTCTTCGACACGTTCAAACGCGCCTGCATGTCGTCCGTGAACTTCCAGGTCAAAGTCGCCGCCGGCAGCACGTACGAATTGTCGAGCGCAGTGAAGGCCCCCGAGTTGCTCGGCGTGGAGAACACCTGCAAGGGACGAACGCTCTGCTCCCCCTTCTCGTGGCGTACGCCCACGTTGAGCTCGAGCCCCTCGGCAATTTCCGTCTGCGCCTGCAGATAGGCTCCCGCAGTCTTCAATTCCGCGGTGAACGCAGGGTCCGACTCGGTGGATTCGACCAGGCCGATGTCGTAGTAGTCGATGATTGCGCCACCCAGCAGCAAGTCGGGACGCAACATCCCCACTCCGGACTCGAAGGTAGACGGCGCGATGAAAAGGAACTCGCGCCGCTCCGAGTCTCGCTCGGTCTTGCTGGCCTCGAAGCCTGCCGACAGCACGAAACCGGGAGAGAAGGCGTAGGAAAAGTCGATTCCGCCCGACACCAGGGACTCGTCGAGATCCGAGAAGGCGATCTCGGCGAAGCCGGTCTGTCCGTTGTCGAGGCGGTTGATGAAGTAGTTGCCGTAAGGACTGGCAGCGATGTTCGAGCGCGAGTAGCCCACGCCGAGTTCGAAAGGCGCCTCGCGACGCGACTGGGCCACGGCGACGCGCGCATCGACCTTGAAGGGATCGAAATTGAGGCCACCGCTGAGCTGTGAACTCCACACCTCGCGCTCGTACCAGCCGGTGTTCTGCTCGACGAAGTCGAAGCCGGTCTTCTGGCTGTTCTGCTTCCCCTCCGCGAGCGCAGTGCGCTTGATCGTGTCGCGGACGATCAGGTTGGTCCAGCGCAGCTTGTTGCCTTCGCCGAACTCGTACCCCACTCCCAGCAACCCGTTCACCACGATCCGGTTCTCGGTGGAGACTTCGCGGTAATCCTTGTCGATCACGGCAAGAGCCGCGTCCGCCGCGGTCTGCTCGGTATTGTCCTTGGTGCTCCAGGCGTTGCTGTACCCGGCGGTCGCAATGATGCCAAGCTCGCCGTCACCGACGATGCGCGAGGTGCCGCCGGTCACCGATGCCGACCCGTTGACCGGCATCTTGTCGTTGAACTGCACGACACCGGTGCGGGTGTTGAGGAATTCCCTGGCGATGTTCCCGGTGTCGATCTTTCCCGAACTGAGCTTCTCCCGGCTGGCGAGAAACGCCGTCATCGCGGGCGGGATCTTGCGGATGCCGCGATCCATTCCAAGGGGGTCGTACTTGCTGCCGTAATGCGTATAACCGACTTGCCCGCTGGTTTCGGTATCGCCACTGACGCCGGCGCCGAACTTGAGGAAAGGCGCCTTCGGTACAGCCAGAGTCGTCAGGTTGATCAACCCGCCGCCGAACTCGCCGGGAAGGTTGGCCGAGTAGCTCTTCTGGACCAGCGAGGACGAGATGACGTCAGTCGGAAAGATGTCGAGCGGAACGGCGCGGCGCAGGGGCTCGGGGCTAGGCAGAGGTGAACCGTTCAGGAACGCCTGCGAATACCGATCACCCAGCCCGCGCACGTACACGAAACCGTTGCCGGCCACGCTCAGGCCGGTAACTCGCGACAGCGCACCGGCAACGTCTCCCTCGCCGGTACGCGCGATGTCCTCGGCCGACAGAACCGACAACACCACGTTCGTAGCCTGCTGCAGATTTCGATCGCGACGGCCGACGATGACGATTTCGCCGATCGTATCGACGTCGGCGATGTCCTCCACGACCTCCTCTGCGACCGGGGGCGCTTCCACCGCAGGCGCTGCGGCTCCCGCTGGTGGCACCTGCTGCGGCGCGGCCTGGGGATCCTGCCCGAGTGCGATCGCGGGCAATGCGGCCACCGCGAGCAGCAGCGCGGCACGAGACACTGCGTGAGACTTGTCCATTGCTCGTCCTCTGGATCAGCGACCTGCGGGGAAGAGCGGGGTGCGACCACCGTCGCCCGCCCCGCTCCCGAGTGCCGAAGGCTGCAGTACTACGGCGTGATACGCGGCAGCGTGGAGCAGGCCGTCCCCGAGGCGCCGAAACTCGCGGTCGCCGAGTTGCAGGTCCAACCCGAGTACCAGGTGTCCTCGGCGTTTCGTACCGCACCAATCCAGGTCGTCGTGTCGAACCCGGCATCAACCGTCTTCGGATCCGTGGCAGTCCGGCCGGTCTCGTTGGCCCCGTTGACGAATCCGCCGGTCAGGGATGCGGTGAACGCGGCGGTGCTGTTGTTGCCCGCGGCATTGAACGTCGCCGCGGCCTGATCGGCAGTGACGCCGCCATCACCGGCGCGGATGGCGGGTGTACCGCACTGCATCGCGATGGAGCGGAAGGTTGGCGGTCCCTCCTTGCCGATCGCGGCATTCGCCGTGAGGATATTCGCACCGTCGAGCCGCAGACAGGGCAATCCCGCGACGACGACGCCATTCACGAGCGCCGCATCCGCACCGCCGCGGAAGCGCATCGCGGCGCCGTTGCCGGCGGCGCTGTTGCGGTGCACGAAGGTGAAGTTGGCGAGCTTCAGGTAGGTCCGCGGCTGCTGGTTTTCAAGCGCGTTCGCGGTGTCGAGCTCGATCATCGAATCGGCACCACCGGATGTCTTCTGCACCGCGATCACGTGCTGGATGAGACCGCGGAAGCCCATATCGACATCGATGCTGTCGTCGTCCGCTCCCGTGATGACGAAGCGGGTGGCGTTGTGCGTCCCGCCAAAGAATTCGAGTCCGTCGTCCGAGCTGTTGTGCAACTGCACGAAGCTGATCGAGGTACCGCTGCCGACGCCGCCGGTAGTCAACGCCTGCAACTCCGAGTTTCCGGAGAGCACGAACCCCGAGTAACGAATCTGCACATAACGCAGCGTGCCACTGTTGTCGTTTGCGGTCGCGCCGCCGTAGAGAGCGGTATCCACCGCGCCCTCGACCTGGCGGTCGCACTCGGCCGTGCCCGGCGGCGCATTGGTGATACGACAATCGGTGATCGGCGCGCGGCCCGAGATCACCAGTCCGCCCCATTGACCCTGAGAGTCGTCGGTCGTGAGGCCGAGAACGTTGTCCCGGCTCGTGAAAACGATCGGCTGGGTGGCGGTGCCGATCGCACTGATGCGATTGCCCCGGTTGACGTGCATCCATGCCGTGCCAACCGTACCGTAGACGATCACACCCG
>JBIKVA010000258.1:0-3714 GCA_044357085.1 Steroidobacteraceae bacterium | reverse complement strand
CCGTACCGCCGATATCCGCTACGAGACCGAGGCTCCCGTGCTCTACGAGACCCGTGGCGCGATCGCGTGGCTGACGCTGAACCGGCCCGAGTTCGCCAACTCGCAGAACTCGCAGATGACCTATGCACTCGACGACTGCCTGCGGCGCGCGGTGGCCGACGATGCGGTCAAGGTCATCGTGCTGCGCGGCGCCGGCAAGCATTTCTCGGGTGGGCACGACATCGGCACGCCGGGTCGCGACGTCGCCAAGAGCTGGCCCGAGAGGCGGACGCTCTGGTACGACCATGTCAACAAGCCCGGGGCGGAGTATTTCTACGCCCGCGAGCAGGAGGTCTACCTAGGCATGTGCCGTCGCTGGCGCGACCTGCCCAAGCCCACCATCGCGATGGTCCACGGTGCCTGCATCGCGGGCGGACTGATGCTCGCCTGGGTTTGCGACCTGATCATCGCGGCGGACGACGCCTACTTCGCCGACCCGGTGGTTCGCATGGGCATCCCCGGAGTCGAGTACTTCGCGCATCCCTACGAACTCAATCCGCGGATCGCCAAAGAATTCCTCTTCACCGGCGAGCGCATGAGTGCCGAACGCGCCTGGCAGATGGGCATGGTCAATCGGGTGGTTCCCCGCGCTGCGCTCGAGGAGGCCACCACGGCACTCGCCGAGCGGATCGCCGGCATGCCGCGGCTCGGACTCGCGCTCACCAAGCAGGCGATCAACCACGTCGAGGACCTGCAGGGCAAGCGATCGGCGATGGACGCGGTGTTCCACATGCATCACTTCGCGCATGCCCAGGGTGATCTCACCGTCGGCAACAATCTCGGCGGCATGGACGTGAAGTCGATGGCCGCCGGCAACAAGGCACCCGGCAGCGACGGGACCTGAGCATGTCCGCGCTGCTCGATACCCCTCTCGTCGGCATGCTTGGCTGCCGCTATCCCATCGTGCAGACCGCGATGGGGTGGGTGGCGCGACCCGAGCTCGTGGCGGCGTCCTGCAACGCAGGTGCATTCGGTTTCCTCGCCGCGGCGTCCCTGCGCGCCGAAGAGGTGGGTCCGGCGATCGACCGGATCCGCGCGCTCACCGATCGCCCCTTCGGCGTCAACTTCCACATGTTCCAGCCCGGTGCGACGCAGATCGTCGACACCATCATCGCCGCGAAGGTGCGCGCGGTGAGCTTCGGCCGCGGGCCCGACAAGGCCATCATCAAACGGTTCCGCGACGCCGGCATCGTCTGCATGCCGACCGTGGGCGCGCTGCGTCACGCACAGAAGATGGTGCAGATCGGTGTCGACGCCATCACCATCCAGGGCGGCGAGGGCGGCGGCCACACGGGCTCGGTGCCGACCACTATCCTGTTGCCGCAGGTGCTCGATGCGGTCAAGGTTCCGGTGATCGCCGCCGGCGGGTTCTTCGATGGGCGTGGGCTGGTGGCCGCGCTCGCCTACGGCGCGGCCGGCGTCGCGATGGGCACCCGCTTCCTGATGACGCGCGATTGTCCCGTTCCCGATCCCACCAAGGCGCGCTACGTGGGCGCGGGTCTCGACGACATCGTGCTCACCACCCGGCTCGACGGTCTGCAGCATCGACTCATTCGCAACGAGGTGCTCTCCGGTATCGAGCACGCGGGCCCAGCGCGGCTGCTCGTCGGCGCCTTGCGCAACGCATGGCGTCTCAAGCGCCTGACCGGAGCGCGGTTCGGCGAACTTCTTTCGGCCGCCCGCGGCATGCAGCGCGAGGGTGGCCTTTCGTTCGGACAGGCGCTGATGGCGGCGAACTCACCCGTGCTCATCGAACGCTCGATGATCCAGGGCCGACCCGCGGAGGGCGTGATGTCCACCGGGCTCGTCGCCGGCGTTCTCGGCGACTTGCCGAGTTGCGAAGAACTCGTCGCCCGCATGGTGGGTGACGCCGAAGCGCGCCTGCGCGAATTGTGCGGAGGGAAGTGAGATGCCGATAGTCGTCGAAATCCGCGATCGCGTGGCCGAGATCGTCATCGCGCACCCGCCGGTCAATGCGCTGGATGGTCGCACGTGGCTCGAGCTTGCAGAGGTCATAGAGCGGACCGGTCGCGACCCGCAGGTGCGTTGCGTGATGATCCGTGGCGAGGGCAAGGGGTTCTGCGCCGGTGTCGACATCAAGGAATTGCAGGCCCGGCCGGACCAGATCGTCGAGGTCAATCGCGGCAACTACCTCACTTTCAAGGCGGTGCGTGCCTGCGAGGTCCCCGTGGTGGCGGCGGTGCACGGGTTCATCATCGGCGGCGGCATCGGGATCTGCGGCGCGAGCGACGTCGTGATCGCTGCCGACGATGCATTCTTTTCGCTGCCGGAAATCGATCGTGGCGCGATGGGCGGCGCGTCGCATCTTGCGCGAATGCTGCCGCTGCACAAGGTGCGTGCGCTGTTCTTCACCGGCGGCAAATGCCCGGCGAGCGAAGCGTGGCGCCTTGGCGCGATCGAGCAGGTCGTGCCGCGCGAGCAGTTGCTCGAGACCGCCCGGGCGTTTTGCGCCGTGATTGCTGCCAAGAGCCGGCGCGCTCTGGTGCTCGCAAAGGAATCCCTGAACGGCATCGAACCGCACGACGTCGACCGATCCTACCGCTTCGAGCAGGGGTTCACGCTCGAGATGTACATGAGCCCCGATTCGCAAAAATCGCGTGATGCCTTCGTCGAAGGCAAACACACCGCGAAGTTCTGAGCGCGATGGCTGTCGATCTCAACTACTCGCCCCGCCAGCAGGCGCTGCGCGCCGAGATACGCGACTGGCTCGCGCGCCACGTGCCGCGCGAACCGCTGCCATCGTTCGATACCGCCCACGGCTTCGAGGCACATCGGCGCTGGGAGGCAACGCTGCATTCGGGCCGCTGGAGCATGGTGACCTGGCCGCAGGAGTTCGGTGGTCGCGGCCTCGATCTCATCGAGTGGCTGATCTTCGAAGAGGAGTACTACCGCGCCGACGCCCCGGGGCGCGTCAACCAGAACGGGGTTTTCCTGTTCGGTCCGACGCTCATGGAATACGGGACGCCGGAGCAAAAGGCGCGATTCCTGCCCCGGCTCGCCTCGGGTCAGGATATCTGGGCGCAGGTGTGGTCCGAGCCGCAGGCTGGCTCCGATCTCGCAGCGCTGCGTACCACGGCGATCCGCGACGGCGACGACTATGTCATCAACGGGCACAAGATCTGGTCGACGCGCGCGGTCTTCGCGGACTGGGGCTTCGGCCTGTTCCGTACCGACCCGCAGTCGGAGCGGCACCGGGGTCTTTCGTACATCGTGTTGCCGCTCGACACCCCCGGGGTGACGGTGCGGGGCATTCCGCAACTCGACGGCGAGTCGGGGTTCGCGGAGATCTTCTTCGACAATGCACGGGTGCCGGTTGCGAACCGCATCGGTGACGAAGGTCAGGGCTGGTCGATCGCGATGGCGACTGCCGGTTTCGAGCGCGGGCTGATGCTGCGCAGCCCGGCGCGCTTTCAGCGCACGGCGCAGCGTCTCGTGAATTTGTTCCGGCGGCACGCGGACCACGTGGACCCGGGCGTGGCGGCGACGGTCACGCAGTGCTGGATGGATGCCGAAGCGTACGCGCTCGCCACCTACATGACGGCGTCGCGGCTGATCGCCGGCGGCAGCATCGGCGCGGAAGCCAGCCTCAACAAGATATTCTGGTCCGAACTCGACCTGGCGATGCATCGGGCCGCGCTGTCGATTCTCGGGGCC
>JBIKVA010000257.1:0-3720 GCA_044357085.1 Steroidobacteraceae bacterium | reverse complement strand
CGCACACGCGCATTCCGGACAGGCGTCTTTTGATCAGGTCCGCGGTCATCGTTGCCCTCGGCAGTGCAGCGCTGCTGCTGTCCGGTTGTGCGACCGTCGATCCGGCGACCAAAGTCGCCGCAGCCAATCGGACGCTCGGCGCCTTCACCGGCAATGAACTGCGGCTGGTCGCCAGCGCCGAAGAATTGCGCACGCGCCGCGAAGGCGTCGACGCGCTGCTGGCGGCGCCGCTGTCGCAGGACGGCGCGGTACGGCTCGCGTTGCTTGGCAGCCCCGCGCTGCAGGCCCTGCTCGCCGAACGGACTGCCGAAATCGCCGACGCCGCGCGAGCGGGCCGGATCGGCAACCCCGTGCTGTCGTACGAGCGGCTGCGCGATCACGGCGAGATCGACATCGGTCGTCTGCTCAGTGTGGGGCTGCTGGAATTGTTGACCTTGCCGCAACGCCAGCGGGTCGCCGACGCGGCGGTGCAGGCCGGTGACCTGCGGCTCGCTGTCACGGTGGTCGACGAAGTGACCCGGGTGCGGCAAGCGTGGGTGCGGGCGGTCGTTGCCGAGCAGCGGCGTCGCTATGCCGAGCGGGTGCTGGAGAGCGGCGTTGCGAGTGCGGAGCTCGCACGTCGTATGGAAGCCGCCGGCAACTTCAACCGGATTTCGCGTGCCCGCCAGCAGGCGTTCGAGGCCGACGCACGGACGCAGGCCGTACTCGCCAGGCAGCAGGCCAACAGCGCCCGCGAAGAACTCGTGCGCGCGCTGGGTCTCGGCGATGCCGAGGCCGCGAAGCTGCAGCTTCCGGAGCGTCTGCCGGATCTGCCCGCGCAGCCCGTGCCCGCGGCCACGCTGTCATCGCGGGCGAGCGCGGAACGGCTCGACGTGGCGCTCGCAGCCGCCGATTGGCGCACCGCTGCGGCGCGTCGGGGACTCGGCGGCATCACGACGCTCACCGACATCGAACTCGGTGTGCGTCGCGACTCGGCGGCTCGGGGTTATGAGGTGGACGTGCGCCTGCCGCTCTTCGACGGTGGCGATCTCGACCGTACGGCGCTCGATGCACGGACGCTCGCGGCCGCAAGCACTCTGGAGGCGACCAGCCGCGCGGCGGGCTCGCATCTGCGCGAGAGCTATTCCGCCTATCTTGCGGCCCACGACATCGCGCGGCACCACCGCGACGAACTCGTGCCGCTGCGCAAGACCATCTCGGAAGAGAACCTGCTGCGCTACAACGGCATGTTCATCGGAGTCTTCGAATTGCTCGCCGACGCACGCGAGCAGATCGCGACCGTCATGGCGGCCATCGATGCCGAGCAGCAGTTCTGGCTGGCCGATGCGGCGCTGCAGTCCGCGATCGTCGGCAGGCCTGCGGGCCTGGCCTTGCAGGCCACGGCGACTGCATCCCGGGGCGGGGCCGACGCCCACTGATAGCGTGACCTCGCGCCTCAGGCCCGCGAGTCGACCTTCTCCGGCAGCCGGTAGAACCACAGGAAGATCAAGCCCGCCGAGTAGGCGAGCGCCGGGATGCCGACGAGGCTGAGGATCACGGCGAGCTCGGCGCTCGGCGGTTGCTGCTCGAGCGGCAGGTTCTTGTCGAAGTGCATCATCTGCAGCAGCTCGCCGAGCAGCAGCGGTCCCACCGAATAGCCCAGCCTTTCGATGAACACGTACACCGAAGTGTAGAGTCCCTCGCGCCGCAGTCCCGTCTTTTCGCGGTCATGGTCGATGGTGTCGAGCCACATCGCCTGCCCGAAGAGCAGGATCGCCGAGGAGAAGATGCCGCCGAGGATGCCGCGTGCAATGAAAAACGCGGTCGAGTCCTCCGGCGTGGCAAACAGCCAGGTGAGTGTCGCGAACACCTCGCCGACGATGCCGATCGCGAGGCCCGTGCGCTTGGTGATGTAGCGGCCGATCCAGCGGAACACCGGAATGAACACGACCGTGCTCGCGATGGTCGCCACGGCGAGCTGCGACATCAGCGAGAAGTCGCGCTTGAGGACCATGACCACGAAGAACGCAGTGGTCGCGCCGCCGGCCGAGAGGGCGATGAACTGCAGTACCTTGATACCGACCATCATCATGAAGGGGCGGTTGTCGAGAATGGCCCGAACCTGCTCGCCGATCGGCACGTGCCGCACGCTCTCGTCGACGGCGTGGTGCGCGCCCATCCGGGTGCCGAAGAAGGTGGTCATCATCACCAGGAACACGATCGCGCCATAGATGGCGCCCAGGGTCTGGTACGAGGACGGGTCCTGGCGACCGAGCTTCTCGACGATGAGCGGCGCGAGCGCACTGCCGGCGACCGAGCCGAACATCATGAACACCGAACGGTATCCCATGATGCCGAGTCGCTGCATGCGGTCCTGCGTCATCTCCACCGGCATGGTGAGGTAGGGCACGTTGAAGATCGTGAAGCCGAGCGAATACACGACGAGCACGGCGAGTGCGAACCAGATGGCGTGCGGGCCGCTGCCGAAGGTGTGCAGCGAGTAGACGAGCGGTACGCTGAATGCGCAGACGATGGCACCGAGCAACAGGTAGGGACGGCGCCGCCCCCAGCGCGAGCGGGTGCGGTCCGTGACCCAGCCCATCAAGGGATCGCTGATCGCATCGACGAGACGCGCGAGGAAGACGATCAACCCCGCAGTGCCGGGTTCGATCTTCATCACCGTGGTGAGGTAGACGAGGATGAGCGCTGTGACGACGTTCAGGTAGGCGATCGTGCCGAAGGAGCCGAGGCCCCACGTGAACCTGACGCGCCAGGGGATGTCGCCGCCTGCCCGGACCTCAGCCGACATCGGCTTGCCGCGCAAGGCTGTCGAAGGTGTAGGTGGTAGCGTGCGGCGCGCCGGCCACGCGCTGCACGAGTGCCGCGCGTTCGCGCTCGAGTTCCCGGGCCAGATCGCCTTGCGGAACGTACTCGTCGAGCTGCCGGCGCTCGAGCACGTTCTTTTCCTGCAGCAGGTGCTCGAGCACCGTCACCCGGTCACGCAGGATCCACAACTCGGCGAGCAGCTCGCTGTTCATTCGCATCAGGTCGTCGAGTTCTTTCTGACCGAGATACGGGCGTTCGGGGCGATCGACGGTACGCATGCGTGCGGTGTCCTCAGGCGGGTTTGCGGCCGCGGGTCACCCACGGATAGCCGCGCTGCTCCAGCGCGAACTCTTCGACGTCGACGAAGCCCGTCTCGCGCATGAGCTGCGCGAGATTGATCGAAGCCGCCGCCGAGAAGAACGGCTCGGCGCGATTGTCGGTGTCCCAGTCGAGGATCACGGCCTGCATCGGGCTGACGGCGCGGAAGGGCGGCGGATCGTTGATGAGCATCTCGCCACCCGGCCGCAGGATGCGGAACATCTCGCGGATCACCTTGCCGGTGACCACGGGCGGCATCTCGTGGTGCACTGCATAGGAGATGACGGCATCGACGCTCGCGTCCTGCTCGGCGACGTCACAGCCGTCTTCCTGGCGGAAGGTGATGTTCAGGCCGAGCATCTCGCTGATGAAGTGGCCGCCGCGCAGCAGCGCGGGCGAAAGGTCGCCGCCGATGAGTTCGGCCTGCGGAAACTTCTGTCTCGCCACCGCGAGGGTGGTGGCGCCACCGCAGCCGACCTCGTAGATGCGCTGCGGGTCCTTGATGCGCAGATGGTCGAGCACGCGGCCGCGTTGCGAGCGGATGTCCGCGAACACGTCGACGGCGGCATAGCCCCCGTGGGCGAAGACGTAGGGTCC
>JBIKVA010000256.1:0-3729 GCA_044357085.1 Steroidobacteraceae bacterium | reverse complement strand
CGGCTCTCGGTAGGTCTGGAGGGTTACGCGGTCGCGGAGCGCGCTTTTCAACAGGCGGCGGACTGGGCGCGTACCCGCGTGCAGGGCAAGCCGCCGGGCGTCGCCCCAGTCGCCGGCTCAGTCGCCGCATCCGCGGCGCCGATCATCCATCACCCGGATGTGAAGCGGATGCTGCTCGGCATGCGCTCGCAGATCGAGGCCTTGCGTGCGGTCGCGCTCTACGCCGCCCACCAGCTCGATCTCGGCGGCAAGCACCCCGATCCCGCGGTGCGCGCTGCCGCGCACGCGCGCGGCGACCTGCTGATCCCGGTGGTCAAGGGCTGCAGCACCGAAGCGGGCATCGAGATCGCTTCCACCGGCTTGCAGGTGCACGGCGGCATGGGCTTCATCGAGGAGACGGGTGCGGCGCAACCCTATCGGGATGTGCGCATCACCACCATCTACGAAGGCACCACCGGCATCCAGTCCAATGATTTCGTCGGCCGCAAGATCGTTCGCGATCGTGGCGTGACGATGGCGGCCCTGATTGCCGACGCGAGGCGCGAACTGGCGGCGCTCGACGCGACGGAGCCGGCCATCGCCGAAACGCGTGAGGCCGCAGTCGAGGCGATCGCTGCACTCGAGGCCGCCGTCCAGCACTTGCTCGGTGCGGCAGCCCAGGCGCCCGATCGAGCGTTTGCGGTGTCGGTGCCGCTGCTGCGGCTCGCAGGCCTCGCGCTCGGCGGCTGGATGCTGGCGAAATCGGCCGGCATTGCGGCCCGCAAGCTGGCCGCCGGTTCGAGCGACGCCGACTTCCTGCGCGGTAAGATCGCCGCGGCGCGCTTCCATGCGGCGCACGTGCTGCCGCAGGCGCAGGCGCTGTCGCGTACCGTGATCGGCGGCGGTGCGAGCGTGCTCGACGTCGATGCCGCGCTCATCTGACCTCGACCGGCGGCGCTTCCTGGCCGGCGCCGCGGCGCTGGCGGCTCCCATGCAGTGGTTTGGTGCGGCCACCGCGGTTGCCGCTGCTGGTGCGGCCGCGGCTGATGCCGGCGAGTTGATCCGCCGTCGCATTCCCGTTTCCGGTGAGTGGTTGCCGGTGATCGGTCTCGGTACGTCGGGTCCGTTCGAGGTCGGCGGCGATGCGCGCGCGCGGCAGCCGCTCGAGGCCGTGCTGCGCGGTTTCTTTGCGGGCGGTGCGACGCTGATCGACACCTCGCCGATGTATTCGTCCGCCGAGGCGGTGCTGGGCGACCTGCTCACCGCCGGCATGCAGTCGCGGGCGTTCATCGCCACCAAGGTCTGGACGCGCGGCGAGCGTGAGGGCGTGCAGCAGATGGCGCGCTCCATGGACTTGCTGCGCCGCAGCCGGGTCGACCTGATGCAGGTCCACAACCTGCTCGATCTCGATACCCACCTGCGTACCTTGCGGCGCTGGAAAGAGGAGGGGCGGATCCGCTACCTCGGCATCACGCATTACACCGTGGAGTCGCATGCGCGACTCGTCGAGATCATCGAGCGTGAACCGATCGACTTCGTGCAGTTCAACTATTCGGCGACCACCCGTGCCGCCGAACAGCGCTTGCTGCCCCTGTGTGCGGACAGGGGCGTAGCGGTGATCGTCAACCGCGCGTTCGACGACGGCGAGATTTTCGCGCGGCTCAAGGATCGCGCGCTGCCGCCGTGGGCGGCGGAAATCCGCTGCACCAGCTGGGCGCAGCTGCTGCTCAAGTTCGTGATCGCGCACCCGGCGGTGACCTGCGTGATCCCTGCGACCGGAAAGGTGCGCAATCTCGAGGACAATCTCGCGGCGGGGCGCGGTCCGCTACCCGATGCGAGGCAGTGTCGCTTGATCGCCGAGGCGGTGGCCTGACGGTCAGGAGCCGGCTCGGACGAACAGGGGTCGGCTCAGGCGAAGTAGTCCGCCGAGCGCCGGTCGACGGTCAATGCCTTGACCTGCGGGACCACCTCGAGATGCAGCGGATGCGCCTGATAGCCCTCGAGCGCCGCGCGGTCGGTGAACTCGCTGTAGAGGACGACGTCCGCTGCATGCGCGTCCTCGATGAAGTTGACCCCCACTTCGATGCGCAGCAGGCCGGGGATGCGGCCGTTGAGTGCTTCGAGCAGCGCCTTGATGCGCGCCGCGTCCGCTGCCTTCGGACTGCCCTCGCGCAGCCGCCACATGACGATGTGCTTGACCATGATCTACCTCGGCGGTGATGTCCGCGTTCAAGTTTCTCGCAAAGTCTTGAAGGCGGCGAGCGCTGCTTCGCGCGATGCCTTGAGATCGACGATCGGCGGCGGATAGCTCGCGCCGCCGCGCCCCGAGAGTTCCGGCAGCCAGCGCCGCAGGTATTCCCCTTGCGGATCGAATTTCTCCGCCTGGCTCTGCGGATTGAAGACCCGGAAGTAGGGCGCCGCATCGGCGCCGCAGCCCGCAGCCCACTGCCAGCCGAGCGTGTTGCTGGCGAGGTCGGCATCGACGAGCGTGTCCCAGAACCAGCGCGCGCCGTGCAACCAGTGCATGCGCAGGTTCTTCACGAGGAAAGAGGCCACGACCATGCGTACGCGGTTGTGCATCCACCCGGTTTCCCACAACTCGCGCATGCCCGCGTCGACGAGCGGGATGCCGGTGCGGCCGCGCTGCCACGCGGCGAGCGCGCGCGCATCCTCGCGCCACGGAAAGCGTGCGAAATCGCTACGCAGCGGTTCGTTGGTGGTGCGCGGGAAGTGGTGCAGCAGGTGGTGTGCGAACTCGCGCCAGCCGATCTCCGCCATGAACTGGCTGCCACGCCATTCGGGCGCTGCGTGCCAGACCTGCCGCGGCGAGAGCTCGCCGAAGTGCAGGTGTGGCGACAGTCTGGACGTGCCTGATTCGGCCGGCAGGTTGCGCGTCTCGCCATACTGCTTGACCGGGCCGTCGAGAAAGACGTCGAGCAGCCGCGCCGCGCTGCGTTCGCCAGGCTGCCACGCGCGCGACATCCCCGCGTCCCAGCCGATTCGCGGCCGCAAGTCGAGTGACTCGAGGCTTGCCGACGCCGGCCAGCGTGCGGGCGGCGGGATGCGCTTTGGTGCCGGCAGCGGCGCGGGTGGCTCGAGCGTCGTCGACACCTTGCGCCAGAACGGCGTGAATACCTGAAACGGCTTGCCGCTCAGGTTCTGCACGTCCCAGGGCTCGACCAGCAGGGCAGCGTTGAAGCTGCGGACCTCGCAGCCCTCGTTGCGCAGCGTTTCCTTGATGCGCCGGTCGCGCGCGGTCACCAGCGGCTCGTAGCGGCGGCTCCAATGGACCGCGCTCGCACCCGTTTCGCGCAGCACTGCACGCAGCCCCTCGAGCGAGTCGTCGACACGACGGATGACGAGCTGCGAGCCGGCCTTGGCCAGGTCGGCGGCAAGGGCGGCGAGCGAGTGGTGCAGCCACCAGCGCGACGCGGCGCCCGGCGCCCATTCGCCCTCTTCCTCCGGACACCAAAGAAAAATCGGAATGACGGGAAGGCCGCGCGCGATGGCCGCATGCAGCGCCGGATGGTCCGCGAGTCGCAAGTCCTGTCGCAGCCACAGCAGTGTTGCGGTCATGACTGGTTCCGGCTGTGTGCCTGCAGCGCGTGCGCGGCGATCACGCGTGCTACGGCTTCGATCGCCGTCGTGCGCGGCGAACTCTTGCGCCAGACGGCACCGATCCGCCGCAGCGGTGCCGGGCGTGCGAACGGACGGAACACCAGCCCGCGGGGTGCGGCATGTCCACCGCGT
>JBIKVA010000044.1:0-14107 GCA_044357085.1 Steroidobacteraceae bacterium | reverse complement strand
TAGGTGGCGAGTGGCGGGAGCAAATCTTCATCGGCGACGCTGCGCGCCATTTCCGAGTAGGTCCGGATCACGCACAGGGCCGCGTCTCCCGCCAGGGTGGCGGCACGGACCGCAACCGGCAGGGGTTTGGTCGCGGCAGCGACAAACGAGTCCTCCCAGAGGGTCGCACGGGTGGTGACGTCCTCGAGTCGGACGGCGACGCGGACCTGCTCCGGGTTGCCGGCCTCCGGCTTCATGACACCACTGAGGGTGAAGCGGGCGCCAAGCTCGGCGGCGCGGGCGAATTGACGGTCCGCCGCGGTTTCCAGGGTCTCGCTCCGCGCCGACATCCTGACCTGCTGGGCGCTGAGCGCTTCGAATACTTCCGTCGTCGCGATATCGGCGACCTGCATGCGAAGCGGGTCGGTGTCGCTGGCGGCGAAGCCGAAAAAAGCCAGTCGCGGCGACTCCTTTGCCGGCGTCGGTCGCATGGCGAGCAGCATCACCGCAACGAAAGCGACCAGCGCCGCAGCGACCACGCCACCGATCATCAACCTGCGAGTCGCGTCCGGACGGCGTGTGGCGTTGACGCCCGGGACTGTTCGCACCGGCGCACCAGCCGGCTTGTCGATCAGCCTCGCGAGCGCCGTTCGCAGGTCACCGAACACGGGATCGTCGATGGACTTCCAACGGGAGAAGTCGAGTCCCTGCAACTGCCGGAAGCCGAGCGGCGGAACCGCACCGTCGAGCGTGACCGGCACCAGCCGCCCCGTGTCACGACCCTCGCCCGCCTCGTCGGCCACCCAGTCGGAGTTCACGGACGTCTTCGTCCAGACCACGATCACGGCCTTGGCGGCACTCAATTCCGCCTGGATTCCCGACTGGAACCGCTCGCCCCCCGTCAGGTTGCGATCCCACCAGACCGAATAACCGGCCTGCACGAGGGCCTGGGCCAAACGCTCGACCCGCGGTCGATCGTCCCGCGAATAGGACAGGAAGATATCCGCCACGAATTGAAACAGCCCCACAACGCCCGGGTCGATTAAGAAAATACCGGAAGCGGATTGACGTCGTAAGGGAAAAACACATACCGGAACGGCAGTCGCATTTTCCGGAAGGTGCCGAGATCATTTTCGGTTTGCGTCGACTCCGGAGCCGTGGCTGCGAAGCAATCGTTCGAGTTGCTGGTTCAAGCCGATCTTGAGCGGCCCGGCAGCGGCCTCGGGCAAGAGGTTGTCGAGCTCGTAGGGATCGGCATTCAAGTCGTACAGTTCGTCGGCACCACGCAACTCCCGATACCGGATGTACTTGTACCGGTTGGTCCTGATCGCCTGATACCCGAGCCCCTGCAATCGCGGAAACTCCGTGTCGGAGTAATACTCGATCAACAGCGCATCCCGAAGCGGTGTGGCCGGATCTTTCAGCGTGTCGATCATCGATTTGCCGTCCATACCCCTGGGCACGCGAACCCCGGCGATGTCCATCATCGTCGGTGCGATGTCGACGTTGCCAACCAGAAAGCCCGGTCTTGATCCGCCCTTGACCAGCCCGGGATAGCGGATGACGAGGGGAATGCGAATGCTGGCCTCATAGGCGAGGCGCCGCTCCTGCGCCAGACCGAACTCGCCGTAGAAAAAGCCCTGGTCGCTGGTGACGACGAACACCGTGTTCTCGAGTACGCCCCTCTTCTCGAGCGCCGCCCGCAGTTCGCCGACACCTCGGTCGACCGCGCTCAGCATCCGCAGACGTCCCTTGACGATCTCGTCAGGCAATCCTCCGGGTGGACTGCGGGGATCGCTGTATCCCGGTGGCGGGGCGAGCGCAGGCTTGCCCGTCAGAGGAGCTCGCCAGTTCGGCGCCCGTGGCAACTCGTTTGCTTCGTAGAGTGTCCGATCAGCCGCCGGCGAGGGGAAAGTTCGGATCTGGTTCGGGTACACCTCCGGATGCGACGCCTTGTGCGCCAGAAAGACCATGAACGGCTTGTCGGCTGGACTCGATTCGATGAACGAGACCGCTTGCTCCGTCAGGATGTCGGTCATGTAGCCGTTCGCTCGTACCGTCTGACCATCGATGTTCAGCACGGGATCGAAATACACGCCCTGTCCAACGAAGCTGACCCAGCGATCGAACCCGGGCCGGGCGGTGTCGTCTTCATGGCCCATGTGCCACTTGCCGAAGAAGCCCGTTCGATAACCTGCCGCGTGCAGCAGGCGCGGGAACGTCACGAGTTCGTGGCTCTGCTGCGCCCTTTCGCCGTTGTCGATGATCCCGTTCCTGAAAGGGTACTTGCCCGTCAGGAACACGGCGCGGCTTGGTGAACACAGCGGCGCGGAGGTGAAGAAGTTCGTGAACGAGGCTCCCTCCGCAGCGAGTTTTTCGATGTTTGGCAGCCTGACGAAGGGATGATCGACGACATCGTCGTACCGAACGTCATCCAGAAGCACGAAGACGATGTTCGGTCTCTTGCTCCGCTCGACCGCGGCCGGCTGCTTCGCGGCGGCTACTGCCGCGAACGCGACGGCAGCGCAGCAAAGCAGCCAGAGAGCCGCCATCGCGACTCTCCGGCGTGCATCGGTACTGCCGCTCAACTGTTCTTTCCGGCAGGAGTGTTCAATCGAGGTCCTAGAACTTCACCGCGATGCCGGCGTGGACGACCCGGCCCCGTGGTGTGTGGACCTGCTCGTCGAACCCGGGCCGGTTGTCGCCGACGTCCGGGGGGTCCTTGTCGAACAGGTTCTTCGCCGCGACCGTGAGCCGGACGTCGCGACTCAGGAGTTCTTCGAGGGAATAGCTGTACTGAGCGTCCACGGTCACAAACTCCCTGATTCTCGGCACCGCCGCGACCACGACCGGATCGTCGTTCGTATATGCACTCGAGTAACGGATCACCGCAAATCCGCTGTGTGCGCCGCGATCGAAAGTACCGGTCAGGTTCCCGCGCAGACGGGGTAGTGAACCGAAGGAGCCGCTCAGGAAGTTCCGCCTCCCCGCAAGTTCGGAGGTAACCGTACCGGTCGAAAAGTCGAATTTGTTGACGTACGTCAGCGTCAGGCGGGCGCCCAGCTTCGTTGCGCCGATTTCGGTGCGATAGTTCAAGGCCAGATCGACGCCATCGGTCACGGCCTGGTTCGCGTTTTGCAGCGCGAGGATGATTTTCGTCGGCTGCCCGTTCGCCGCGCGTTCGATGAACTCCGACGGCCGCGGCGGGGAGCCGTTGGCGACTCCGGCGCACGAACTGTCGAGAACGGCCTGCGCATTCTGGGTGTTGACGATCAGGTCGGTGTAGTCATAGCGCCAGTAATCGAGACTCGTATCGAAGCTGTCAGCCTGCACGACAACTCCGAAGTTGAGATTCTTCGCGGACTGCGGCTTCAGGCTGCCGATGGGCTGCCCGACCTGCGCCACGATGAAGCTCGACAACTCGGCGCCGCCGCAGGTCGCTGTTCCGGCGACCGTCCGGTAGTTGACCGCCCCACTGTTGACGATCCCGCCCTGCTGGTTCGACGAGGGCGCCTGGAACGACGTCCCGTAGGATCCGCGCAGGGCCAGCCACGGCGTCGCATCGAAGCGCGCGGCAATCTTCGGGTCGATGGTCTCGCCGACGACGGAACCATGGTCTTCGTAACGGACGGCAGTCTGGATTTCCAGCTTCTCGCTCACCGGCAACACCGCCTCCGCGAACACGGAGTTGACCGCGGTATCACCGACGATCACCGGATCCGCAGTCGGGTCGTCGGTATTGGGGTTCGGGTCGAACCGGAACGTCTCGTTGCGCCGCTGGAATCCGATCGCGATTCCTGCGGAACCTCCAGGAAGATCCATCAGTTCGCCGTTGCTCAGCAGGATGTCGTAGGTGTTCTGGGTCGCTTTGCGGGTGTAGATGAACGAAACCAGCGCCCCGTAGGCCTTCAACTGCTCATAGTCGTTGCCAGCCTTGATGGCCGGGTTCTTCAGTGAAACGGCAGCCGGCGTCGCCTCGGAGCTGCCGAAAGGATTGAGTACCCCGGCATTCAGGGCCGCTTGAAGCTTCGACACGACGAAGTTTCCGGGTACGGATCGGACCGACTCCTGCGAGTGCCGCTGAGCCCACAGGTCCAGGTTCCAGTCGCCGAACGCGGCATTGAGTCCGAGCAGGTAGCGATCGGAGTCGTTGGTGAAGAGGGAGTCCTCGGGTGCGAAACGACCCGAGACACTTTGGCCCAGCGGTCGCAGCTGGTCCTTGGTGGTCACGGCGACCGGCACGCAAGCGCCGCCCTCGTTGCCCACGACCGAATCGAAACATCCGGGAGCCCAGCGGATGCCTGTGCCGTTGAGCACGAAATAGTTGAAGGGGTGATTGGCAGGAATGAGGTACTTCCCGCCGAACGGACCGGCGGGAGCGTTCAGAGGTCCCGCGGCGCGGTTCGCGGTGTTGCGGGTTATCCCGGCCTCACCGAATACGCTGACCCCGTCACCGCCAAGGATGTCATCGCCCAGGTCGTACCTGAACTCGGCGAATCCGATGTTCCGCTTCTCGCCGGCGACCGGCCCGGACTGCTCCGCAAAGTCGTACAGGCAATTGGTGCCGACCAAGTAACCCTTGGCGGCCTCGCAATCGGGATCGATGACCGCGGTGCCGGTAGCCACGCCGTTGGCAATCCGGCGGTATTCGTCGGGTGCACCCGAAGTGGAGAGAAAGCGCGAGATCACCGGTTCGCCATTCGTGGTCGTGTCGACTTTGCCGTCGCCGTTGCGATCGATGAGCCGCTCGACCAGGAAGTCGTAGTCAGTGTTGAAGGTCTTGTCCGACTCGTAGTGGCTGCCGTACACGGCAACCGCGCCGCGTTCGCCTTTCGCTCCCATCGCAACATCGAAACCGACGCTGTCGCTCACGCCGAAATCCGACTGGGCGGTGAGTTCGATGCCCTCGAAACCGAGCTTGGTCACGATATTGACCACGCCTGCGACGGCCTCGGAACCATAGATGGCCGATGCGCCGTCCGTCTGGATGTCCATGCGCCGCACCATCGATACGGGCAGGGTGTTCAGGTCGAAGAACTGGTTCCCGAGCGGATCGGCCAGCGGGCTCTTGCCCGCCCGTCTTCCATTGATGAGGACGAGCGTGGATCCGGCCCCGAGGTTGCGCAGGTTGAAGTTCGAGGCGCCGATCAGGTTGGGGTTCTTGGTGCCGACATTGGAAAGCATGCTGCCGGTGTTCGCTGGCAGGTTGCCGACAAAGTCGTTGATCGTCGTCGCGATGTTCAGCTCCGTCGAATCGGCGCCGAACACCTGGACGGGAGCACGGTCCTTGTACTCGTTGCGCCTGATGTTGGACCCGGTGACCACGATCTCCTGCAGGTCCGTCGTGGTGGTGTCTTGGGCATTCACGCCCTGTCCGCCCGCAAGCAACGCGGCGACAGCACCCCAGAATCCGGCGCGTGTGGTCTTCATGGTGTTTTCCTCTGATGTTGTCTTTGTTGTGGCCGGATCTCCGGCACGAATGACGAGGCGTACGCTGTTCTCGACGGATCCCTGCAGACCCGTGCCCCGCAACAGGATTTCGAGTCCTTCCGCCAGCGTGTAGCGGCCGACGACAGCGTTGGCTTGCTTTCGCCAGGCCGCATCGAACCGGAACACCAGCGTGATCCCTGCCTGTCGGGCGAAGGCCGTCAAAGCCTTGTCCGCACGCTGCGCGGGGACGCTGAACTCGATTGCCGGTCCAGCCGCGCTATCGTCGATCTGCTGTGCCGGCAACGATGGCGGGTACAGCAGGACGATGATCAGCCCGGTCAACCAGATTGGCGCGGATTTGAACAAAGTACTCCTCGGTCAGTGGTGAGACAGATCAGAGAACGGTTTCCTCCATGGCGGGCGAAAACTTTCCCGCTTGACCTCGACGAACCCTGCCTATTAAGTACGGCGAATGGGCAAGGATTTCGGCATTACCGCCGTTTATCAGCGGATGCGTCGGCGTCTCGCCTCGGCTGTCCGCTCGTTGGTGGGCCCTGCGGAAGTAGAGGACATCCTTCAGGAAGCGTTCCTTCGCTGCTACGAAGCATCCGGCAGTCGTCGCGTCGAACATCCTTCCTCTTATCTGCTGCGCACCGCCGTCAATCTGGCCATCAACCACACCGCGCGCGCGGGACAAAGACTGAACACTTCGCTGGACGATCTCGATGACGACGCAGGTCTCGAAGGCCCGGTCGACATCGAAAAGCAGGCCATCCAGCGCGAACGTCTCGCGCTCTACTGCCAAGCCGTGGCGCAGCTGCCGCTGCAGTGCCGACGTGCCTTCCTGCTGAAGAAGGTGTACGGCCTCAGTCAGAAGGAGATAGCAGGCTATCTGGGCATCAGCGAAAGCACCGTCGAAAAGCATGTCGCGAAGGGACTGCTTCATTGTGCGACGCGAATCCGCGAGATCGACTCCGGCACGGGCATCGCCCGCCACAGATCACGGAGCGGCAATCATGGGTGACGTGATACAGCTCGATGATCGTCGACGGGCCCACGAAGAAGCGGCGCTCTGGCTGACCCGGGTGGATCGGGGCCTGACGGACGCCGAGCGAGCCGAACTCGAGTCATGGCTACGCGCAGAACCGCGGCATGCTGCGGCATTCCTCGAACTCGCCAGAGCCTGGGACAAGCTCGAGGACCTCAGCGCTCTGTCCGGTCTCGTCGAGTTGCCGCCCGCGAGACGCAGACGTCGCCCCACCGCAATGCGCGCGGGTGCCGTAGCGGCCGTACTCGGCATCGTCATGCTCGCCGTCGGTCTTTGGGTACGCGACTCCAGGATCGACGGCGACGCCGGACGCGCCACGGGCCTGCCGGCTGCGACTGTCGAGAACGACGCCGTCATCGGGGACACCCGACCGGCGGTGTTTTCGACCGGCACCGGCGAGCAGCGTCGCATCACGCTGGCAGACGGAACCGTCGTGTCAATGAATACCCGGTCGACGTTGTCCGTTTCGTTCAGCGACAAGCACCGTCGGGTGAACCTGCAAGCTGGCGAGGCCACATTCGAAGTCGCGCACGACGCCGCGCGACCGTTCATCGTGAAGGCGGCAGGCAGGACCATCCGGGCGGTAGGCACGATATTCACGGTCAGGGCCAAGTCGAAAAGCAGCGTGTCCGTCATCGTGTCCGAAGGTCGTGTCGCAGTTTCCAATGCACCTGCCAGCGCCCCCTCTGGCGCGGGCAGCGCACCGGCAAGTTCCAGTCCGACTCGCCTGCTCGAGGCAGGCGACAGACTCGAACTGGCTGGTAGTCAGATCCAGTTCGATCGTCTCTCCTTGAGCGCCATGGACGACGCCCTCGCCTGGCAAAACGGCATGATCGTCTTTCAGGGCGAGCCTCTCGTCGATGCGCTGGGAGAAGTGTCGCGATACTCGGATGCGCGTTTCGAGCTTGCCGACGGGTCCATCGGCGAGATGCAAGTCGCAGGCGTCTTCCAGATCAGGGATCTGGACGGCTTCGTGGACTCCTTGCGCGCCAACCTCGGTATCGGCACCAAAGCACTGCCGGATGGCACGCTGTCCCTCTATCGTCTCGGATCCGACGGCAGAGATACCGCTACCGAGTAATCAACGGGCCGGTCCGATGCGGATGTCGATCGTGCCGACACCCTCAACCCCGCCCGACACCACATCACCGGGCAACAAAGCGCCGACTCCCGCCGGCGTGCCGGTGAAGATCAGGTCACCGGCCTCGAGGGCCATCGAGGCCGACACGAAGGCGATGACTTCGGGCACCGACCAGATCAGTTCGGAAATGTCCGCGTCCTGGCGGATGACGCCGTTCACGCCCAGCCAGATTCGACCCTTCTGCGGATGACCGATCTTTTCGGCCAGCACGAGTGGCGAACACGGCGCCGATCGATCGAAGGCCTTGCCCCACTCCCAGGGGCGACCCGCATCACGCGCAGTCAGCTGCAGGTCGCGACGCGTGAGATCGATGCCGACCGCGTAGCCGAGAACGTGGGAGTTCGCCTGCTCCGCGCCGATGTCGATGCCGCCCTTGCCGATCGCAACCACCAGCTCGATCTCGTGATGGAAATTTTTGGTCTGCGGCGGGTAGTCGATCAGCGATCCCGCGGGTACCAATGCGTCCGCCGGTTTCTGGAAAATGAACGGCGGCTCGCGGGTGGGGTCCTTGCCCATCTCGCGGGCGTGGGCCTCGTAGTTGCGGCCAACGCAGTACACGCGGCGCACCGGAAAATGAAGGTCGCTGCCGGTGACGGGTAGAGACGCCTGCGGCGGCGGACTGACGATGTAGTTCATTCGATCCTCTGCTCACGGAAAAGCCCTGTGGCCATCTGCACCGGCCGATCGGAGAACGAGAACAGCACGGCATCGGTCGAGACCTGATGGCACACGGGCGCCCAGCTCGGCGCCACGAACACGTCCCGGGCCGACCAGTCGATGACCTGATCACCGATCCGGGTCCGACCCTCGCCTTCGACCGGCGAGAAAATCGTGGCGTCGGTGCTGCGGCAGGACTTCGATTCGAACCCCGCCGGCAGCAACTGCATGAAGGTGCCGATGGTCGGCATGGCGAAGCCGCCGGTGAGCGGATTCACGAAGCGCATCTTGTAGCCGTGCCATGCATCCGGCGGCCCGTTGCGACGCATTGTTTCGAGCGCCTCGCGCGTGCGCTCGTACGGGTAGCTGAAGATCGGGGAGGTCAGGCCCTTGTGATCGTGATCGACCGGCAGGAGATTCGCACCGAAGCGCGCAAGACTGTCGCCCACAGGCCGGGAGATGGGCTGCTCGATCGTTCCCAACTGTTCGGCGAAGGAAGCGTCGAGCGCCTGAACCATCGGAATATCGAGGCCGTCGAGCCAGATCACGGGTTCTTGGGTGTCGTTGCCATGATCGTGCCACTGCCATGACGGCGTGATGATGAAGTCACCGGGACGCATGATCGTGCGCTCGCCATCGACGGCGGTATAAGCGCCTCGACCCTCCAGCACGAAGCGCAGGGCACTCTGCGTGTGCCGGTGACTTCGCGCCCTTTCGCCCGGCTGCACGAGTTGCAGCCCGGCGTAGAGTGACGTCGTGATGCGTGACTGGCCGGGAAAAGCGGGATTCTCCAGCACGAGCACCCTGCGCTCGGCCTCTTCGACCGACACCAGGCCACCGGCTTCCATCAGCAGCGCACGAACCTCGGGGTAACGCCACTGCGCCGCCTTGCAGCCGCTCGAAGGTTGTCTGGTGACCAGCGAGGCAAGGGACAACCAGAGCGGCGCCAGCGAACTTCTGCCAAGCCGGTCGTAGAAGTTCCGTCGCTCGTCGTCCGGACCGGAATGCACTGTCGACATGGAAGTGGTCTACGGCGCCGACAGGCAGAGTCTTGCCGCTGCCGTCGGCAGAACTCTCAGTCGTCGCCGCCTCCGCGCTGCGACGCTGTACGCGCGGTGTCGCTTTTGACGGCGACCAGATGGGTGAGCAGTTTGATGAGGGTTCGTTGCTGTGCCGCGGTCAGCGGCGCCAGTACCCGGCGTTGTGACCGATTCACCGCGGCCTCGAGTTTTCGCAGCAATGCGCCGCCGCTGGGATCGAGCCTCAGCAGCTTGATGCGTTTGTCTTCGCTGCTCGCGAAGCGCTGGATGAGCCCCTTGCGCTCGAGTCGCTCCAGCACGTTGCCGATGGTGGAACGATCGAAGGCGATGAGCACGGAGAGCCGCGTCGCATCGACTCCGGGGTTTTCCTTCAGGGCTCTCAGGCAGGCGTACTGCACAGGAGTGATGCCGGACTCGCCGCACTCTTCCATGAACAGCGCCACGGCGATTTGCTGAGCGCGCCGGATGAGATGGCCCGGGTGCTTGTACAGATCGTCCAGCATGAAATTGGCGGGTGCGGCTCGATGATGCGGGGGATGGACTGCGGGTCGCGACTGAGATGACGGGACCGCTGCAGCAAAGTATGCGCATTGCCCCATTGCCGTTCAAGCGAAGACCGCTTCGCAGTCGGGAGCAGCGCAGAAACATGCCGTCACTGCTCCGGGTCGGGGTTTCGGATCCTGCGCTGCAGATGGACGAGCCAGAGCACGGCGCCGCCGGCGACGATTGCCAGCGGGGCCAGATGCTCGATGACTTCCCCGCCCGTGGCCCCTTGCGAGAGCCAAATCCCGGCAATCATCGGGCCGACGACGGAACCGAGGCGCCCCGCCGCGACACTGGCACCGGAGCCGACGCCGCGCATCGCCATCGGGTAGAAACGCGTCGTCACGCCGTACAGGGAGTAGTTCGCGCCGAGGACGCAGAACCCGGCGATTCCACTGAAGAGCAGCAGTTCGGTGCGTGACTCGGCTGCGCCGAGCGCGAAGAGGGCGGCGACCAGGCCGGCATAAGCCAGTGTCAGCGGCCAGCGCATGCCGAAGCGGTCCACCAGCCCGGAGACGATGATGGCGCCCGCCGCGGCGGAATAGTTGAATACGACTGCCGACAGTGGCGCGCTCGCGGCATCAAGACCCTTGGCGGCAACGACCGACGGCAACCAGCTGAGCATCAGGTAGAGGATCAACAACGTCGGAAAGAACGCCGTCCACAGCAGCAGTGTCGGCGCCGCGCGTCCTTCGGCGAACAGCACTCGCCACACCGACGGGGCACGCCCGAGGCTCGGATCCCGAGGCGCGGCACGGTGCAATGTCTCGCGCAGGAACACCACCAGTGCCGGCGCAAGCAGCAGCGGCAGCACGCCGCCGGCGACGAACACCGCTTGCCAAGGCACGCTTTCCGGCAGGGCCCCGACGAAGAGGCCCGCGCTGCCCCCACCGATCGGCATGCCGCAGAACATTGCTGCCGTGGTGACGGCACGCTTGTGCTCCGGTGCGACCTCCGCGGCAAGCGCCATCATCGTCGGCAGCGCGGCACCGAAGCCGATACCGGCGAGCAGCCTTGCAGCAAACAGGGTCCCGAAGCTGGTCACGATCACGGTCGCCAGGGTGAAGAGACCGAACATCAGCACGGCTCCCACCAACACCGGCTTGCGACCCCACCGGTCGGCGACGCCGCCGCCGAGCGCAGCGCCGACCACGAGACCGATGTTGCCGACCGCAAAGACCAGACCGAGTTCGGCTGCGGTCAGCGCGAGGTCCCGGGCGATGCGCGGGGCGACGATGCCAAGCGCCTGAATATCGAAGCCCTCGAGCACCGCGACCGCGAAGCACAACGCGATGGTCAGGTTGCGGGAGCCGCTGGCTGAGCTTGGATTCACGAGAGTGTGCTCGCAGCGCGACAGGAATGGATCGCGGCTGAATTCGATCTGAACGAATGCTGTTTGAGCGTATGCTGTCAATTGACGACTGTCAATTACGCTTCGATAATCGATGCGTCGCGGACAACGCGCCATGAAAGCGGGTGCCCCATGATCGATCCGGATTTGAATCGCCCCCGATCATCGAACGCCCTGCGCCCCTTGGCGTCCTGCATCTCGTCCCTTCGGAAGCTTGCGGGCGCCGGGTCATGTCTGCTCGCGTTCGTCATGCTTGTCGGCGGCGCTGCGCGCGCTGTCGCGGCACCGGCCCCGGCAAATGCACCTGCTGCAGCGGCCGAGACCGGTACCACGACCCTCGAATACTCCTGGCTCACCGCCGATCGCATCACCGGATCGCAAATCGTCTCCCGCAATCGCGACGGCGTCGTCACGATCCAATTCGAATACGCCGATCGGGGTCGTGGGCCGTCGTTCCGTTCCACCCTGAAGCTTGGCACGGACGGACTGCCGGTCGCCTTCAGCGCCACCGGAGTCAACAATACGCGGGCCACGATCGACGAGCAGTTCCGGGTCGAACGCGGATTTGCCATCTGGAAATCTTCGCTGGAACAAGGTCGTCGGCGAAGCAGCAACGGGGAATTCTTCCTGCCCTTCAACGACACCCCGGAAGTCCGTGCCGTGCTTGCGCGGGCGTTGCTGCGTGCCCCGGGTCGCCGCCTCGAGTTGTTGCCCGCGGGTACTGCAAGCATCGAGCAAGCCGGCGGAGCCGACTTCCAGCGCGACGGTCAGTCGTTGCGCACGACGCTCTACAACATCGAAGGGCTCGGCCTCGGTCCCACGTTCGTCTGGCTGGACGATGCCGGTGAACTCTTCGGGTTCACTGACCGGACCTGGGGAGTGATACGCCGCGGCTGGGAGGCGAGCATGCCGGCCCTGCGGGCGGCGGAGCGCAGCGCGCGTCAACGCCACTACGAACAGATCGGCGCCGCTGCATCCCGTGAAATGACGGGACTCACCGTGATCCGCGGAGCGAAGGTCTTCGACAGCATCAAGGGCGGGTTGACGGAACCGGCGACCGTGTTCGTCTGGGATGGCAAGATTTCGGCGGTATACCCGGGGGAAGTCCCGGTCCCCGAGGGGGCGCTGCTGATCGACGGCCGGGGCAAGACGCTCATGCCCTCGCTGTGGGACATGCACAACCACGTGCAGCTCGTCCATCTGCCCGAATACCTCGCGTTCGGCATCACCAACGTGCGGGACATGGGCAGCAGTTTCGACGATCTGCAATTCCTGTTGCGCGAGATACGCGAACAACGGCTGGCCGGACCCGATATCCACCCGCTCGGGTTCGTCGACCGCGCCAACGAATTCGCCGCCCCGGTAGGCATGCTGGCAGATGGTCTCGAGAGCGCCCTCGGTTTCGTCGACTTCTACGCGCAACACGGCTACAGCGGCCTGAAAATCTACAGTTCGATCAAACCCGAATGGGTTGCGCCGCTGGCGAGCGCGGCGCATGCGCGCGGTCTGCCGGTGGCCGGGCACATACCGGCCTTCATGTCCCCCGAAGCTGCCATCCGTGCCGGCTATGACGAAATCACCCACATGAACCAGCTGCTGCTGGCGTTCGTGCGCGGCGAGGAGCTGGACACGCGTGGACCGGCGCGCTTTCTGGTACCGGGCGAGTTGGCCGGTCAGCTCGATCTCGATTCCGCGCAGGTACGCAATTTCATCGCACTGATGAAGCAGAGGGACATCGCGCTGGAGCCGACGCTGGCGGTGATCATGGAAATGTTCCGCAACCGGCCCGGGGCGATGACGCCCATCTTCACGGATGTAGTCACGCTGTTGCCCGAATCCGTACGGCGACGGCAACTCATGACCACGGGCTACAACCAGGGACGCGAGGCGGCGTTCGCGCGCTCCGCCGACATGCTGCTTCGACTGATCGCGCTGTTGCACGACTCCGGCATACGCATCCTGCCGGGGACCGACAACCAGCTGCCCGGCTTCACGCTGATCCGCGAACTCATCTACTACACCGAAGCGGGCATACCGCCGGCCGAAGTGCTGCAGCTCGCGACCATCGGTCCGGCCCGGCACATGGGGCTTGCGCACCGCCTCGGTTCGGTCGAGCCGGGCAAGGACGCGCAGATGTATCTCATCGACGGTGATCCGCTCGCTGACATCACCGCGCTATACCGCGTCGAACAGGTGTTCAAGGGCCGCTGGCTCTACAGCGCGCCGGATCTGCTGCGGGCCCAGGGGTTCAAGCCGGCAACGGCCACTCGTACGCCGAACGGCGGTTGAAGAGGACTCTGTCATGAAGTCATTGGTAGTCGATGCAAATCTCGCCGCGCAGGCCGTCGCGCAAATCGACGTGCTCGGCGCCATGCGCGCGCTGTTCGCAGGGCTGCATGCGGGCAAGGTCACGCAGCCCCCTCAAACCTTGGCGCTCCTGCCCGACGGCAGCGGCGGGGACTTCATCGCCTATCTGGCGGCGCTCGCCGATCCGCCGGTGTTCGGCGCCAAGCTGTCACCCTACCTGCCCCGGCCCGGTGGCGGGGTCGTCACGGCGTGGACGCTGCTCATGAGCAGCGAGACCGGCGCCCCGCTGATGCTCTGCGACTCCCTTGCCCTGACACGCGAACGCACGGCAGCGACCACCGCGCTGGCCATAGACCTGCTGGCACCCCGCGACGCAACTCGGCTCGCCCTGATAGGCACGGGTGCGATCGGTCGCGCGCATCTGCGGCACGTCCTGCCGCTGCGAGCCTGGCGGCAGGTGCGCGTCTGGTCACCGCGCGCGGCGGACCGGGCGACGGAGATCCATGCGGCAGCGCCGTCGGCTCATGTGGCCGGATCGTTGCGCGAGGCCGTCGCGGACGCCGAGGTGGTGATGCTCTGCACTTCAGCCGCCGCTGCGGTGGTGGATCCGG
>JBIKVA010000255.1:0-3746 GCA_044357085.1 Steroidobacteraceae bacterium | reverse complement strand
GCCCGCGGGCCAGACCTGTACCGTCACCAACGCTACCGGCACCAACGTCACGGCGAACATGGCGCCCGTGGGCGTCAACTGCACGACCATCACTTACACGGTCGGCGGGACCTTGAGCGGACTCGGTGCAGGCAAGACCGTCACGCTGCAGAACAACGACACGAACGACCTCAGCCTCGGTGCCAACGGGGCGTTCACTTTCACGGCTCCGATCGACAGCGGCAACAACTACCTTGTAAAGGTGCTCGCGCAGCCGAGTGGCCAGACCTGCACGGTCGCCAATTCCTCCGGTACCGCGACCGCGAACGTCACCAACGTCACGGTGACCTGCGCGGACAACGCCCCGGTGATCCTCGTAACTCCACAGGTCATATTCAGCCCGACGGCGGTGGGTTCGACATCCATGCCGACCACATTCAACATCGAAAACACCGGGACGGCCGACCTGGTTTTCAGCAGCGGCGGTGGCTTGAACGCGATCACCCTGGGGGGCGCGGACGCCGCCCAGTTCGCGCGCACGACGAACTGCGGCGCAATCCTCATCCCGGCGGCAGTGTGCGAGGTTTCGCTGACCTTCACGCCGACGAGCACGGGCCCGAAGGAAGCGAGCGTGAATATCGAGCACAACGCCGGGCCCACTACCGTTGTTCAGTTGCTTGCGGAGGGTGTGCCGCCACCGGCTCCCGAGGTCGATATCTACACGAGTTCGGTTTTCGTGGGCTCGCCCTATGTGGGGACCTCGCTGATCACCAGTTCGGGGGGTATGAACCAGATCACCATCATGAATACCGGCAACGCGCCCTTGCCGCCGGTCGGGCTGGCGATCACCGGCCCGCAAAGTTCGGAGTTCAGCTACGCGGGATGCACGGGTTTCCTTGCGCCAGTGGAGACCTGCACGATCGACATCACATTCACGCCCCAGGCTACCGGCGATCGAGTCGCTTACCTCGTGATCACCCACACCGGAAGCAATGCGCCGGTCGAGTCGCCCTGGGTCGTGGCGCTCGCGGGAGTTGGTGTACCCACGGCCTCGCTCAACATCTGTTCCTCGGGGTCGTGTTCGCCGTCGTTCCATCAGTTTCCGCACACGGCCCGAGGTGGGGCGCGGTCCGAGACGTTTACGGTCAAGAATGAGAACTTCGCCGCAAGCGCTTCTTCGGAAACAACCAACGGATCCCCAACCAAGACGTTTACTCTGGCCGCGGGTCCGTTTGCCAACGCGAGCGTATTTACGCCCGGACGCAAGGTTCGTGCGCAGACGGCGAGCGATCCGAGTATCTGGGTCGAAGGGAACGTCACATCTTTCAATCCGGGAACCGGAGTGCTGGTATTCGATCGTACCGACTTCGCCGGTTCCGGGTCTTTCTCGTCCTGGAAGATCGCGCCCGTCGTCCAGGTCGGCACCGTTGGCGTGTTCGGCCCGGGGCGCAGCGAGTACAAGGCACTCACGGGTTGCAACAACCAGACGCTCGTTCTCGGGCAGGAGTGCATATTCTCCGTGGAGTTCGTGCCGACCACGCTAGAAGGCATTCAGGCGGCTTACCTGCGCGTGCCCCACAACGGGTCGGGGAGCCTGCTGGAGGTCGAACTGCGTGGCCGGTCGGTGGTGAGTGCCAACAAACTGGTGCTGGGGCAGCTGGATTCCGCCAACGCGTCGGCCACGTTCAAGATCAAGAACCGGACCGCAGGCAATATCAACACCGTCGATGTTTTCGATATCACCACGGTTGCCGGATCCTGGTCCGCGAACACGAGCTGCTCAACGCCGCTTTCGAACACCGCCGCCGAATGCGACGTGACCGTAACGCTTTTTGGCGACATGGGTTCGCCGGGACCCAAGTCTGCGACCCTCAACCTGAAGTTGTCAGGCACTGACATGGGCAGCGAGTACTCGCTCGAAACGGTGCAAATCGCTCTCAGCGCGGTTCAGGATATCTCCACGGCTGTTGCGCCAGGTGTGCTCACGGCGGCCGACGTCGCAGCTTTCGGAACGCAAGCCGTGTCGACAACGTCCGCGCCGAACACGCTGACCCTGCAGAATAGCGCCTCGCCGCCTGCGTTGGCGGTCACTCTTGCCGCGAGTGCCGCCGTCACTCTGGGTGGCCCCGATGCCGGGGATTTCGCGCTCGGTACGGGCTCCTGCAACGACAACACGTCCTTGACCACCGGTGACAATTGCACGAGGTCCATCACGTTCACGCCGACGAGCCCCGGCAAGAAGTTCGCTTACGTCAAGGTGGACCACAACTCGAGTGGTTCACCGCGGATTCTCGGCTTGTCGGGGATCGGCGCAGGCGCCACTGCGGCACTCACGTCGAGCCGCAGCGCCCTTCGGTTCGGCAGCCAGATGCTCGGAGATAGCAGCCCCGATCAGTCAATCACGATTCGCAATGTCGGGGGCGCGGCCGCGACGTCGCTGGGGACGGCTCTGTCGGGTAGCCACCCATCGGACTTTGCGGTGGAAAACTATTGTCCACCGTCATTCACCGAATTCGGTCCGGCTTGCACCATCAACGTGGAATTCTTTCCCAGCAGTGCGGGTGAGAAGTCGGCAACGTTGACTGTCTCCGCCGACGGCGGCGTGAGCACAACGGTGAGTCTGATCGGCGTGACGCCAGGCCTGCCTGCCCCCACGAGTTTCAGCGATCCGCCGGACATGATCGCCGGCGTGCCGCCCACGCCGCCCGCGCTGGTTGCGCTCAATGTCGAGAGCGCCCCGCTCGGCGGAGCCTCGCCGACGGCGGCCCTCGGGCCGGCAGCCGTTGGATCCGCAACCCTCGTCGGGCCTTCTACCGGCGCGCCTGCGACGACGCCACCGCCAGGGTCCGCGCCGGCCTCGAATGGGGACGACGCGGTCTGCGCAGAGCCCTGCGACGAGGGAGACGTCCGATCCATCGAGTCGCTCATCGCAGACCCCGGGGCGGGAAGCCTCTATCGCCTCGTCCGCGGTGTTTCCGGCGCGTCTCGCGGCCAGCAATCCTGGTCCCTCGAGTACCGCAGCAACACGGGTGCCCTGTTTGCGCGCAGCGATCTGCCGCCGACGGCGGAGGTGTCTTGGCGCCGTGCGGACAGCAGCGAGGCTCTGTTGCCGACCACGGGCTGGGCCCGCGTCTGCGCGGATCGGGTGTGGACGCTGCAGGACGGTTACGAGCTGCTCGCCCATGTCGGAGATCGGGCACTGGTCCAGATACAGGGCAGCCGCGTGGACCTGGGGGCCGATCGTGACGCCGCGGTGTCGATGTCTCTCATCAGCGGTGCGCAGTGCGTGGCCGATGGTGGCCTGCGGCTGCAGGGCTATGCCTTCGGCGTCAGCGATCGCGAGCCGCCGCTGCAGACAGGGCCGGTGGCGGCCCGCGAGTTCGACGTGCTGCTCGGCCCAACGGGTGCGGTGCTGGCCCGCGCCCTGCGCCCGGCGGATTTCGATGTCGGTGCGTATTGCGCCGCCGCGGCCAACGAGCAGTACGGGTTCTGCGAAGCCGCGAGACGGGCAAGCGAGGGTCGCTGATGTCGGCAGGCTACCCGTGACGGCAGTTTTTGCGGGTGTTTTTAGGCTATTCTCCTTGACATCTCGGGACTTCAAAAGTCGGGAGTCCGATGCTGTCGGGGCGCTGTACTGATCGCCTGTCGTTCGCCGCGGTGTTCACCGCGGCTCGCCCCATTCTTTTCTTTTTTCTGCTCTTGCTCTCCGCGCTGCCCGAGGCGGGATATGGGCAGTCTGCGCCGAGTGCGTCGGCAAGCCGTCGGAC
>JBIKVA010000254.1:0-3747 GCA_044357085.1 Steroidobacteraceae bacterium | reverse complement strand
AATTCATTCACGCGGCGAGTGATAATCATCCGTCTGTCGACGAGCAATCGGCGCTGCCCGGTGCGACCAGAGCGACTGCGGTTTTCAGAGAATCGAGGAATCGCGAAAGAGCAGACGCCAGCGCCCTTCTTCGCGCACCCAGACGTGAGTGAATCGCGAGCGCGAAGTCTGCGGGGCAGCGCCACCCAGGATCTGCAGCGTCACGACACCCGTGCTGACTCTCGTTCCGCCGTGCGCAACGACGGCATGGTCGCTGATGCGCGGCGCGTCGACGCGGGTGCGGCCGCTCAGCAACTCTTCGATGAGCGCTCGCTTGCCTATGGTCGTTCCTCTGGAGGTCCGATAGACGAAATGTTCAGCCAGCAGGTTCTCGAGTGACGCGGGGTTGGCGCTGATGGCAGCGAAGAAGGCCTCGTCGGCTTGCTGGCCGTCGGCGCTGGCCACCGTGGCCGTCAGTGCAAGGGCCATCAGCAGGACTGATTTCCACATCAGCCGAGTCTGACAGAGGTTGCTCAAAGGCGTGTGAGCCGCTGTCCCTTGCGGATCAGGCGCTGCAGCGGTGCCTCGTCGGCGATTGCCAGAGCCTCGTCGAAAGTGAACCAGCGCGCGCCGAGAGATTCTTTGTCGTCGAAGGTCAGCGCCTCGGGGTCACGAGCCACCACGAGGAACCGGACGTCGAGGTGATGATGTGCCTGTTCGGTGCCGTGCGCGGGGATGAGATGGACATCGACGTCGAGCGGTGACGGCGCAACGGGATGCAGCGTGACCTCGCAGCCCGTTTCTTCGCGGGCCTCGCGCAAGGCCGTCAGATGAATGAGACCGTCGTCCCCGGCCTCGGCGTGTCCGCCCGGCTGCAGCCAGCGCCGCAGCTTGGCGTGATGGACCAAGGCAATCCGCCCAAGCCGTTCGTCGATCACGAGGGCACTGGCGGTGAAATGTGCGCCCGGCTGATGCCGCGAGAAAGGATGTTGGAGCGTCGTTGCGAACAGCTTCATCTTCTCGAGACTCGCCGCTTCGCTGGGGTCTTCCGGGACATGCGCTGCAAGGACTTCCGTCAATAGGCTCGGCAAGGGGGTCTCCGGCGTTTATCATTGATCACTCGTCGACAGGAGTATCGATGAACGAGTCCGAACCTTCCCGCGTTGCGGTCGACGTTCTCGAGGGGACCGAGTCTACCCTCGAACGGATCGTCTTCTGGGCGCTGCATCCGCTGCTGCTGATCCTCGTGCTCGGCGCGTGGGTCGCCGATCCCTCGAACCCCCTGCTTTATCCCGTCACCCTCGTGGGAGTCCACCTGCTGCTCGGCGCCCTCGAGTACCGTATTCCTGCCCGTCCGCGGTGGCATCAGCCGGCGCGGGAAAAGATCGGTTTGCTGGGTATCGGCGCGGTCACCTTTCTCGTTGGCGGTACCGCCGCGGACTGGTATGAAACCTTGCTGGCCGAACCCCTCGCCAGCCTGCGTGCCGCGCTCGGTCTCGACATCTGGCCCCATGACTGGCCGCTCCTCGCCCAGGTGTTCATGGTGTTCTTCGCCAGCGAATTCCTCTGGTACTGGATGCACCGTGCGGAGCACCGCTGGTCGCTGGTGTGGCGCTCGTCCGGACACGGCGCCCACCATGCCTTCAAGAAACTCAACGCCATCAACGCCGGTGCGAACCACCCGATCGAGCTCTTCTGGATCGTTTTGCCCGCGCTGCTGGTCGATCTGCTGTTCGGGGTGGGCGCTGCGACCTACGGTGCCTTGCTGCTCACGACCACGCAGGTCGCCATCGTCCATAGCAACCTGCGTTTGAACTCGCGGGTCATCGGCTGGTTCCTGACCACCAATGCTTGGCACATCCGTCACCACTCGGCCAATCTCGAGGAGAGCAACACCAACTTCGGATGTGCCGCGATCCTCTGGGATCGGGTGTTCGGGACCTTTGGCGACAGCGGTGTCGTCGATGCCGGGATCGGCCCTCGCGAGCCGACCACGATCGAGAAGTTGTGGATGCCTCTGCGGGAACCGCAGAGCAGCGTCATCGCCCCGGGGAGGGGTCGCGCTACGCCCGGATGAGTCGTGATATGCCGAGGGACCACTCCGTCAATTGGGCCACCAGCGCCGCGCCGGCAGTCCACAGCAGGGCGAGCACCAGGAACGAACTCCAGACGATGATTTTCACGCAACACCTCGGATGAAGACTCGCTCGTCAGACGCCCCGGGCCGCGGGAAGTTCTCTGTCCGCGTGCTCTTGTCGGACGGTTTTCGCCGCTTCGGTGGTAATGTCTCCGAAGTGTCGCCGCGCTTGATGTGCAGGCGGCGCGGTACCGCAGACTGGAGCATCCATGAGTGAATTCCTCGGTCCGATCGCCGGATGGCTGGGCTTGCTGGGCCTCATCGGCTTGTTGGGCCTGGTCGGCATCCGTCACCCGGTGAGCCGGGAGCGTCCCGGAGCCGACGTTCGGCTGCTGGGTCTGCTTGGGCTGCTCGGTATCGCCGGTTTCTGGATCCCCGGTGCCGGTGCTGCGGGTGCGCTCGGTGCCCTGGGTGTCTGGAACCATCAGGATCCAAAGATTCACCGCTGGTCGCGCCTCGGCTGGCTGGGCCTGGTCGGCTTGATGTTCTTTTGAGCCCGGCCCGGGCGCGGCATCCCCGTCAGCGGATGAGCACCTTGCCGATGTGATCGCCACCTTCGAGGTGGGCAAGCGCCTGCGGCGCGTCCGCAAAGGCAAACACCCGGTCGATGTGCGGCTTGAGGCCATTGGCGGTGCTCGCGCGCAGCAGGTCTTCGTACATGCGGCGGCTGCCGCTGGTGATGCCCTTGAGCAGCACGTTGTTGAGGATCAGTGGCCCGAGATTGGGCGGGGTCGTCGCCGCGCCACCCAGCGCACCGAGCAGGCCCACCCGCGCGTTCGGCGCGCAACAGGCGAGCGATTGTGACAGCGTCGAGGGACCGACCGTCTCCACGACGATGTCGACGCCCCGACCGCCGGTGGCGCTGCGGATCGCCTCGTGCCAGTCGGGACGGCTGCGATAGTTGACGGTGATGTCCGCACCGAGCTTGCGGCAGATCGCGAGCTTGTCGTCGCTGGACGATGTGATGGCGACCCGCGCGCCGCACATCTTTGCGATCTGCAGCGCGAGGATTGCCACGCCGCCGGTGCCCAGTGCGAGTACCGTGTCGCCGGCCTTGATCCGTCCGAAGGTCTCGAGCACGGCCCAGGCGGTGATGCCGGCAGCGCCGAGTGCCGCGGCATCGTCGAAGGACATGCCGTCGGGAAGGCGGACCAGCGCGGAGGCAGGCAGCACGATCTGCTCGGCCAGCCAGCCGTCGCGGGTGTTGCCGGCGTCGGCGGCGAAAATGGACGGGTCATAATCGCCATCGGCCCAAAGAGTGAAGTGCGGCGCCGTCACGCGATCGCCGATGCGCCAGCCCGTTACACCCGGCCCGGTCTCGATGATGACGCCGGCACCATCGCCGACCGGGATGCGCTGCGGCGGCTTGGGCGGCCCGTAGCGACCCGACAGGATGCCGAGATCGCGGTGATTGAGTGCGGTCGCCCGGGTTGCGACGACGACCTCGCCCGCGCCAGCGCGCGGTGCCGGGCGCTCGACGAGCGAGAGCGAACCCAAACCCTTCTGCTCGCCGATCTGCCAGGCGCGCATCGCGGCTGGCGAGCCGGTATTCGTGGCGGACGCCCGTGCGGCGACCGATTGCAGCGTCGCACCCGCGACCAGCATCGTGCCTGCTGCCTTGAGTGCGTCGC
>JBIKVA010000253.1:0-3748 GCA_044357085.1 Steroidobacteraceae bacterium | reverse complement strand
TGGAACGCTTTCGACCGTGCGGGCGATCCGACGATGTACCTTGCCGGCGCCGCGGGGCGGTACCGGCAACGCTACGGCACCGACGCGGGCTCGGCCGTCGCCTGTGTGAATCCGCTGACGTTTTCGCTCTCCGAAGGCGCCGCGACTTCGGCCCGAAACCTTGGCTCGTTGCCGGCCCGTCGCGGTGTCGGGCTGGCGGATACGCTTGCCCGCGGGGTGCGCCTGCCGGCCACCGAGCCCGGTCGCATCGGTGCGGCTTGCGAGGGCGGCGTGCTGCGGGTCGAAGGCGTCCCGAAGGACGGCTACGCGATCGTGCCGCTGCCGAACGGTCTGCTGCACTTCAATGAATTCGATCTTTTCTACCAGAACATCCGTGCGAACGCCGTGGCCCGCAGCGCGGCCTTCCGCAAGCGTTGAGCGCGGTGTTCGAGAAGTCTTTCAAGGGGAACTTTCATGAACGAATCGTCAATCAATCGACGTGAAATGATCGCCGGCTCCATGGCGGTCGGTGGTTCGATGGGCCTGCTACTCGGTTCGCCGGCGACGGCGGCAACCAGCGCGGCCAAGTCGGTTCTCGATTTCGATGATCCTGCGGCGCGTGCCCGGGCACTCGCCAAGGTGAAGGGCTCGTGCGCCGAGGAGACGGTGTACACCTTCTGCCGGCTGCACCTCTATCTCTGGCTCAACGACGGCAATCTGCAGCCGATGCTCAGCATGCAGAACCTCAACGTGGCAACCTGGAAGCCGCTGCCGACGGGCAATTATCTCGGTACCGTTCGCGAAGTGGGCATCTACACGGCCTTCGACACCGACGAGCCGGTCGACCACTGGGTCAACCCGGTCACCGGTGACAAGCGCGAGATATGGCAATTCTTTGGCGGACCGCTGCGCGTCGAGATCGGGCCCAACGGCATCGAAACGGGTGCCGACGCGACGCTGAAGCCGAAGGAGATGCGCATCGACGTCATCGGCGACAAGCTGCTGATCCCGAACCAGTCGGCGTTCTCGTTCCCCAACCCCTTCAGGGCGGAGCAGTGGCCGAAAGAGGCCGGCGGGCCGATGTTCTTCTGGGACTCGCACTATTTCTTTTCGGCCAGCGCCGCCGAGGTAGCGGATCCGCGCGTGACCAGCGCTGCCGCCACCGTACAGTTCCAGAACCTCGTGAGCTTCCACCCGTGGCTGGGCATGGGCAAGACGCCCGGGCGAACCTACGGCAAGGGCCTCGGCACCAAGCTGCGCTCGCTCGACGAGCTGCCCAAGGCGCCGCGTCGCCTGCTGGAGGCGCGTGCGCCCGAGATCTTCGACATCGGCTCGTGGAATGCGCCGCGCCTCGACTTCATGGAGTACATGCAGAAACGCAAGCCGGGCTGACGCGACGCGTGACCAGCAGTTCGGCGTCACGGCGGCCCTGGAGGAAGTCCTCGAGGTCGCGGGCCACGCGCTGCGGTTCCTCGACGTAGAGGTAGTGGCCGAGCTTCGGGTACTTGATGATCATCGAGGGCGCCGCGGTGAGCCAGTGCTGGAAGACGTCGGCCTCGAGATGCACGACGGTGATGTTGCCCATGCCCCAGACGATCAGCGTCGGCGCGCGTACCTTGGCGAGCTCCACTTTCGGATCTCCGGTGCGGTAATTGCGCAGGAACGCGGCGCCTTCCTCGCGCAGACCCTCGCGGCGGTTCATGTCGTAGGTGCGCGTGACGAATGCCGGATCCGGCGTCGAACCGCCGGTGAATTGCGACTTCAGCGTGCTTTCCCAATAGCTGCGGGATTTGTAGCGGTCGCGTATCCAGCGCATCAGCGAGCTGCCGCGGGCGCGGTTCGGGTCGGTGACCGTCGAGCGCGGCATGCCCGCGGAGTTGATCAGTACCAGCCGCTCCACGGCGTCCGGGTGCGATGCGGCGTGACGGAACGCGACGATGCCGCCGGACGAGGTGGCCACCAGCGCGTAGCGCGTCACGCCGAGTTGTTTCAAAAGGCCTTCGAGCATTTCGGTGTTGCGCTCGATCGAATAGCCCTTCTTCGGGTCCGGGCCGGTGAGGCCGGCGGTCAGCAGGTCGAGACGGATGACGCGATGCGTGCGCGAGAGTTCGGCGACTACGGCATCCCAGGAGTTCAGGTTGAGGAACGAGGCGTGCACGATCACCACGACCGGTCCCGAACCCTCGTCCTTGTAGTGGACGCGGACGCCGTCGATGACGGCGAACTTCGAGGCTGCATCGGCATAGCGCGCTTCGAGTTCATCGAGACCGATTTCATAGGGTGCTTTGGCGTTTGCGAGGGAACCGGCGAGGGTGAGCAGGCAGAGCGCCAGCATGGAGAGGAATCTCGTCACGGCAAGGACCTCATGGCATCGATGAAGGGGTTGAGGAATCGTCCGTCGTCGAAATCGTTGCGGATGCGGCCGATGCGAACGACGACGGCGCGCTGCGAGGGCACGACGTAGACGCGCTGGCCGCCGCGGCCGCCGATGTACGCCACGCCCGGTTCGGCGAAGGCGGTCAGCACGGGCGGCGGCGCGCCGCGCAGCGATCGCGGCACCAGCGCCACCGGTTCGAGCAGCCAGTTCATGCCGCTCGAGCGGTTGAGTGGCGAGGGTGTCAGAACCTCGGCCACCGACTGCGCGGCGAGCACTTGCCGCCCGCCCACGGCGCCACCGCGCCTGACGAGTTCGCCGATGCGAGCCCAGTCGCGGGCGGTGCTCTTCAGACAGCAGAACGTGCGCGTGCTGCCCTTGTCGCGATCGAGTTGAACCAGCGCATCGGTTGCGCCAACGGGTTTCCACAGGCGTCGGGAGAGATAGCGCGCGTACGGTTCGCCGGTCGCTGCCTCCAGCGCGAGGCCGAGTGCCTGCGAGTCGAGGGCGTTGCCGCGCCAGCGGGTGGCACGCGGTGCCTGCGCCTGCTGCGCAGTGACGAGGCCGCGCAGGTCGGTGCCGATGAACAACTGCATGCCCGGCGAGTCGGGTCGGCTCTCGAAAGGCGGGTCGGCAAGGCCGGACTGGCCCAGCAACAGGTCGCGTATCGTGATGGCCGCGCGCGGGTCCGCTTCCCCGCGCCACTCCGGGATCCAGCGCGACACCGGTGCATCGAGCGAGGCCAGATGGCCGTCTTCGACGGCGGCGAGCACCGCGAGCGTGAGTAGTCCGCGGTGCATCGACTGCGTGTCGAAGCGTGTCGAGGGTGTGATACCCGGCGCGTAGTACTCGAGTTCCACGCGGCCATCGCGCAGCACCACGAGTGCGAGCGTGTCCCAGGCCTGCGCGCCGGCGAGTGCAGCGGCGTAGGGTGTCGTCAGGGTCGGTACGGTCGAAGTCGCCGCAGCGCGCGCCGCGCCGTGACGGCTGGCGCCGCGAACGACCATGGTCGGGCGATACCAATCGTCTGCGGAGACAACGTCATCTTGCGCCGGCATCGCGCGAAACCGTGCTTCCACGACCGGATCGACAGGGTCCGGCTGGACCCCTGCTGCCGACGCGATGCCCGGAATGAGGAAGCCGAGGGCGAGGATGCCCACGACGGAAAGGCCGCGCTCGGCAAGCTGCAAGATCGGACGACGCATACCAGCGAGACTAGCGTGACGCGTGGTTGCAGGGGCACACGACAGGCTCTTACGATCGGTTGATGGACGAGCGACGGCCGCAGGAGGCTGACCGATGAGCAGACGCCCGCTGAAGGTGAGGATCCTCGATTCGCGGATCGGCACCGAGTTTCCGTTGCCGGCATATGCCACCCCTGGTTCGGCGGGTCTC
>JBIKVA010000252.1:0-3750 GCA_044357085.1 Steroidobacteraceae bacterium | reverse complement strand
CAGGGCGAGGATCTCGGGGGTGTTGCGACCGGTCGTCGTCGCGCCGCCCGTTGCCGGGGCTGCGCCCGCACCCGATGCCGCACCCGGGATTGCACCGGCGGTACCCGCGGAAGATCCGCCCGCCGCCCCGGTGCCCTGCCCCGAAGTGCGAGCGCGACCATAGGTGAGATCGTCGATCTGCGCCTCGAGTTCCGGCGCGATCGCGGCCTTCCACTCCTTGCCGTACGCCAGCAGCGTGACCAGTTCGACGACCTCGACGCGGCCCCGGTCGCGCGGCTGCCGGCCCTTGACCAGCACATGCCACTGGCTGCCGTCGCGAACCGCGCCAAGGCCCTCGAGTTTTTCATAGACCCGGCTGCGCGCGACGAGCCGCCGCGCGAGGCTGCGGAACAGGTTCACGCTGGTCTGGCGCTCGATCTCCGCGAGCGGCATCGCATCGCCGAAAAGACGCACCCGCATCGCCGACTCGCCGCGACCGGCCTCTTCGCGCAGCCGCTGCACGATCACGATACGCAACCGGTCGAGTTCGGCAGGGTGGATGGCAAACGCCATGCCCTGCGCATCGCCCGCCGCGACCGCCGCGAGATACTCCGCCGCAGCGCGCTCCTGTCCGGCTGTGACACTCTCCGCGAGCGCAAGCCGCGGCGCCATCGCGAGGACCACGATGGCGAACAGGTTAAGGAAGATTGCGGCTGGTTTTTTCATGGGGTCGATGCGTCGTGGCCGCCGTCAACGACCCGCGCTCGCCTTGGCATAGCCGAAGCGCAGGCCCACGAGCCGGCCGGCGGCGACCAGCAGCAGATAGGCGCCCATCGAGACGAGCAGCCCCCAGAGGCCGGATGCCATCCATGCGGGCGTGTAGGCATAGGCCGCGGTGACGCCGAGCGCGAAAGCGGCGACCGCGAGCGGGTTCCACGCCGGCAGACGATCGAGCAAGCCGGTGTCGTAGCGCATGCGACTGAACACGTAGTAGTCGATGATGATCGGTCCGATGAGTGGCGGCACGACGTTGGCGATCTGGTTTATCCAGTCCATGAAATGCTGATAAATCCCGAGACCGAGGATCGTGCCCAAGGTTCCGCAGATCACGATGGTGACCCGGGTCGGCAGCCGGAACACGCTCGCGGTCTGGATCGACGGCAGATAGAGATTGGTATCGCCGGTGGTCCACAGCGCGAGACTCATGGAGACGAGACCGACGAGCGCGATGAGCGGACCGGCGGTGCGCAGGTAGGCGCTGAAGTCGAAGTTGCCGGAGACGATGCCGCCCATCGCGCCGATCACCTGCAGGAATATCTGTGTCGCCACCAGCACCACAAAGGGAATGGCGATGGCCACCCAGGCCTTGCGCGCAAAGCGCGTGTACTCGGCCATGACGATCGCGCCGACGATCCAGGAGCCGATCACGATGTTGATCGCCTGCACATCCGTCAGCGGCTGGGTCGCGGCGGATTTTTCCGACAGCGCAAGGAAAGCCTCCCAGCCCCCCGCCTTGTCGACGTTGAACCAGCCCGCATACAGGCCGACCAGTGCCAATACCACGGTCGAGGGTACGGCAACACGCTCCAGTCCCTTGACCCCGAACAAGGTGGTGACGGTGTAGAGCACGCCTGCGAACAACGCGATCGGCACGAACAGCGGACTGTCGAAACTGCCTGCCCAGGTGAGACCGAAAGCACCGACCACGATGCCCTGCCAGCCGATGGTCAGCGCGGCGAGGAACAGCACGGGCAGGTATGCGCCGATGTTGCCGTAGGTCAGGCGGTAAAGCAGTCCGCTGTTGCAGGCCGTCTGATAGCCCATGTAGCCGACGAGGGCGCCGACCACGAAGTTGACGATGTTGCCCCACATCGCGTTGCGCACGAGATCGGGGAAGGCGAGACCCGTACCCAGCGAACTGCCGACGAACAGACCGGTGACGAGAAACCCCCAGCCGAAGGCGAGCGTCAGCAGCGGCAACGCGCCGCGCCGCTGGTCTTCACGCAGCGGTGCATGCGGATTGTCCGCGCTGCCCGACTCTTCACGCTCGTCGAGTTTGAACCACTGTGACAACCTGGACATGACCCCCTCCCTCCCGGTCTCGCCGGTGCATTGGCGTCCTGGCGTCAACCCCCTGACGGGCGCGTCCCGTCACGAGGCGTGTCGCCGGCCTGGACGTCGTTCTTGGTGCTTGCGGCATCGTGGCGCCGACCGAGCAGCCAGCCGTTCACGGCCCACACCGCCGCCAGCAGCGCACCGACCAGCGCAGCGCCGACGGGCGAGGCGTTGAGCGCATCGAGCGCGCTCTTGGCCTGTGCGCCGACGTAATCGGCGGCGCGGTACACGGGCACGTCGACGAAACTCTTGGCCTTGTACTTCGATTCGGTATCGAGCGAGCCCCAGAGCATTTCGCGGCCCGGCCGGATGAAGGCGTATTCGCCCCAGCGGCGCATCACCAGCAAAGCCGCGATGACACCGAATACGTTGACCGCTGCCAGCAGCAGGAAGCCGCCGATCATCAGCACCGGCACGAAAGTCAGCAGCGTGCGTACCCCGAGCCGAGAGGCGATGCGCCCGGTGAGAAACAGCTGCGAGACGATGGTCAGCGACTGCACGACGAAGTCGATGCTGGCGAACACTTCGGTGCGGCGCGTGGTGTCGGCGAAGGTCTCGGTGACGATGCGCAACTGCTCGAAGTAGAGAAACGTATTGACCGCGGACAACAGCACCACGAATGCGGCGATGCCCAGGAGGTAGGGCGAGCGCAGCACGATGGAGATGCCGGCGAACGGATTGCCGCCGATGCCCTCGTCGCCGCGGGCCGTCGCCGCCGCGGCGCTGGAGCCGTCGGTCGGCTTGGTGCGGTTCCAGATGCCGATCAGCACACGCTGGCAGACGATGGCGCCGAGGAATCCCGCCGTACCCAGATAGAGGACACCCGAGTTGCCGATCACGTCGACCGTGAGCCGCGCGGTCAACGGACCCACCAGCGCGCCGAGCGTGCCGCCTGCGGCAATGAAGCCGAACAGCCGCTTGGCCTGTTCGCCGGAGAACATCTCGAGCAGGAAACTCCAGAATACCGACACGAGCATCAGGTTGATGACGCTGATCCAAACGTAGAAGAACGTGCCGACCTGGAGGTTCGACTCGTCGACCTGGATCGAGGAGCCGATGAAGGCGAGGGTCACCGCAACCGCGGCGTACAGCCAGGGCAGCAGGATGCTGCGGCGCAGCCGGGCGACCAGCCAGCCCCACAGCGGCACGATGGCGATCGAGAACAGCGCCGTGTACAGCCAGAGATCGGCAACGCGGTCGCGGCCGAGCAGCGTCGCCACGGTCTCGCGTACCGGACGCACCGCGAAGTAACTGCCGAGCACGAAGAAGAACAGGCAGAACGCCGCGACCACCGCCGCGGTTTCCCGCGGTTCGACGCGCGCGAACCGCGCGAGCTGCCGCTGCAGCAGCGTCGTCTCAGCGTGCATCGGCCTTCAGACCGGCAAACAGGGCATCGAGATCGGTGCGGGTGGTGACCGTGTCCGCCACGAGTTCGAAAGTCTTGCCGCGGGCAGCCGCATTGCCGAGGGCCGCGAGGCAGACCGTCGCGACATCGGCGCGCGGGATGCTGCCCTGATTGCGCAGATCGTCGCCCTGGAAGGCCTTGAGGCCGGTGGCACCGCCGGGCGCGTCGCGCAGGCCGCCTGGTCGCACCACGGTGTACGGGACGCCCGAAGCACGCAAGGCGTCCTCGCCCTTCAGTTTCCAGACGAGGAT
>JBIKVA010000251.1:0-3767 GCA_044357085.1 Steroidobacteraceae bacterium | reverse complement strand
CCCTGGGGTGACGACCCCGATCAGGCCTGCCTGTACGGCAACGTCTACGATCGTTCGGGGACGGCGCTCGGATTCCCGGTCAAGCCGGCGGCCTGCGACGACGGCTACGAGCAGATCGCACCGGTGGGACGCTTTCGCGCCAACCGCTTCGGCCTGCACGATCTGGTCGGCAATGTCTGGGAGTGGGTCGAGGACTGCTACGAAATGCCCTACGGGGCAACGCCCGTCGATGGTTCCGCCCAGCGCCTCAAGGGTTGCGACCGGCGCGGCAGTCGCGGTGGCGGCTGGCGCAGCGACGTCAGTCGCCAGCGGCCGAGTTTCCGCGGCCGTGATCCGTCGACGCTGCTGAGCGCCGTGTTCGGCTTGCGCGTGGCGAGGGACCTCAGCGCGCCCTAGGGTCGAGTGCGTCGCGCAGACCGTCGCCGATGAAATTGAAGGCGAACATGGTCGCCGCGAGGAAGCCCGCCGGGATCAGGAGCAGCCACGGCGCGGTATCCAGCGTCGCCGTGCCCTGCGAGATGAGCAGGCCCCAACTGGTACTCGGCTCCTGCACGCCCAATCCCAGAAAGCTCAGGAAGCTCTCCACCAGGATCACCGTGGGGATCAGCAGCGTCGAGAAGACGATCACCGGGCCGAGCACATTCGGCACCACGTGCCGCAGCACCATGCGGCCGAAGGGCACGCCGAGCGAGCGCGCCGCCTCGATGTATTCCGTTTCCTTCACGGCGATGGTCTGGCCGCGGACGATACGGGCGATCGTCAGCCACTCGATGCAGCCGATGGCGAGGAACACCAGCAGGATGTTCCGGCCGAAGACGGTCACGAGGATGATGATGAAAAAGATGAGCGGCAGCGCGTAGAGCACATCGACGATGCGCATCATCCATTCGTCGGCACGACCGCCGACATAGCCCGCGACGGCGCCGTAGACCACGCCTATCAGCAGCGACGTGAGTGCGGTGATGAGGCCGATGGCGAGCGAGATGCGGCCGCCTGCGGCGATCCGCACGAAGAGATCGCGGCCGTTGGCGTCGGTGCCGAACCAGTGCGCGTTTTCGAAGGTGGGGCCGATCTGGATGCTTTCCCAGTAGGTCTCTTCCATGTCGTGCGGCGACAGCAGCGGCGCGAACAGCGAAAAGCCGACGATCAGCGTCAGCAGCACGAGACCGACCACGGCGCTGCGATTGGCGAGAAAGCGGGCCGCCGCGGCGCGCCACAGCGAACGACCGCGAACGGCCTGCGCGGCGGCGACGAGACGATCGCGGTCCGCGGTGAGGCTGCTCACGCGGCGCCCGCCATGCGGCGCCGGGTACGCGGGTCGAGCACGCCGTAGAGCAGGTCTGCGGCGAGGTTCATGACCAGCACCGCCGCGGCGTAGACGATCACGATGCCCATCACGAGCGGGTAGTCGCGTCCGAGGGCACCGTTGACGAAGTAGCGGCCGACGCCGGGAAGACCGAAGATCTGCTCGATGACGATCGAGCCCGTCATGATGCCGGCCACTGCGGGCGCGAGGTAACTGACGAGCGGGATCAGGGCCGGAGGCAGAGCGTGGCGCAGCACGACCCGCCACTCCGGCAGACCGCTGGCGCGGGCAGTGCGCACCCAGGGCTGGCCGAGCACTTCGAGCATGCTGCCGCGCGCGAGGCGTGCGACCACGGCGAGTTGCGGCAGCACCAGCGCCGTGACCGGCAGCAGCATGTGGCGCCAGTCGCCGTCGCCCCAGCCACCGACGGGCAGCAGCTTGAACGTCACCCCGAAGAAAAGCGTCAGCACCGGCGCGGTGATCAGCGTCGGTACCGCGATGCCCGTCATGGCCAGGGTACCGATGGCGTAGTCGAGGCCGCGGTTGCGATTGAGCGCTGCGATGATGCCGAGCAGCGTGCCGAGCGCGGCGGCGATCGCAAGCGCGGTGAGGCCGAGTTGCGCGCTCACCGGCAGACCGATGGCGATGAGCTCGGCCACCGAATAATCGGCGTAGCCGATCGACGGGCCGAGATCGCCGCGCAGCACCCCGCGCAGGAACAGCCAGAACTGCACCAGCACCGGCTTGTCGAGATCGTAGGCGGCGCGCAGGTTTTTGAGCACTTCCGGCTCGAGTTGGGCGTCGGCGCGGACGGCGGTGTCGTACTGCGGATTCGAGTAGCCGGTGATGGAGCCGCGCGGCTTCACGGTGAACAGGTCGAGGAAGGTGTACGGGTCGTCGAAGGACGAGTACCACGCATAGAGCGAGACCTGGTAGTTACCGGCGTTCACGGAGGAGATCACCGAGCCGAGATCCTTGTTGATGAGCTCGCAGTTGACACCGACGGCGCGCCACATCGACACCATCGCCACCGCCAGCGTGCGCGTCTTGCTCTCGGTGTAGTACTGCATGGTGAAGCGCAGCGGCTTGCCGGGGCCGTAGCCCGCCTGCGCGAGCAGTGCGCGGGCCTGACGCTGGCGCTCGGTGATCGGCTGCGCGGCCCAGTCGGGGCGACCGCTGTCGTAGCCGCTGATGCTGCTCGGCACGATGAAATAGGCAGGCTCGGCCGTCTTGCGCAGGATGCGGCCGGTGAGCACGTCGCGGTCCAGCGCCAGCGCGAGGGCCTGCCGCACACGGGCATCGTCGAAGGGCTTGTTGCGGGTGTTGAGCGCGAGCATGGTGCTGCCGCGGCCCGGAGCGACCCGCAGGCTGCGGTTCTTTTCGCGTCGCAGCTTGTCGAGTTGCTCGGGGGGGAAGCGCTGGGTGACGTCGAGTTCGCCCGACTGGAAGCGTTTCAGGCTGGCGTTGTCGTCCTCGATCGGCAGATAGGTGACGTCGTCGATCTTCACTGCCGCTGCGGAGTGGAAGTTCGGGTTGCGCTTTGCCTTGATGAAGGTGTTCGGCGAGTAATCGACGAGCCGGTAGGCGCCGCTCGAGACGAGATTGCCGGGGCGCGTCCACTCGCGGCCGAATTTTTCGATGACGTGGCGGGGTACCGCGACCGCCGCGACGCCGGTGAGTATCTCGAGGAATTGCGGTGCCGGCGCCTCGAGTTCGAACACCACCGTGCGCGGGTCCGGGGCACGCACCGCCAGGGTTTCGGGCGCCGCCTTCTGGGTGTTGACCGCACGCGCGCCCTTGATGACATAGAGAAAAGACGCGTAGCGAGCCGCCGTCTCCGGTGCGAGCAGCCGGCGCATGGAGTAGACGAAATCCGCGGCGGTGAGCGGCGTGCCGTCCGACCACTTGAGATTGGGCCGCAGCCTGAAGGTGTAGACCGAGCGGTCCGCGTTGGTGGTCCAGCTCTCCGCTGCACCGGGTGCGGCCTCGCCGCTGGCATCGACGGTGACCAGACCCTCGAAGAGATCGTAGATCACCACGGAAGCCGAAGTCCCCACCGCCTTGTGCGGATCGAAGCTCTCCGGCTCGCTGCCGATGCCGCGCACCAGCGTCGACGCCAGTCCGAGGGCCGGAGTCGCGGCGATCGCCAGCGCGACCGTTAAGGCAAAGAAACGGCGGACGGCCTTGTACATGGGCGTGGCTCCAAGCGTGGCGATCATGGTCCGGATGCTCGTCACCGCGGACTTGACCTTGCGGGCGATATTGTTATATCGATGATACATAGGAGGAAGGCAATTGGAAAACACGAGCACCCGCGGCATCGGCACGGAGTCCGAGGTTCGCAGAGGCCTGACGCCGCCGCTGGTCGGCCTGCTGGCTCTGTTCGTCGCGTTTCTCGGCACGCCGCTCAGCCACAGCCTGAGCGTGACCGCCTATCGCCTGCTCGGTCGCGATCAGGCTC
>JBIKVA010000262.1:0-3645 GCA_044357085.1 Steroidobacteraceae bacterium | reverse complement strand
GTTCAAGAGCGGCACCGTCTACGTTCTGATCGCGGTCCTCTACCTGCTAGCCAGTTTCCCGCTAGCGATGGCCGTTCGTGCGCTGGAACGTCGAGCGGCGCGTCGATGATCGAGTTTTCCTGTGTGACGAAGTCCTTCGGCGATCGCCAGGTGCTGCGCGGGATTGATTTCGCGCTTAGCCCGGGCGAGGTGGCTTGTCTGATCGGGCGCTCCGGTTCCGGCAAGTCGACGATCCTGCGCTGCATCAATGGCCTCGAGACGCACGACGGAGGTGTCATCTCGGTCGACGGCGACGTGGTGGGTCCGGCGACGCTGGCTGGGATCCGTCGCAAGGTTGCCATGGTGTTCCAGCGCGCCAACCTCTTCCCCCACCGGACGGTGCTCGGGAACGTGATCGAAGGTCCGCTTCACGTTCTCCGGCAGGACCGCAGCGAAGTCACGGAGCGTGCGCTCGCCCTGCTCGGGAAGGTGGGACTGCGCGATCGGGCCGGAGACGCACCCTCGACGCTGTCGGGTGGCGAGCAGCAGCGCGTCGCCATCGCGCGCGCCCTGGCCATGCAACCAAGGGCCATCCTGTTCGACGAGCCGACCTCCGCGCTCGATCCAGAGCGCGTCGGCGAGGTGCTGAAGGTGATGAGGGCGCTAGCCGAGGAAGGAATGACCATGCTGATCGTCACCCACGAGATCCGTTTCGCGCGCGAGGTCGCCGACCGCGCGCTGTTCATCGAGGGCGGGCGGGTCGTCGAGGATGGCGCCGCCCGGCAGGTGCTTACCGCACCGCACCACGAGCAGACGCGCCTGTTCCTGAGCCGGGTCCTCGACCGATGAGCGCAGTGCAAAGCTTCTGGCTTGCGGACTGCGGGGAGCATCTAGTCCCGCGGCCGCCCCTCGACGGCGATCTAAAGGTCGACGTCGCCATTCTGGGTGGCGGTTTTTCAGGTCTTTGGACCGCCTACAATCTGCTGAGGCGGCAGCCCGCGTTGAGCGTAGCGATAGTCGAGCGGGAGTTCTGCGGTTATGGGGCATCGGGACGCAATGGCGGCTGGTGCTCGCCACGGTTTCCTGTCGATGCCGCAACCCTGTCGAAGCGCGTGGGCCAGCAGCGTACCCGCGAAACCCTGCTCGCCCAGCAGCAGATGGTGGTGCGACTCGGCGAGACCTGCGCCCGTGAAGGGATCGACGCTCAGTATCGACAGACCGGCCTGCTCGTCGTAGCGCGTGGCGATGCGCAACTGGCAGGTATCGAGCACGCTTATCGCGACTACGAACGGCTCGGGCTCGCCGACACCGCCACGCTGCTCACGGCGGAGGAGGCATTCGCGCGAGTTCACGCCACGCGGCTCTCGGGCGGGCTCTCGGTGCGCGCCGGCGCGACGGTGCATCCCGGCAGGCTGGTTCGTGGGCTGGCCCGAGTGGTCGAACGCCTTGGCGGACGGATCTACGAGAAGACCGAGGCGGTCGAGTTCGTGAAAGGCCGACATCCCGCGATCGTGACGCGCAGCGGCACGCTGCACGCACGTCGCGCCGTCGTTGCGGCGGGCGAGGCTTATCTCACTGGTATGCCCGGATTCCGGCGAACGCTGCTGCCGATCTCTTCGATGATCGTCCTGAGCGCGCCGCTCACCGAGGCGCAGTGGCATTCCGTGGGCTGGGCCGGTGGTGAGAGTCTGTGCTCCGAGGCTCATCTGAAGGACTATCTCACGCGAACCGTGGACGGCCGCATCCTGTACGGAAGCCGCGGCGCTCCCTATCGATTCGGTTCGCAGATGCCCGAGCGCGACGCCGGCACCAGCCAGACATTCCAGTGGATGCGTGAGACGGTGTACGACTGGTGGCCGTCGTTGCGCGGCCTGGAATTCACGCACGCCTGGGGTGGCTATGTCGGCGTGCCCCGTGACTGGATGCCCACCGTGAGCTTCGATCCGTCGACCGGCTTCGCCCAGCTGCTGGGCTACAGCGGTCGCGGCGTGACGACCAGCGCCCTGGGCGCGGAGCTGCTGGCTGGCCTGATCGGCGGATGGGAAACCGGTCTCGAGTCCCTGCCCATCCATCGCCACAGCCCGCCGGCTTGGGAGCCGGAACCCCTGCGATGGATGGGTGTGAGGTATGTTCAGGACGCGTTCGCGCGCGTGGATCAGGCCGACGTTGCCGGTCGTCCTCGGCCGCTCGACACGCCGGTCGCGGAGTATCTCGGCGCGCCCTGACCTCCGCACCCGGAGGCTCGAAGGCCCCGCCGGCGTGCAGCCGCGCGCGATCCCGCGCTACAACGAAGAGAACCGCTGGTACATCGAGAAGTATCAGGCGATCCTCAGCGGGTTTTGAGCGGGGCGCGCACGGTCGAGTCGGCACGCTGGCGCCGTCGGATCGGCAGTACGGGTGCGGCCGACGGGGCTCGCGTCCTCGCCGCGACCAGCGGCGTAGGGAGACGTCGCCGGATGCGCCCGTCAGGTGTTCGTCATTCCAACCATCCCTGTCGCACCGCCCTGTTGGCCAGCAGGAGCAACAGCACCGCGATCACCAGCACCATCCCCTGCAGGGCGTACACCGGCGCCTCGATGGCGACGGGGCTCATGCCGAACAGGGCGACGTCCTGCGCAATGAGCCCCAGCAGCGACGCGAGCAGCGCACCCTTGGCCCAGCGCTTCTTCATGATCAGCCCCGCGCAGCCGAGCGCACCGCCCCAGACCGCGATCGCATAGACGGCCACTGCCCACGCGGGTCGCGCCGCGTACAACGCCTGCTGATCGGGCGCCATCGCCGCCACCGCCTCCGGGGTCAGCGTCACGTCCATGAGATAGGCGACGCAACCGATCAGGTTCCAGAGCAGCGCGATGATGGCCACCGGCATGTACCACTTGGGACTTGTCATGAATGCTCCGTTCGAGGGGGAGAGAAGAGAGAGCGGCGCAGGCGTCGGGGGGGATAGTACTTTCAAACCATCTGCTTTGGCTTGGTCCGCCATGGGTGCCCGCGCTCCGGTGCGAAAATGCTGGCGACGCTCGACAAGGTGATGGCCGAGAACGCCAAGAGAGTGAAGCTGAAGCCCCTGATTCCGGGTCAATGACGACCTTCTCGCTCCTGACGCGCCCGTGACATCGGCACGGTCGCCGGCATCACCATGGTCGGCTGTCGTGGCCCCTCGATGCCAACCTCCGCTTTGGACGCGCGGGAGGGCGCAGCGATCGGGTCGCGTGTGTCTATTTAAAATGTTTCCAGTACGCGCGCGTGAGCTTGCGCGGCCCACTTGACCGACGCGGCGCTCACCCCTGTTCTTTTGGCGAGCACCTTCCAACCGGATATCGCGGCGATCACCTCGTCAATGACCGTAGCGGTCTGCTTTGCGGAGAGCCCGTGGCGTTTCGCGAGCTTCTCGATATGGGCACGCGTCGGCCTGCGCCCCTCGCCTTCGACATCGAGATAGTGCGCACCGCCGGGACCCGCGGCACAAGTCAGATCATAGGCCGGTGCAAGGCGCCAATCGCCCGAGTCATCCATCAAGAATGCGTGCTGGCGCGTGTGGTCGTCGCGATTGTGCGCAAGCACATTGAACACCATGCGCCGGAACGCAGCCGCAACGTCATCCGCTCGACGTGTGATGGCGCGCGTGGCTCGCAGCAACACATCGTAGCTCGACGGGTTTTGCGG
>JBIKVA010000250.1:0-3832 GCA_044357085.1 Steroidobacteraceae bacterium | reverse complement strand
CAACTGCTGGTTGGTGAGCTGCTCGGCGGTGTCGTAACCCCAGAGCTCGCGTCGCGTACGCTCGTGGAAATGCTCGGCAGCCGCCTCCGCGAAGCGGTCGGCCAGCGCCTTGAGCATGATGCTCGAGTAGTCGTCATGCGCCGCCTCGAAGCGCGCCACGTGCTCCTCGATGCCGACGCCCGCGGTCACCGCAAAAGCCCCGACATGATCGCGTATGCCGCTGTCGCGCGGGGCGACGTAGTCCGCGAGACACTCGTGCGGCTGACCGGCGGGCTTGCCCTTCTGCTGGCGCAGGTGGTTGAGCGTCACCAGTACTTCGCGCCGGTCCTCGCCGCTGTAGACCTCGATGTCGTCGCCGACCGAGTTCGCCGGAAAGATGCCGATCACCGCGCGAACGCTGATCCAGTTGCCGGCGATGATCTGCTTGAGCATGCGCCGGGCGTCCGCATACAGGTTGCTCGCCGCCTCGCCGACCACGGGATCCGTGAGGATGTCGGGAAACTTGCCGGCAAACTCCCAGGCGTTGAAGAACGGCATCCAGTCGATGTAGTCGAGCAGGTCGGTGAGCGGATAATCCTCGAACACCTGCACCCCGGGCCGCAGCGGCGCCACCGCACGGTAGGCCTGCCAGTCGATACGACGGCGATTCGCCCGCGCCGCCGCGAGGCTGGCCTCGGGCTGCTTGATGGTCTTGCCGGCGTGCTGCTCGCGCCGCCGTTCGTGCTCCTCGGCCACCTTGGCCGCGAAGGCGGGTTTCAGGGTCGGGGTCACCAGCGACTGGCAGACACCCACCGCACGCGAGGCATCCTTCACGTAGACGACGGGCTCGCGGTACTGCGGCGCGATCTTCACTGCCGTGTGCGCGGGCGAAGTGGTCGCACCGCCGATCAGCAACGGTACCGAGAAGCCCTGGCGCTGCATCTCGCGCGCCACGTGCACCATCTCGTCGAGCGAGGGCGTGATCAGGCCCGAGAGGCCGACGAGTGTCGCATTCTCGCGCCGCGCCACCTCGAGGATGCGCTCGGCAGGCACCATGACGCCCAGGTCGATGACTTCGAAGTTGTTGCACTGCAGCACGACGCCGACGATGTTCTTGCCGATGTCGTGCACGTCACCCTTGACCGTGGCGAGCACCACCTTGCCGTTGCTGCGCACTGCCCCGCTCTTCTCGCGCTCGATGAACGGCACGAGATGCGCAACCGCCTTCTTCATGACGCGTGCGCTCTTGACCACCTGCGGCAGGAACATCTTGCCGGCACCGAAGAGATCGCCGACGACGTTCATGCCGTCCATCAGCGGGCCTTCGATGACCTTGATCGGGTGCTCGGCCTCCAGCCGCGCGGCTTCGGTGTCCTCGACGATGAACTCGTCGAGTCCCTTCACGAGCGCATGCTCGAGACGCTTGGCCACCGGCAGCGAGCGCCACTCGAGATCGGCTTCGCGCTTGCCCGTGACCTCGCCCTTGTAGCGTCCCGCTATCGCAAGCAGCCGCTCGGTGGAGTCGCTCCGACGGTTGAGGATCACGTCCTCGACCGCTTCGCGCAGTTCCGGCGTGATATCGGCGTAGATCGCGAGCTGCCCGGCATTGACGATGCCCATGTCCATGCCGGCACGGATGGCGTGGTAGAGGAACACGCTGTGCATCGCCTCGCGCACCGGATCGTTGCCGCGAAAAGAGAACGAGACGTTGCTCACGCCGCCGCTCACCATCGCGTGCGGCAGGCGTTCCTTGATGAGACGGGTCGCCTCGATGAAGTCGACGCCATAGCCCGCATGCTCCTCGATGCCGGTGGCGACAGCGAAGATGTTCGGGTCGAAGATGATGTCCTCGGGCGGGAATCCGGCCTGGCGGGTGAGCACCTCGTAGGAGCGCTCGCAGATCGCGACCTTGCGCGCGACGCTGTCGGCCTGGCCCTGCTCGTCGAAGGCCATCACCACCACCGCCGCACCGTAAGCGCGCACCTTGCGTGCCTGCTCGATGAACGCCGCCTCGCCTTCCTTGAGACTGATCGAGTTCACGATCGGCTTGCCCTGGACGCACTTGAGGCCGGCCTCGATCACGCTCCATTTCGAGGAGTCGATCATCAGCGGCACGCGGGCGATGTCGGGCTCGGAGGCGACGAGATTGAGGAAGCGCACCATCGCCGCTTCCGAATCGAGCATGCCCTCGTCCATGTTGACGTCGATCACCTGCGCGCCAGCAACGACCTGCTGGCGGGCGATGTCGACCGCAGTGGCGTAATCGCCAGCCTCGATGAGCTTGCGGAACTTGGCCGAGCCGGTGACGTTGGTGCGCTCGCCCACGTTGACGAACAGCGTGTCGGCGCCGATGTTGAGCGGTTCGAGCCCGGCGAGACGACACTTCACCTCGGGGGTGGCGCGCGGTCGCGGCGCGACACCCCGCACCGCCTCGGCGATCAGCCGGATGTGATCGGGCGTGGTGCCGCAGCAGCCACCCACGATATTGAGCAGCCCCGCGCGCGCGAACTCGCCGAGGATCGCCGCGGTCTGCTCCGGCGTCTCGTCGTATTCGCCGAAGGCATTCGGCAAGCCGGCGTTCGGATAGGCACACACGTGGCTGTCGGCGAGACGACCGAGTTCGGCGACATAGGGCCGCATGTCGGTCGCGCCGAGCGCGCAATTGAGGCCGATCGCGAACAGTTCGCCGTGGCGCACGGCGTTCCAGAACGCCTCGGTGGTCTGGCCCGAGAGCGTGCGCCCCGAGGCGTCGGTGATGGTGCCCGAGACCATCACCGGCAACTGGACGCCGAGTTCGGCCTGGACCTGTCGCACCGCGTACAGCGCCGCCTTGGCGTTGAGCGTGTCGAAGACGGTCTCGATCAGCAGGATGTCCACACCGCCATGCACCAAGGCGCGCGTGGCCTCGGCGTAGGCGACGACGAGCTGGTCGAAGTTCACGTTGCGCATGCCGGGGTCGTTGACGTCCGGCGAGATCGAGGCGGTGCGGTTGGTGGGTCCCAGGGTACCGGCGACGAAGCGTGGCGAACCGCTCGCGGCGGCGACGTCGTCGGCGATCTCGCGCGCGAGGCGCGCGGCGCGGTAGTTGAGCTCGGGCACCAGCGCTTCCATGCCGTAGTCGGCCTGCGCGACGGTGGTCGAGTTGAAGGTGTTGGTCTCGACGATGTCGGCACCGGCCTCGAAATAGGCCCGGTGGATGCCGGCGACGATGTCCGGCCGCGTCAGCGTGAGCAGGTCGTTGTTGCCACGCAGGTCGCGACCGTAATCGCGGAAGCGCTCGCCACGGTAACCCGCCTCGTCGAGCTTGTGGCGCTGGATCATCGTGCCCATCGCGCCGTCGATGATCAGGATCCGCTGTTCGATGAGCTCGCGCAGACGGCGCAGCCGCGACTCGCGTCCGGCGACATCGACGGGCGTTACCGCATAGGGCGCAGCGACGGCCTGGGCCGCGCCCGGCATATGGGCCTGATGAGGCAGATGGCTCGGGCAACAGCTCATGCCGCGGCCCCCGCCTGCGGCCGCAGGCCGAGAGCGTGGCAGATGGCGTAGGTCAGCTCGGCACGGTTCAAGGTGTAGAAATGGAATTCATTGACGCCATGGCGCCGCAGCCGCGACACCTGCTCGATGGCGACGTTCGCGGCGATCAGCCGGCGGGTGTCCGGATCGTCGTCGAGCCCGGCGAAGCGCTCGGCGAGCCATGCCGGGACCTTCGCGCCACAACGGGCCGCAAAGCGCGTCACCTGCGGAAACCGGGTGATGGGCAGGATTCCCGGAACGATGCTCGCCGTGATGCCGGCGGCAACGCAGCGGTCGCGGAAGCGCAGGTAGTCGTCCGTATCAAAGAAAAACTGCG
>JBIKVA010000249.1:0-3919 GCA_044357085.1 Steroidobacteraceae bacterium | reverse complement strand
TCGGTGGACCTGCGCCAGCAGGGTCTGCTGCAGGCGAACGGCAGTGCGCGCATCGGCCTCGGTTCGCATTCCGCAACGGGGCTGCACTTTGAGTCCGCCTCGCTGGCACTGCAGGACCTGAGCGTTGCGGCCGCCTACGCCGCCTATGTGCAAACCGCCGTCTCCGGCACGGTACTCGGCTCACTGGAAACGGCGGGTCGGATTGCGGGAAACCTCGAGATCCGCAACGACGCAGCGATCTCCGCAAGCCTGGAACTCGATGGCATCTCGCTGCGCGATGCCGAGGGGATCTTCTTCATCCGGGGACTGCGCGGACGCCTCAACTGGGCCGCCGACGGCGGCAGCGCGCCCGAACCCTCGGCGCTCGCCTGGGACTCCGGCGGCACCTACGACCTGAGCGGCGGCGCGGCATCGATGCGTCTCTTGCTGCGTGGGCGCGCGGTCTCGCTGCTCGAACCCACGCGGCTGCCGGTCTTCGACGGCGCGGTCCGCGTGGCGACGCTGCAGATCACCGATCTCGGCCTGCCCTCCGTGCAGTTCCGGTTCTCCGGCGGCATCGAACCGATCAGCCTCGGCGAACTCAGCAAGGCGTTCGGCTGGCCGGCCTTCCGCGGCGTCCTGCGCGGCAGCATTCCCGGTGTGGCGTATCGCGACGGCGTCATGAGCTTCGATGGCGATCTCGAGGCAGATATCTTTGACGGTCATATCCGCGGCAGCAACATCAAGCTCGGTGATCCGTTCGGCCGCTGGCCACGCCTCACGGCGGACTTCGCGCTCGAGAACCTCGACCTGGAAGCCATCACCGCCGCGTTCGAGTTCGGCACGATCACCGGTCGCATCGAAGGGCGCGTGGACCAGCTCGAACTGTTCGACTGGTCGCCGGTGTCGTTCGACGCGTGGCTGCGCACGCCTCCCGGCGACCGCAGCCGCAAGCACATCAGCGTCGATGCCATCAGCAACATCGCCAACGTCGGCGGCACGGCGGGCACCGGCGTCGCGAAGGCGATGAACGGCGGAATGCTGAGGTTCTTTTCCAATTACCACTATCGCCAGCTCGCCATCCGCTGTGTCCTCGAAGACGACATCTGCCGGCTCTCGGGGGCACCGCTCGCAGGGGACCGCTATTACCTGCTCGAGGGAGCGGGTCTTCCGCGTGTCGACATCATCGGCAACTCCGGCCGGGTGCAGTGGTCCGAGCTCGTCGACCAGATCGCCTGGCAAATCCGCACCGGCGGCACGTTCCGCATCGAATGATGACTCCCGACGCCCGGTTCCCGGGGGTTGCTACACTCGTTTCCAAACCGCGCCCTGCGGGGGTATGCACATGAAACATCTGCTCAGGCTCAATCTGGTCCTCGCCGTGCTGCTGACGGCAGCTTGCGTCACCATCAACGTCTACTTTCCAGCCGGCGCAGCCGAGAAGGCCGCTGACCAGATCATCGACTCGGTGATCAAGGGCTCGGGGGCCGCGCTGCAGTCGCTGCCGGCCACGCGACCCGCCGACGCTGCCGCACCCGGCGCTGCGCCGGCGTCCGCTCCCGCGGCCCCGCCATCCACGAGCGCCGCGGCGATCGAGACGCTGCAGCTGCTGGCGGTCCGCATGCTCGATCTGCTGGTGCCGGTCGCGAACGCGCAGCAGCAGGCGAACCTCGACGTCTCGTCTTCAGAGATCCGCGCGATCACTGCCTCGATGCAGGCGCGGTTCGGGCAACTCGAGCGGTTCTTCGATACCGGCGTCATCGGGCTCACGGCGAACGGCCTGATCGAGATCCGCGACATCGGTGTCGCGCCGCTTCCCGACCGGGCGCGCGTCAAGAGGCTGGTCGCCGATGACAACAGCGATCGCGACGCGCTCTACGCGGCGATCGCCCGCGAGAACGAACATCCGGAGTGGGAGGACGACATCCGTCGTATCTTCGCGCAGCGCTGGGTGGCACGCGGTGCGAAGCCGGGCTGGTACTTCCTCGACGCCGAAGGCAACTGGAAGCAGCGCTGAGCGCCCGCCCCCGGGCGGCGCCGACCAAACCGATGAGATGGCGACCGCTGGCGTTCATCGTCTCCCTGCTGGTCGCACTGGCGACGCTGCTGCTGTTGTTGATCATCGGGCTGGTGGTGTTTCGGGATCCGGTCGTCAACTCCGTGCCGGTTCGCACGGAGATCACCGAACTGCTGCACCGTTTCACCGGACGCGATGTCCTCCTGAAAGGCGACATCGATATCGACGACTTCCCGTGGATTACCGTGGTGATGGGTCCGGGAACCTTCGGCAACCCGCCGGGCTTCGTCGGGCCGCCGCTCCTCGCCTGGCAGGAGATCCGGCTGCGCGTCCACTACAGTTCGCTCTACGAGGACTCGCCACGCATCGATCGCATCGTCATCGGTGGCCTGGTCGCCGACCTGAGGCGCGACGCGGCGGGACGTGATAACTGGAGTGACATCGGCCCGATCACCCCGCTCGGACCACCCACCGCAGAACTGTTGATACCGCTCATCGAAGTCAACGGCGGCAGCATCCGCTACACCGACGACGCCGTGGCCGCCGCGCCGTTCGCCACGGCGGAGAAAGTCGAGCTCTCGCTGCGCGACGTCACTCGTGGCGTGGGCAGCAGCGAAGGCCAGCACTGGCGCGCGGCGGCGGCCCAGCTGGACCTCGACGCCGCCGTCAGCAGGATCGCGGGCCCGATCGGTTTGCGCGCGCAGGATATCGACCTTTGGCTTGCCGACGAGGCTGCAGCGTCGACCCGGCCGTCCGGACCACAGCCGTTCACCGCGAAGTCGCTGCAACTGCGATACGGCGTACTGCGCGCGACGATCGAAGATCTGGAACTGCAGCCGCAGCGCGTGGCGGCCACGGCAAGACTCGAGCCGGTGGCGCTCGATGCGCTGCTGCGTCTGGCCGGCTTCAAGCCGCAGTTCCGCAGCAGCGACAAGTTGCTGCAACTGCGCAGCCTCGATGCCCGCCTGATCTACGACGCGGGCTCGCTTCACGTCGACGGGATGGCGCTGCAAGTCGACGACACGCGCATCCGCGGGACGGTCCGCTTCGGCGACCCGATCCGGATCGACCTCACGGCCGATGCGATCGATCTCGACCGCTATCCAGCCGCCAGCGGCGATCTGACGCCGTCGACACGGCAGACATCTCTGGTTTTCCCGGGGTCGCTGCTGCGGGAATTGCCGCTCGACGGCCGGATCCGGTTCGACCGTATCCGGACGGGCAGCGCCACGCTACGAGGCGCGACACTGCGACTGGAGTCGAGGCCGAAGGGTGCGTCGCCCCCCCGGTAACGGATATACTTAACCGTCTTTTTCAACCCGTTCCGTGGACATCGCCGTGAGCAAGCAGGACTCCCAGTTCTTCAACATCTTCAGCCTCGTACTCGGCATCCTGATCGTGATCGCGATCCTGCTGTTTGCATTGGCTCGCTCGGTCGGCAAGAACACCCAATCCGTCCACGTGCTCAGCGACCCCAAGTACCTCGCCGAAGTGGAAGACAACCTCACCTCGGGCCGCGTCGCGGTGGCTGGTCGGGACAACTCCGCGCTCGCGATCGCGCCGGTCGCCGGTGCCGTGGTGGCCACGCTCGCGATTCCCACCGACGGTCCGGGCGTGTACGAGCAGGTCTGCGGCGCCTGTCATCTCAACGGCATCGGCGGCGCCCCCAAGTCGGATGACCGCACAGCCTGGGCACCGCGCATCGCCCAAGGCAATGAAACCCTCTACAAGCACGCCATCGAGGGCTACACGGGCAAGAACGGCGTCATGCCCGCGAAGGGCGGCCGCACGGATCTCTCGGACGACCTCGTCAAGGCCGCCGTCGACTACATGGTGACCAAGGCCCAGTAAGGTCGCGCGCCGCGGGATCCATGCCCGGGCGCTCCTCTTTAGACCCGCGTTAGCCTAGCGCAAAGCCGCGCT
>JBIKVA010000043.1:0-14731 GCA_044357085.1 Steroidobacteraceae bacterium | reverse complement strand
TGCCGGAGGACCGTTACTTCGTCGCCGAACTCGCCCGCTACTTCCCGGCGGCGGTGCGTCGCCGTTTCACCCGGGACATCGGCCGCCACAAGCTGCGGCGCGAGATCATCACCACCGCCGTGACCAACAGCCTCGTCAACCGCATGGGTCCGAGCTTCGTGCTGCGGGCCTGCGCGGAGAGTGGCGCGAGCGCCGCCGACGTCGCCCGTGCCTACAGCATCGCGCGGGAGATTCTCGACATGCGCGAGCTGTGGTCGACGCTCGAGGCGCTCGACAATCGCGTCGCGAGCCGCGCGCAGTACGTCGCCTGTGCCGACACCGCGCGGCTGCTGCGCCACGTCACGCTTTGGCTGCTGCGACATCGTCGCGGCGCGCTCGATGTCGCCGAATCGGTCAGACGACTCGCGGCGCCGATGGCGCAGTTGCGCGCCGCCCTGCCCGGCGCGCTGGCCGGGAGCGCCGCCGTGCGCTACCGCGCCGCGCAGGCCGAGCACGTCGCCGCCGGTCTGCCGATGCCGCTCGCCGCGACCCTGGCCGAGTTGCGGGTGCTGGACAACGGACTGGACATCCTGGAGAGCGCGGTACACGCGCGCGGACGGGTGGGCGATACCGCCAAGCTGTGGTTCGCGGCCGCCGCGACACTGAAGCTGGACTGGCTCGAAGACAGCATCACCGGCCTTGCGGTCGACTCGGCGCTGCAGGCCGCCGCGCGTACCGGCCTCCGCGAGAGCGGACGCGCGCTGGAGCGGCGCATCTTCGAGCGCATCACCTCGAGCGGCGGGCTGCAGGCGTGGCGATCGACACGCACCACGGCGCTCGCCCAGTGGGAGCGCGTGGTGGCGGAGATCGCGACCCAGGGACCCCCGGACTTCGCCTCGCTCTCGGTGTGTCTGGACGCGCTACGACCCCTCGCCGACTGACGCCGCGCGCTGCTGACGCGACAGTTCCGCCTTCTGGTGCATCGGCGTGCGTGCCGCAAACCATGCGGCGAGCGTGACACCCACCGCAATGGCGGTGAGTTCGACCGCGTGCTTTTCGGGGTATTCCCAGAACTCGGTGAAGAGCTTCCAGCGACCGCCGAGTTCCACCGCGTTCCAGGCGATGATGGCGGTGGGGATGCCGTAGCGGATCGCGGTGGTGACCTTCCAGAAGAGCATCAGGCGGCGGAACAGGTAGACCGCCCAGATGAGATTGAGGCCGAACACGACGTAGGCTGCCGGATGACGGTCGCCGAAGAAGCTCTCGTCGTAGAGGAAGAGCAGGAACAGGTAGAAGAACCAGATCACGTAGACGGTCTCGAGGGCCGTGATGGCCGCGAAGTTGCGCTGGTGAGCGGGGTTCGGCTTGCCGGTCTTCATCCGCAGGTTGCGCTGGAACCAGATGAAAAAGTTGCACTTCGTCTCCTTGTTGAAGAGGAAGTACACCAGCGTCGCCCCCATCACGCCGATCGAGGACATCATCACGAGGTACTCGCCCTTGGTGGCGATGGAACCCGGGTGGTACTTGTCCATCAGATCGGGCACGCCGAGCACCTGCGCCGACCAGACGAAGGCGAACTCGACCCAGCCCGTCCAAAGAAACGTACCCGCCCAGAAGCCGTACCAGGTCGCCGCGACCTCATTGGCGTGGCGCATGCCGAGCCACAGCAGCACCGCACCGAACAGACCCATGGCGATCGCGGACTCGTAGACGTAGCCCGGACCCGGCCAGATGTCTTCCATCATGATCATCACGGTGTGCCCGAGGGCCTGGACGATGAAGACGATGAAGAACGCCATCAGCCCCGGCCAGGGCGGACGACCGAGCAAACCCTTCATGCCGCCCGAGGCGGGCAAACCGGTCTCTACGTTGGTGTTCATGTCGACCCCTCCGGCTCGTTCCGACGAGCGTGATGTACCGGGAAGCCCGGCCTCTGGCAGAGTCTAGGCTCCGCGCTTGCCTGCGTGGGTCAACAGAAGGTAAACGTCGGCCAGATGATCGGAACCCCCGCCCTACCGCAGGAACGTCTGCTGCTCGTCGATGACGATCGCGCGCTCGCCGCCATGCTGGTCGAATACCTCGAACTGCAGGGCTTCGGAATCGATGCCGTCGGCAGCGGTGAGCTTGCGCTCGAGGCGGTCAGCCGCCGCACGCCCGATCTCATCGTGCTCGACGTCGGGCTGCCGGGCATGGACGGCTTCGAGACCCTCGCCCGGTTGCGCCGGCGCCATGCCCTGCCGGTGATCATGCTGACGGCACGCGGCGAGGAACAGGACCGTATCGCGGGGCTGCTTGCCGGGGCCGACGACTACCTGCCGAAACCCTTCAACCCGCTCGAACTCGCGGCGCGGATCCGCGCCGTGCTCAAGCGCAGCACGGCGCGCACGTCGCAGCCCACCGAGGAATCGACACACGGCTTCGGCAACCTGACCTTGCACGCCAAACGCCGCGAGGTGCACGTCGACGAACGACCGGTCACGCTCACCGCCACCGAATTGCGGATCCTCGAGGTGCTGCTGCAACGCCGGGGCGAGGTGCTGTCGCGCGCCGAACTCACTGCAATCGCCGTGGGTCGACCGCTGGAGGCCTACGATCGCAGCATCGACACGCTGGTGAGCAAACTGCGCCGCAAACTCGCCGAGGCCGGCGCCCGTGGCGCGGAGATCCGCAGCCTGCGTGGGCACGGTTACGTGCTGGACGTGAGCCGGACATGAAGCGCATCTCGCCGCTCTACGTGCGCATGGCGCTCTACATCGGCGCCGCGATCGCCGGCTTCGTGCTGCTGGCGATGGCGAGTCTGGTGCTGATCGCCTCGAGCCAACTCGAGAATTACCTCGCCGCGCGCGAAGGCTCGCTCGGCAAGGATGCCGCCCGCGTCCTCGCCGCGGGCGGGCCGCCGGCGCTGCGCGAGTGGATGACCGATCCGCGCACGCTGCCCGAGGATGTCGCGCTCTACGTGCTCGATGCCGAGGGACGCGATCTGGCTGGCAAGACGCTGCCGCCGCAGTACGACAACTTCGTGGATCGCTTCGTGCTGGCCGGGCTGCGTGGCGAGGAGCGCGACTTCCGTCCGATCCGGCTCGCACCACTGCTGGTCGCGCCCGACGGCACGCGCTATGCCTTCCTGCTGCTGCCCGATCGCATCGCCCCCTGGGGAAATCCGGCCACGCTGGCCGCGCTCATCGTCGCGGCGCTGATCGTCATCGCCGTGGTGGCAGCACTCATCGCGCGCGCTTTCGGCAAACCGATACGGCAACTGCAGTTTGCAGTCCGGGCGCTTGCCGATGGCCTCATCACCACCCGCGCGCCGGACAGCATCACGGCGCGCAGCGACGAACTCGGCGCACTTGCCCGGGACTTCGACATCATGGCTGCACGCCTCGACAGCCTGCTCGCCTCGCGGCAGCAACTCATGCGCGACATGTCGCACGAACTGCGCTCCCCGCTTGCCCGCCTGCAGGCGGCGCTCGCCCTGGCCGAGCGCAAGCAACCGCTGCCTGCCGCCGAACACGATCGCATCGTCAGCGAACTCGAGCGCATGAACCAGGCGATCGGCGACGTGTTGCGCTTCACGCGCCTCGACGCCGAACCGATCCGCGCCAAGCATCTGCTGCGCATCGATGAACTGCTGCGCACACTGGTCGGCGACGAGCGCGACGAGGCCGCTACCCGCGAGGTAAAGCTTGCGCTCGAGGTCGTCGACGACCTGGACGTGGTCGGCGATCCGCAGCTGCTGCGCAGCGGCTTCGAGAACGTGTTGCGCAACGCCATCCGCCATGCGCCGGCGGGCAGCACGGTGACGGTGCGGGCCGGCGTCACCGGCTCCGACACGGCCGCGGCGACGCTCGAGGCGTGCATCGAGGACCGCGGCCACGGTGTCCCGGCCGAGATGCTGGAGCGGATTTTCGAACCGTATACGCGCCTCGACGCCCAGGGTGACGATCGCACCGGCACGGGCCTCGGACTCGCCATCGCCCGACGCGTGTTCGAGGTGCACGGCGGCCGCATCGTTGCCGAGTGCGCGGTGCCCAGCGGCTTGCGGGTGCGGATCAGTCTGCCGCGGGCGTGCTAGCATTCGCGCCGTTTCGCAGCCCGCAAAGAAACCGTCCAGACATCCTGCCCAGACATCCTTACAAGGAGCGATCGTGCCCGGCAAACTCGTCCTCGTCCGCCACGGCCAGAGCATCTGGAACGTCGAAAACCTCTTCACGGGCTGGCACGACGTCGATCTGTCACCGCAAGGTCGCCTCGAAGCTGCGGCTGCCGGCCGCGAACTGCTGCGCGAGGGCATTGCCGTAGACATCGCCTTCACGTCGATGCTCAAGCGTGCCATCCGTACGCTGTGGATCATGCTCGACGAAATGGATCGCATGTGGATCCCGGTCGAGCGCTCCTGGCGTCTCAACGAGCGGCACTACGGCGCGCTGCAGGGTCTGAACAAGGCGGAGACCGTGGCACGCCACGGCGAAGCGCAGGTGAAGATCTGGCGCCGCAGCTATGACATCCCGCCGCCGGCGCTGGACGCCGCAGATCCGCGCCATCCGCGTTTCGACGTGCGCTATGCAACCGTCGACCCGGCGCTGCTGCCGGCCACCGAGTCACTCAAGGACACGCTCGCACGCGTGCAACCCTTCTGGGAATCACGCATTGCCCCGGAGTTGCGTGCCGGTCGCAACGTGCTCGTTGCCGCGCACGGCAACAGCCTGCGCGCCATGGTGAAGATGCTCGATCACGTCGCAGAGAGCGAAATCGTGGAACTCAACATCCCCACGGGCGCGCCGCTGCTCTACGAACTCGACGAGACACTCTCGCCAAAGGGCAGCCGGTACCTCGGCGACGCCGAAGCGATCAAGGCAGCGGCAGAGGCCGTCCGCCGTCAGACGGAGCGGTCGGTCAAGTAACGGGTTTGCCGGGCCCCGGAGCCCAGCCGTCGTAGCGGCCGCCGCACTCGGCGGCGAGCGCGCGCATCCGCTGCGAAACCTCGCGGATGCCGTGGACGTTGATCGTCATGGTCTTGAGCGCATGCACGCTCCAGGGGTAGTCGCTGCTGTCCGCAAGCGGACGCACGTCAGTGACGAAGCCTTCGGTCTGCAATCGCCCAGCCACCCGCGTAGCGGCCTCCTCGTTCGGCAAGGCCACGAAGAAATCGACCTCGACCGGACTGAAGGGGTCGGCACCACTGCGCCGCAAGCGTTCGATGAGTTTCGTGTCCCAATCGTCGAACTGCAGCTTCGAGGCCCGCCGGATCTGGTAGATGATCCGCCACACGGCGATCGCTGCGCCGGCAATGAGAAAGACGACCAGCCAGTCCATGCGGACTCACTCGTCCGGCGCGATGGTGACGCGCAGGCCGTCGAGTTCGTCGGTCATGTCGATCTGACAGGAAAGGCGCGAGCCATCCTTGCAGTGCGCAAGCTCATGGATCAGCTCGCGCTCGTCGGACATCGGCGCGGGGATCTTCGCGACCCACGCCGGATCGACATAGACGTGACAGGTGGCACAGGAGCACATGCCGCCGCAGATGGCCGCAATGCCATAGTCGAGCTCCCGCAGGGTCTCCATGACTTTGACCCCGGCGCGCGCCGGCACGGTGTGTTCGGTTCCGTCGCGATCGATGACTTTCAACGTGGGCATGAGGCTGTTCCAGACATGAAATGTAGCGTGGTGCGGGACCACCGGTCGCCGCGGGAGCCGTAGTTTGCCCGGGTCGGACAGGCCGCGCCACCCGTGACGCGCTGCCAACCCGAGAGGCGCTGCCGCACTTCAGGCGCGCGAGTCGACGGACCCGTGTGCCGCGACCAGCTCGAGCCACAGCCCGTCGAGCAGTCGTCGCAGCTGCCGTCGATCGGACAGCCGCGTCGGCTGCAGGCTCCACTCCGCCAGCTGCTGCGCGGCCGCGGGCGCCGCCTCGTCCACGGGCGCGAGCCCGGCGAGGTCCTCGTCGCCGTGCCCGCGGTGCGCATACTCCCAGTCGATCAGGCACAGCGAACCGTCCGGACGCACGATGACGTTCTGCGGAATGAGATCGCCGTGGACCAGTACCTCGCCGTCGCCCGCGGACTGCGCGCCCTGCCCGCTGCCGCGCTGCCACTTGGACAGACAGCTCTCGATCGATGCTTGCCAACGTTCGGCCGCTTCGGGCCTGAGCTGCCCCAGGCGTGTGTGCAGCTCGCGTACCCGCGCCACGAGATCGAGTCCGGGCAGATCGGGTGCGGCAATCGATCGCAACCTGACGAACAGCTCGCGCATGGCGGCACGGCGATCCTTGCGCGCCAGCCAGTCGGCTTCGAGTGCCACCCCTGCCACGAACGGCATCAACATGAAGCGCGCCTGCGGGTCGAACTCGAGTACCGGCGGGGCGAGCCCATGCTCGGCCGCCAGGCGTTGCGCAGCCACTTCGACGTCGGGGTCGGTGCCTAGCGCTGCGGCGAGCGCCGGCGCGGGCCATTCGCGGCGGATCAGCTGTCCGCGATGATCGCGCAGCCGTCGCAGCCGATTGACCGCGCCGGTGATCACGCGTCTTTCGTCTGCGCGACCACCGCAGCGGCACGCCGGTACCGCGACAGCCACTCGCGCCAGCCGAAGATCGCGATCACGAAATAGATGACGTACAGCCCGGCCACGAATGAAAGCCCCTGCACGCCGTACAGGAACATCGAGGCGGCGTTCACCACCAGCCAGTACAGCCAGTTCTCGAGCACGCTGCGCGCCGTCATCCAGGTGGCGAGCAGGCTGGCACAGGTCACCGCCGCATCGAGCCGCGGCCAACTGCCCCCCGTGGAACCGGCGAGCCACGGCGCGAGCCAGAGCGTGATGATCGCGATGCCGGCCAGGGCGAGTGCATGGCCGGACCACGACCAGCGATGGATCGGCGACTCGGCGACGGGGTGGGACCACTGCCAGAACCCGTACACCGCCATGCCGACGTAGAGCGTCTGCAACGCGGACTGCAGCGGCAGCGCAGAGCCGGCGGCGAGCCAGGCGAGCAGCGCCGAAGACACCGCCCCGAAAGCCCAGGCCCAGCGGTTCCGTCGCACCGCGAGCAGCGCGTAGCCGACGCCGGTGGCCACTGCGAGGTATTCGAGCCAGGCGCTCAATCAGCGGACCTGCCAGGCGAAGGTCATGCCCAGCGAGCGCGGATCGGCAAGCTGCACGTAGAGCCGGTCGGGATAGTCCGGCGGTTCGTTACCAAAGAAAAAGCCGCGCAACGCGTAGTTGCGATCGAGTGCGTTGCGTACCCAGCCGTCGATCCGCCAGCGCCCGGCATCGAACCCTGCGCGCAGGTTCACCAGCGTGTAGGGGCGCGAACGCTGGTCGTGACTGTCGCTGAAGAAGAATGCCGCCACGCGTTGCGCATCGGCACGCGCAAACCACCCCGTGGGGGCGCGGTACTCGAGCGACAGTGACCCTTGGTACCGCGGCGCATGCGCCTGCCCGCGGCCCGAGAGTTCCTTGCCGCCGACCTGATAGTCGTCGAAACGGGTACGCAGCAGCCCAAGCGTGGCGGCGACGCTCCAGGGCCCGGCAAGGCGGGCGCTCACGGCAGCCTCGAGCCCGTAGTTCGCACCGCGTGCGGCGTTGTCGGTAAGGTAGATGAAGGACAGCGGATCGCCGGGATCGAGTTGGGCCGAAGTGCTCACCTGCTGTTCGCTGCGACGCATGTGGAAGACCGCGATCTCGCCCCTCATCCCGCTGCTTGCATCCTCGAACTTGTAGCCGAGTTCGACGCTGTGCAGCAGTTCGGCGTCAAACTCGCGACGGTCGGTCGGGACGACACTGCCGATGTTGAACCCGCCCGCCTTGTAGCCGCGCGCGATCGACAGGTAAGCCATGCGCCGCGCGTCGGGGCGGTATTCGATCGAAGCGTTGCCGCCGATCATGGTCTCCGCGGGCGCAAGGTCGCTGCCATCGGTATCACGGTAGCGCGCGTCGCGGTGTTCGATGCGCAGCCCGGCGCTCAGGCGCCATTGCGGCGCGAGCGACCAGCCGCCGCTGCCGTAAACGGCCAGTGCATCGGCGCGGTAATCGCTGACGAGCGCGCGATAGACCTCGCCGCCGTACAGGTCGAGCTGGTCGTTGTCCTCGGTCAGGCGTTGCGCATAAAGGCCTGCCACCCAGTCAAAACCCGTGGCGGATCCGGGTGACGACCAGCGCAGGTCCTGCGAGACACTGCGCCGCCCGCGCAGGAAACGCGACGTGAAGTCGTAGTCCGCATCCGCCGCCCAATCGCCGTCGAACGAGTAGGTGATGTCGGCATCGACGAGCGCGGTGAGGCTGCGGAACACCAAACCGGTGTCGCTGCGCTGCAGCACGACCGAAGCGCCGCGCGAACGCTGCCGGTCACGACCCGGATCGTCGGAGCGCGTCACTCGCGAATTATCGACGGCAAAGGCATCGAAGCCGTTGTCCAGATCGACATCGAGCAGCGACAAGTCGGCACTCCAGCGCTCATCGAGCCGGTGATGGCTGCGCAGCCGCAGCGTCCGTTCGTCGTAGCCGTTGGTGTCGTCGCGGCCCAGCGTGACGTTGCGCCGCGAGCCGTCGCCCCTGAACTGCTGCAGCACGCCGCGCCAGGCCGACTCGCCATCGCCACCGATTGCCCCGCCGGCCACCAGTCCGAGTGAACCCACACCAAAATCACCTGCACTCGTCTCGAACCGCAGCGTCGACGCAGGATCCGGCGTCCCGGTGCGCACATTGATGAGTCCGGCGAGCGCGTTGGCACCAAGAGTCGTGCCCTGCGGCCCGCGCAACACCTCGACCTGGCCGAGATCAAGGAGGGTGGCGGGCATGCCGATGCCCGAAAAATCCATGCCGTCGATCAGGAACCCCACCGAGGGATTCGGCGCACCCTGCCACTGGTCGGTTTCACCGATGCCACGCAACTGGAAGTAGCGCGGCCGCGAACTGCCCGACGCCCAGTTGAGGTTGGGCACGAGGGGCAAGACGTCCTGGAGGTGCTGGATTCCGGCCTCGCGCAGCGCCTGCGAGCCAAGCACCGTGACGCTCGCCGCCAGCCCGAGAGCCGACTGCGGCCGCAAGGTTGCGGTGATCACCACTTCCTCGAGCGGCTCGTCCGCGGGCGCCGCGACCGCGGGCTTCGCGACCGCGAGCACCGGGCCCGCAGGAGTGAGAAAAGCGCCACAAAGCGCAGCGGCCAAAGAAAATGCCGACGTAAATCTGTTGCGAAACACCTGCTCCCTCCGCCGGTACTAACCGGATCAGGTTCAACGGGTTCGTCGCACCGCCGCGACATCTCAGGCCCACCGGGCCACCCCAAGGCGAGGCGTATTCTGCATCGCCGGGCGGGGATTGCAACGGCGATCGAAGACCGGGGGTGAACGCCGGGGGTGAACTCCGGGAGCGACTTGCCTACAATCGCGGCCCTTGCGAGAGGGCTGGCAAGCCCGCGGAGACCGGTCGCGATGGCAAGATCGATCAAGGTTTTTCAGGTCGATGCGTTCACGCAGCACCTCTTCACCGGGAACCCCGCCGGCGTGGTGCTCGGCGCCGAGGTGCTCACGGACGAGGAAATGCTCGCCATCGCCCGCGAACTCAACAATGGCGACACCGCGTTCGTTCTGCCCCCGGAGGGTGACGATCACGACCTGCGGGTGCGTTTCTTCACGCCACGCACCGAGTCATCGTTCGTCGGTCACGCCACGATCGCCACCCAGTACGTGCTGTCGGAAACACCGGGTTCGCCGCGCAAGCTTCGCCAGCGTCAGAAGGCCGGGCTCGTCGACATCGAGATCCGCGGCTCGGGCCCCGACCGCCGCATCGCAGTCAGGCAACCCGCACCGATCCTCGGCCGCGAACTCAACCAGCGCGAACGGCTCGCCGTACTCGATGCCCTTGCGCTGTCGAGCGCGGATCTCGATCCGCGCTGCGAGATGCGTATCGTCGGTTCGGCCGGCAACCGTCTGCTGATCGGCGTGCGCAGCGCCAGACAACTGAAGCAACTGAAGCCCGACTTCAACCGGCTGACCACGCTCTCGGCGCAACTTGGAGCCTCGGGCCATTTCGTGTTCACGACCGATGCCGGCATCGAGGGCTGTCTCACGCAGTCGCGGATGTTCTGTCCCTCGATCGGCATCCCCGAGGACCCGGTGAGCGGCAACGCCCACGGCTTGCTCGGTGCCTATCTGCTGCACCACGGACTGCTGGATCGCGAGGGAGACCGCGCGCGCTTCTCGGGCGCGCAGGGCCAGTTCCAGCATCGCCCCGGACGGGTCGACGTGGAGCTCGAGTTCGACGGCGACGTGCTCGCCGGCGTCTGGATCATCGGCAGCGCGACCATGGTCTTCGAGACCACGATCGCGCTGCCTTGATCATTTCTTTGTCGTGACGGGCGGCGCTGCCGACCGTCCACGGCATCAGAAGTCGACGCGCACCGACAACTGCACGCGACGCGGCAGGAAGAAGCTGCGCGGCTGGCCGTAGAGCGTGCTGTAGTCGAACGGACCGTAGTTGTAGCCGGTCTGCTTGTCGAACACGTTGAACAGGTCGGCGCGGAACTTGAGTGTCGGCAACGACGCCACCTTGAACTCCTGGGTGTAGTTCAGGTCGAGCTGCCAGTGGCTCGGGCTGCGGCGGCTGCCGGCGCGCTCGGCAAACGAGCCCGCGGCGATGCTGTCGACGCCCGTGCCCTGCCCGTAGAACGCACTCGACCAGGTTTCCCAAGGCTTGCCGGACTGCGCGACCAGATAGGCACCGATGTTGGCCTTCCAGCTGGTCGTGTAGTAGCCGTACGCCTTGAAGATGTGCGGACGATCACCCGACAGCGTGCCGACCTTGTTGTCCCACACGTACTGGCCGGGGCCATCGGCATAGAACGACGAGCCGATGAAGGTGTTCGCGTCGGTGAACGAGTTGGTGTTGTCCTGATCGAAATTGCCGCGGTACTGGCTCCAGGTGTACGAGGCGCTGAGGAAGGTGCGCTCACCCTGCCACTCGGCCTCGAGGCTCGCCTCGTAGTACCGGGTGTAGGCGCCGTCCATCTCGGCAATGACGTACGACGAGCCGCCGATCTCGCTCTGGATCGCCGCCAGGTACGGCACGTAGAGCCCCTTCGCACGGATGTCCGCAGGCGCACCGCCCGTACCCGCCACGCCGTTGAAGGCGTAGGTCTGCAGACGAGCGCCGTTCGGCGTGTCTTCCCAGAAGTGCGTCTGCTTGCGGTAGCGCAGGTGGCCACGCAGCGCCAAGCCGTTATCGAGCGACTTGGTGGCGCCGAGGGTGATCTCGTCCACGCGCCGGGGCTTGAGACCTTCGGCGAACACCTTGCCGCTCGAGGAGCCGCGGTAGGCGGCCTCGAGGAAGTTTCCGCTCTGATCGAAGCGCATGTCGACGAGACGCGAGAACAGGTTGCGATCCCAGGACGCGGCACGGGCGAGCGAACTCGCTTCCGGGTTGTACTGGGCGAAATTCGCGAACACGGTGGCATCGCCCGCATAGCGCCAGGTGACGCCGAGTCGCGGCTGGATCATGTCGCGCCAGCCGACGCGATACATCTCGTAGCGGTTGCCCGGCGCGAGCTCCCAGCCCGAGATGCGGCCCGACGCGCGGCGCAGCCCCTGGCCGTAGTAGACGTCCTCGCTGATCAGCACGCCGACGTTGTAGTCGAAGTTGCCGATGGAGAAGGCGTCGTTGACTTCGAGGCTCACCGACTTGGAGGAGGAGTTGATGACCGGCGTCAAAGGCTTGCCCGTCGCATCGGTGGCACCCGCCTGGTACACCGAGCCCTGGAAGAAATAGGGCACAGGCGTCGCCAAAGTCGTGGTGCGGGCGAGACCGCCCGCGTAAGTCAGCGTGCCCCAACCGTTCGAGGTGCGCAGCAGTTCCTCGGCAATGTCCGAGTACTTCACGCCGAAGTGCAGGTCGTGGCTGACTCCCGCCAACTCGGCCTTGGTGTCGAGCGCGATCTCGACGGTGTCGCGATAGAAGTCCTGATCATTGAACTCAAGGCCGGCGCCAACCAGGCCACCACCGGTCTTGACGCCGGCGGCATTCGTATATCCGAGCTGAGCGATCAGCGACTGCGCGCCGACGTTGAAGGCGGCGAGCTGCGCCGCCGTGAACCCGGCGGGCACCGCCGTACGCAACGTCGGTACCGTGAAGCGTCCCTGCGTGGCGAGACTCGAGATGCTCAACCGGTCGCCAGGCTTGCCGGTGAAGCCGAGCACGGTGTCGGGAACGCTGGCGGTCTGCAACTCGAACTTGGCGAGCCGCGTGCTGAGGGTGGTCGCGTCGCTGAGGATCCACGAACCCTCGAGGGTGAGGATGTCCTGCTTGGAGGCCTCGCCCAGGGACACGGTATCCGTCGAGAGCGTACCGATGCTCGCACCGTTCGCCTCGCGGTCCGAGGTGCGCAGGCTGAGGTTGAAGAGCAGCGCATCGGTCGGCGCCCAGGTGAGCTTGCCGAAGTACTCGTTGCGGATGCTCTCGTAGTTCTTGACCGGTCCGTAGGCCGTGGTCGGGTTGTCGCGGGTGACTTCGGGACGGTAATACGAGGCGTAGAAGAACAGCGAATCTTCGACGATCGGACCACCGAAGCCTGCATTCACCCAGCTCTGGTCGAGAAGATACTTCGAGGTGCCGCGGATCTTCGACACCATGCCCTTGGGCTGCACCTTGTACTCGACGGTGCCCTTGAATTCATTGGTGCCCGACTTGGAAGTGGTGTTGATGGCGAAACCGCCGGACCGGTTGAAGCCCACCGCCTTGGCGCCGCCGCGCTCCATCGACACGTTCTCGACGTCCTGCGTCGAAGGGTCCGCCGCGAGGTTGCCAAACAGCGGCAGCGACACGTCGATGCCGTCGAAACCGTACTTGTTGTCGACACCCGAGCCGCCCGCAGACGGGCCCAGCACCGAGTTCTCCGAGTACTGGACGCCGGGAATCAGTTTCAGCAGGTCGCGGTACTGCTGCCCCACCGGCAGCCGGTCGATGGTCTTCGAGCCCAGCGAATTGGCCAGCGAGGCGTTGCCCTCGCGGGTGAGACCGGTGCTGGCGACGATGCGCACCAGCTGCAACTCGTCGGGCCGGGTCGCCGCGATGGCGACATCGGCCACCGACGTCTGATCGAGCAGCACTTCGATATCGACCTTTTGCAGCACGCCCTGGGCGTTGCTGAAGGTCAGCGTGTACTTGCCGGGCAGCAGCAAAGGCAGGGCATAGGAGCCATCGGCTTTGACGGTCGCCGAACGCGGCCGCGGCATCACGGCACTCTCTGCGGTCACGGTGATCCCGGCCGGAGTCGCTCCCGCCGCCTCGACCGTCACCTTGCCGCGGATGCCGCCCGCCTGTTGCGCAAACGCAGGCGCGCTGACGAGTACGCTGGCCACGAATGCGGCGACCCGCAGTCTGTTTTTGGACATGGTGACTCCTCCCAGAGCCGTGAGAATCGATGAGAACGGATTTTCTAGGCCCGTTTTTTCCTCATTCAAATACTTTTGTGGCCACCGCGCAAGGCAGTCGCGCGAAAGCAACGGTTAAATCTATTGAGATGCTTTTTAAATTCATGTACCTTTTTCACACAAGGTACTTTTGCAGACATGACTACCGAACACCACCGCGCCTCGATCCGCAAAGGCCTGCTCGAGTTTGTCGTCCTCAAGGTCGTCGGCTCTGGCAACGTCTATGCGGCTGACATCCTCCGACGCATCGAGGCTACGGAGTTCGCGACGCAGGAGGGCACGCTCTACCCGCTGCTCAGCAAGCTGCGGCGGGAGGGCCTGGTGAACTACGAATGGCAAGAGTCCGACCTCGGACCGCCACGCAAGTACTACCGCCTCACGGATCAGGGCCGGACCCAGCTTGCCGGCCTCGACGATTACTGGAGAACCATCGACCGCACGCTCGCCGAAATCGGGCGTTGAAGAGCAGAGACACCCCTATGCAACCAGTCATCCAAGTCAGCCTGAACCGCAATCCCTGGCACGTCGAAGCGGACGCCCACGCGCGACTCGAGGCCTATCTGGCCGAAGCAGCTGCCGCGCTCGCCGACGATCCCGATCGTGCGGAAATCCTGCTCGATCTCGAGCAGGCCATCGTCGACCAGTGCAAGCGGCGCATGCCGGCGCGGGCCAACGTCATCTCGCTGGCCGAATTGGCACCGGCACTCGAGGAAATCGGTCCCGTCCGTCCGCCCGACGCGGCGGACGCCGCCGCGCACGCTGCGGCTGCCGCGAGCGCATCGCCGCCGCTGCAGCAGATCAGCCAGGGTGCGTGGGCGAGCGGCGTCTGCCTCGGGCTCGCACGCCACCTGAAGGTCGAAGTCACCCTCGTCCGTGTGGTTGCCGTGGTGCTGCTGTTCTTCACCGGCGGCGCTGCGCTGCTGCTCTACGGCATGCTGATGCTGCTGCTGCCGTTCGGGCCGCTAGACCCGCAGCAGCCGCCGCCGTCACGCATCCCGGCCAGGTTGCGCGAGTGGGTGGACCTCATCCGCGGCAAGCTCGCGCATATCGCGCGCTGACTCGCTCAGATCGCACGCTGCGCGGGTGATGCCGCCGAGCCGCGGTGCATCACCCGATCGCCACCGAGCACGGCCTCGGGCGGGTGCTCGGGGGCTTCGAGCAGCGCCTCGTACAGCGGGCCGAAGTCGGTATGCAATGTCCGCTGCAGCAGCGACTCGAAACTGTCGATGACGAAATAAGTCTGCTGGAAATCGTCGATCCGGTAGCGTGTCTGCAGCACACGCGGCAGGTCGAAGGCGATGCGGTTGGGACGCGGATCATCGAGCGCGTAGCGG
>JBIKVA010000248.1:0-3939 GCA_044357085.1 Steroidobacteraceae bacterium | reverse complement strand
ACGCCACCCCGCCCCGGCGCGGTGGCGATGGCGACGATGGTGGTGGAATTGCTGGGCGACATGGAAATCAACAATATCCTGCGGCGGGCTGCTCCCGGGGTCGGGGCGCAGCCTTCACGAGCTCATCCTCGACGACTACGCCGAGCGCGAGGCACGCGTCCTCGGCGCGCCACTCACCCCGTCTTCGCCTTCTTCGCCTCCGCCTCGATGCGGCGGTTGATGTTCCACTGCTGCAGGATGGTGAGCAGCGTGTTCGTCACCCAGTAGAGCACGAGGCCCGCGGGGAAGAACGCGAAGGTGATGCTCATCACGAACGGCAGGATCATGAACACCTTCGCCTGGATCGGGTCGGGCGGCGTCGGGTTCAGCTTGAACTGCACGTACATCGCGCCCGCCATGATCACCGGCAGCACGAAGAACGGGTCGCGCGACGACAGGTCCTGGATCCAGAACATGAACGGCGCCTGGCGCATCTCGACGCTCTCGAGCAGCACCCAGTAGAACGCGAAGAACACCGGCATCTGGATGAGGATGGGCAGGCAGCCGGCGGCGGGGTTGATCTTCTCGCGCTTGTACATGTCCATCATGGCGCGGCCGAGCTTCTCGCGGTCGTCCTTGTAGGTCTCCTGCAGATTCTTCATGCGCGGCGCGAGCACCTTCATCTTGGCCATCGACCGGCCTGAAGACTCGGACAGCGGATAGAACACGAGCTTCAGCAGGAAGGTGATGATGATGATCGCCCAGCCCCAGTTGCCGACGATCTTGTGCGCCTGCTCGAGCATCCAGAAGAGCGGCTCGGCCAGCAACGTCAGCATGCCGTAGTCGGCGACGAGATCGAGCCGGGGGCCGGAGGTCTTCAGCTGCGCCTGCAGCTTGGGACCAAAGAAAAGCGTTTCTTTCAGCGTTGCGCCGCTCTGCGGCGCCACCGTCACCGCTGGTCCGGTGGCCGACAGCAGGTATTGGTCGCCGGCGGTCTTCAGCGCGTAGGCGTAGCCCTTGCCCTCGGTCGGCACCACGGCGGTGACGAAGTGGTGCTGCATGCCGGCGATCCAGCCGGTCGTCACCTCGCGCGGCAGTTCGCTGTCGGCGATCTGGTCGCGGTCGATCTTGAAATATTTGGCACCGTTGTAATACGCCGGGCCCTGGAAGGCGTAGCTCTCGACGCTGAACATCGAGCGCTCGACCGGCTTGTCGTTGCGGAAGATCTGCGCGTACGACGCCGCGCGCCAGGGGGCGGAACCCGCGTTCTCGACGGTGTATTCGAGATCGACCCGGTACGAGCCGCGACGGAAGACATAGGTCTTGGTGACGCTGACACCGGTTGCGGCGTCGCTCCAGGTCAACGGCACCCGTAGCTCGTCGGCACCATCGGCGAGCGCGTAGCGCGACTGCGCCGCCGCGAACAACGCCAGATGCGTCGGGTGCGCGCTGCCGCCGGTGTCCGTCAGGCCGGTCTGCAGCGTATAGAGTTGCTCGGGGTTGGAGTCGAAGAGGCGCACTCGCGCCTGCTCACCCTTGACGCGCGGATATTTGACGAGGTCCGCGCGCACGAAGTCGCCGCCGCGCAGGCTGATCTCGAGATCGAACACGTCGGTGACGACGCGCAGCGAGCCGACCGCAGTGGTGGCGGATGGCGCAGCGGTTGCCGGCGGCGCGACCGCGGCGGGTGCGGTGGCAGTCGGCGGCGCGCTCGCGAGCGCCGCTGCAGGCGTGGCGGGCGGCGCCACGGGCATCGGGGCGCTCGCCTGCGGTACGTTGGCGGCGAGGCTGCCGCTGCCGCTCGTGGGGATGGCAGCCGGAGCCGTGACGGGCACCGCGTAGTCGCGCTGCCAGGTCTCGTAGTTGATCCACAGCGCGAGCACCAGGCCGAGCCAGAGGAACATGCGGGCGTTGGTCGAGGTCACGGGTTGCCTTGTCTCAAAGAAATGGTCGGAGGAAAGGGGCGGTTGTTCGCTTCAGCGCGCCGAACGCGGCGGCACCGGATCGTAACCACCCTCGTGCAGCGGATGACAGCGGCCGATGCGCCGCAGCGCCAGCCAGCTGCCGCGCAGCGCGCCGTGGGTGTCGATCGCCTCGAGCGCGTAGTGCGAGCAGGACGGATGGTAACGGCAGGTCGGGCCGCGCCACGGGCTGATGACGATCTGGTAGGCCCTGATCAGGGCCCGGAGGATGGCGCGCATGACGTTGCTACCTTTTGCCAGAGCCCGTCGAGACTCTGGCGGATCCGCTCTGCCGGCGCCCCGCGGGCCGCCGCTCGCGGGCCGACGATGATGTCGGTGGCGGGCAGCTGGTGCTGGGCGAGCCGGAACGATTCGCGGATTATGCGACGAAGCCGGTTGCGGGCGACTGCATTTCCGATGAGTTTGGCACCCACCGCGAGGCCGAGCCGCGGACCGTCCGCGCCATTGGGGCAGACGGCGAAGGAAAAGAAGGAGTCGCCGAACCGACGGCCGCGTCGGTAGGCGTTTTCGAAGTCGGTCTTGCGAAGCACCCGGCGGGTAGCCGGAAAACCCAACCGCGAAGGCTGGGTGGCAGCGTCCCGGATCAGGGGATCAGCTTCTTGCGGCCCTTGGCACGGCGGCGGGCGAGCACCTTGCGGCCATTGGCCGTGGCCATGCGGGCGCGGAAACCGTGGGTGCGGGCGCGGCGGACCTTGCTAGGCTGGTAGGTGCGTTTCATCGTGCGTGACCGAAAAAAGGGCGGAGAGGTTAAGCAGGGGGTCCGCCGGTGTCAAGCCGAGAAAGATATCCACAGGCTGTCCGGCCAGTATATTCTTCGCACCCTTTCGTCGAACCCCACCCAAAACTTCATACAGGGAGGCCGGCAGCCGCGTGGAAGCGTCGCTTTGGAACCGTTGCCTGCAGACCCTGGCGGCCGAACTGCCGGATCGGGACTTCAACACCTGGGTGCGGCCGTTGCAGGCGGTCGAGTCGGCCGACGAGCTGCGCCTGCTGGCGCCGAACCGCTTCGTGGTCGACTGGATCAGCACGCATCTGCTGCCGCGCATCACCGAGTGGCTGCAGGTGCAGCAACCCGAGCGTCCGTTGCGGGTGTCGATCAGCGTGGGCGAGAAGCCCGAGGCGCCCGCGCCCTCGTCCGCGGTAACTGCGGGCGATGAGCCGGCCACGCGCGACCCGGGGCGCGGTCTGCGACGCTCCAGCGTGGAGATCGTCGGCGGCCGGCTGAACCCCGATTCGACCTTCGACACGTTCGTGGTCGGCAAGAGCAACCAGCTCGCCAAGGCCGCAGCGCAGCAGGTGGCCGAAAACCCCGGGAAAGCCTACAACCCGCTGTTCATCTATGGCGGTGTCGGTCTCGGCAAGACCCACCTCATGCACGCCGTCGGCCATGCGATCCTCGTGCGCAATCCGCGGGCGCGTATCGCGTACGTGCATTCGGAGCGGTTCGTCAGCGACATGGTGAAGGCGCTGCAACACAACCAGATGAACGACTTCAAGGCGGCGTATCGCTCGCTCGATGCGCTGCTGATCGACGACATCCAGTTCTTTGCCGGCAAGGAGCGGTCGCAGGAAGAGTTTTTCCATACCTTCAATGCGCTGCTCGAAGGCCAGCAGCAGGTGATCCTGACCTGTGATCGCTACCCCAAGGAAGTGGACGGCCTCGAAGAACGCCTGAAATCCCGCTTCGGGTGGGGCCTGACGGTGGCGATCGAGCCGCCGGAACTCGAGACCTGCGCGGCGATCCTCATCAGCAAGGGCGAGGCAGCCGGCGTGACACTCGGCCAGGACGTGGCGCTGTTCATCGCCAAGCGCATCCGCTCGAACATCCGCGAGCTCGAGGGCGCGCTGCGTCGCGTGATCGCCAATGCGCGTTTCACCGGGCAGCCGATCACGCTCGACTTCACCAAGGAAGCGCTGCGCGACCTGTTGGCGCTGCAAGCGCGCCTGATCACCATCGAGAACATCCAGAAGACGGTGG
>JBIKVA010000247.1:0-3957 GCA_044357085.1 Steroidobacteraceae bacterium | reverse complement strand
CAGGTCGACCCGCATGCGCAGGATCGCGCGGATGAGTTCGGTGGGCGTCAGGGTGTCGACGTCGAGGCCGAGCAGCGCGCGGGCTTCGGCGGAAAGCCGCACTGACTTGGCGCTGCGCTCGAACACCGCGCCACCACGCGACAGGCGCTTGCGGTCATAGTCACTCCAGCCCGAGCGCGGGAGCGCGAAGAGACGGGCGCGTTCGGCGAGCGACACCGCCGGATCCGGGTCCGGGTCGATGAACACGTGCGCATGGTTGAAGGCGGCGACCAGCCTGATCTTCGGCGCCAACAACATGCCGTTGCCGAACACGTCGCCCGACATGTCGCCTATGCCGGCCACGGTAAACGCCTGCGACTGGGTGTCCAGTCCGAGCTCGCGGAAATGCCGCTTCACGCACTCCCAGGCGCCACGCGCGGTGATGCCCATCTTCTTGTGGTCGTAGCCCGCCGATCCGCCGGAGGCGAACGCATCGCCCAGCCAGAATCCGCGCTCCACCGAGATGGCGTTCGCGGTGTCGGAGAAGGTTGCCGTGCCCTTGTCCGCCGCCACCACGAGATACGGATCATCGCCGTCGCGGCGGCGCACGCCCGCGGGCGGCAGCACGCGCGCGCCGACGATGTTGTCGGTGACGTCGAGCAGCGAATTGATGTACGCGCGGTAGGCGGCAATGCCCTCGAGCTGGATCGCATCGCGACCGCCGCCCGCCGGCAGGCGCCGCGGCACGAATCCGCCCTTGGCGCCCTCGGGTACGATCAGTGTGTTCTTGACGTTCTGGGCCTTCATCAGTCCGAGCACTTCGGTACGGAAGTCCTCGCGCCGGTCTGACCAGCGGATGCCGCCGCGGGCGACGTCGCCCATCCGCAGGTGCACACCTTCCACCTGCGGCCCGAACACGTAGATCTCGTGCTTCGGTCGCGGCAGCGGCAGTCCGGGGATCGCCTTCGGGTCGAGTTTGAAGACGAGCGCCGGCCGACGCTCGCCTGCGGCATCGCGCTGGTAATGATTGGTACGTTCGATGGCGAGGACGAGCGCCAGGAAGGAACGCAGGATGCGGTCCTCGTCGGCACTCGCGATGGCGTCGAGCCGACGTGCGATACGCTCGCCGATGCGCTTGCCGTCCGTCCCCCGCGCCGCTGCCGGCGAGAGCCGCTCGGTGAAGAGTGCATGCAGGTCGGTGGCGATCTCCGGATGTGCGGCGAGCGTACGCTCCATGTAGCTCTGACTGAAGCTGCTGCCGGCCTGCAACAGGTACCGGCAGCAGGCGCGCAGCACGTTGACGTCGTGCGTAGCGAGACCGGCGAGCAGCACCAGGCGGTTGAAGCCGTCATTCTCGATTTCGCCACTGCGTACCAGTCGTAGCGCCGTGAGCAATCGTTCGCCGTCGCGATCGACGTCCAGGGTTGCGCCGTTGCGCAGTTCGAGCGCGAAGTCCTGCAGCGCGACCGACTCGCCTTCGGCAGGCGTGCCGTCGACGACAGCCGGTGCCAGGGTCCACGGCCGCTCGGCAAGCATGCGCAGACCGAAGTTCTCGAGGATCGGCAACAGGTCGGCGATCGGCAGTGCGCTGCCGTGGCGTGTCACGCGCAGGTGGATGACGTGCCGCTCGGTGCCTGCGGGACGGTGCAGTCGCAGGTGCAGCAGGGTCGGCGCCGCCGCCAGTTGCTCGAGCGCCTCGAGATCACCGACCGCGGCCGACGGGGTGACTTCGCTCTGGTAGGCGGGCGGGAAGCGCGCGGCATGCCGCTCGAAGAGGGCGATCGCGCGTGCCGCAGGCAGCAAATCGAGCAGCGTCTTGCGCAGGGTGTCGGTCCAGGTCGCCGCCGCTGCCGCCACCTCGGCCTCGATGGCCGCCACGTCGAGACGTGTACGCAGGCCCTCGCCGCGGATGGTCACGTGCAGACGGGCGTGGTTCGACAGCGCGATCTGCACCTGCGACTCGAGCGCTGCGCCGCCGCAGCGCTCGCGCAGCACCTGCTCGATGCGCAGTCGCACCTCGGTGGTGTAACGGTCCCGCGGCACGAACGCCATGCAGGACCAGAACCGCCCGGGCGCGTCGTGGCGCATCATCAGCCGCGTGGTGCGCCGCTCGTACAGATTGACGACGCCGCGCACGAAGGTCATGAGTTCGTTGACGCTGGACTGGAACAGTTCGTCGCGCGGCCAGGTTTCGAGTACCGCGAGCACGGCCTTGCCGTCGTGGCTCTGCGGGTCGAGGCCGAACTGCGCGATGACGTCCGCCACCTTGCGTCGGACCACCGGGATCTCCGCGGGCGAGTCGAAATAGGCGGTGGAGGTCCACAGGCCGAGGAACCGATGCTCGCCGCGGACGCGGCCGCGCGCATCGAAATCCTTGACTGCAAGATGATCGAGATGCCCGGCACGGTGCACTGTCGAGAGCCGTGGCGACTTGGTGATGAGCAGCGGCGCGGCGGCGCGCATCGCCTCGCGGAGTGCGCCGGCGAGTTCTTCGGGTTGCGGGGCGTCGCCATGTCCGTCGCGCAGGATGCCGAGTCCGCTGCGCCGCGCCGGCAGCAGCCGGTCGATCCGACTGCCGCGCTGCAGAGCGTTGTATCGGTAGCCGAGCAGGACAAAATGCCCCGCCTCGATCCATTGCAACAGTGCGATGGTCTCGGCGTCGGCTGCGCTGGACGCCTCCAGCGCGACGGCGGCGTCGAGCACCTTGGTGCGCATCGCCTGCCAGTCCTCGACGGCCACCCGCACGTCGGCGAGCGTTGCGCGCAGGTTCGACTCGAGTGCCGCGAGGCGCTTCGGATCGGCGATCCGATCTATTTCATAGAGCTGCCACGATTCGTGCTGCGTGACGCCACGTCCCCGCCGCACCTCGAGCACCGGATGGATCAGCATCTGCACGCCGATCCCGGCGGTGCCGAAGGCGTGACTCAGCGAGTCGACGAGGAATGGCCGGTCGTCGGTGACCACGAGTACGAAGCTGCTGCGCTCGCCGAGTCGTTCGGCGGCGGCGGGAGAGAACGCATGTACCAGCGTTTCGCCACGGCGTCGGAGCTTGGCGAGATCATGGTGGGCCTTTGCGAGCAGGGCGAACACCAGCGGTTCGCGGCTCGCGAGGTCCTCCTCGCCGACGCCACGGAAGTAGGCGCGCAGCAGCGGCGCAGCAGGTGCGCCGCTGCGGCTGCGCGAAGCGCGGACGATCCGCTCGATCAGTGCGACGCGCTCGGCGGGTATCTGGTTCAACCTGGGTATCTTGCGCATGGGGACGACCTCAACCGGGTTCGCCGAGCGTGCGAGCACGCCCGAGCAAGGTGATCAATATCCGACCCAAAGCCTTGCGATCGGTCTCCTCGAGAACCTCGAGCAGCGCGCGTTCGTGCTCGAGGGCGAGCGGCACGACTTCGGCGTAGATGCTCTCGCCAGCTGCCGACAGGCGCAGCATCGACTTGCGCCGATCGCCGGGGGCGATCTTGCGCTCGAGGCTGCCCTTGTCGAGAAGTCGCGCTACCGCACGACTCACCGCGACCTTGTCCATGGCGGTGCGCTCGGCCACTTGGGCGGCCGACAGGTCGGGTTCGATGGCGAGTACTGCCATCACGCGCCATTCAGGGATGCTGAGCCCGAATCGGGTCGAATAGCTGCCGGCGATGGCCGAGCTGACGAGGTTGCTGAGGATCGAGAGCCGGTAGGGCAGGAAGCGATCGAGCTCGAGCTTCGGCGTGGCGCTCATGTCACGCGCAGGTTACCTTGAATCGGCCTGCCGCTCACGTCTACCGCTTACGTCTACCGCCCACGTCTACCGTTCAGGCCTGCCGGTGCGACGCGGCGACCTGCTGATCGATTGCGCCAAAGATCGGCTGCCCGTCGCGGTCGCGCATCGTGATGCGCACCCGGTCGCCGACACGCATGAACGGCGTACGGGGGGCGCCCGCAAGCAGCGTCTCGATGGTGCGCTGCTCGGCGATGCAGGAATAACCGACGCCG
>JBIKVA010000246.1:0-3960 GCA_044357085.1 Steroidobacteraceae bacterium | reverse complement strand
GGTGACCGAGAACTTCCTCGCCAGCTGCCTGCGCGGGCGCGCCGAACCGATTGGCGATACCGTCAAGAAGTCCTCGGCCAAGATCCCGGTGGGTGCGCAGCACACACCGGGCCTCGAGGCTGCGCTCAAGTAATCAACCCCTCCAGGGCTGCAGAAACCCCGCCGGTCACACGGCGGGGTTTCTCGTGGAGGTCCTGAGCGATACCAGCGTCACAGATGCTGCCCGCTTCCCTTAGAACTGCATGCGAGCCCGGATCCCGAAGGTGCGAGGGGCGTTCAGCGCGATCAGCTGCTGGCCCACCAGCGGGTTTGTCGCGACATTGAAAAACCGCGTCGGCCGTGTGTCGTCTGTAAGGTTCCGTCCCCACAACGACACCGACCAGCGATCCTCGCGCTCTGCCAGAGTCAGCCAGGCGTTCAGTTCCTGCCATGCGTCGACACGGCTCTGCGCGATGTTGCTCGTATCGAGGTAGTCCACCCCGGTCAGCTGGCCCTCGATGCGGAACTCGAAATCGAGCGTTGAACCCGGCAGCGGCTGCCGATATTCGGCGCCGAGGTTCGCGGTGTACTGCGGGGAGTAGGGGATCTGCCGCAGCGGTGTCCGGCCGTCCGGAAGGAAGCCTTCGGTGAATTTCGCATTGACGCTCGCAGCTGCCAGCGACAGCGAGAGCCGCTCGACGGGCCGGAACCGAACCTCGAGCTCGAGCCCGCGCGATTCCGCCGCGCCGGCATTGCGGGTTGCCGGGTCGAAGAACGGGGTAGCCGGGTTGTCTGCCTGCAGCTGGATATCGGACCAGCGCATGACGAACGCCGAGGCGTTCATCGTCAGGCGACGATCGAGAAGTTCCGCTTTGGCCCCGACCTCGTAGTTCCAGAGCTTCTCCGGCTCGAAGCCGACAGCCGTGGCGTCACCGATGAAATCATTGTAGCCGCCGCTCTTGAAGCCGTTCGCGACCAGCCCGTAGATCAGCAGGGACTCGCTCGGCGTGAAACTGAGGGAGAGGCTGGGAGTCGCGCGGCTGAAAGACTTCTCGGAGGTGAATGTCCGGCTGCCGCCGATTACACCGATGGGATCGCGCTGGTCGTAGGAGATGTCCTTCTGGTCGCGCGTATAGCGAACCCCGAGGGTTGCGCTCAGCGAAGGCGAGAACCGATACGTGGCATTGGCGAAGGCGGCGTAGCTCTTGGTCTCCTGGTCGCCCACCGAATTGACGAAGAACCCGGCCGGCAGTCGCAGCACGCCCAGTGCGTCGACGCCGAAGCTGCCGATGAATTCATTGATCGTGTGTTGGCGGTAGTAGTACAGGCCGGCGAGCCAGTCGAGTTTCTCGCCCGGCGCCGACGCGAGGCGGATTTCCTGGCTGAAGCGGCGGACGGACTCGGGGCTGCTGGAGTAGGTCCAGCGCGCGTCGGTCTGCTCGGTGTCGTAGATGCCGTAGTACTCGTGCTCACGGTAACCGGATATCGACACCAGCGTCATGGAGCCGAAGTCGACCGTGGCCCGCAGGTTTGCGCCATAGGCCTTCATATCCTCGACTGGATCAAGATCGCCGACGACGCGCCGGTCATACGGGTCACGGTTGGGACCGGGGAAGCCGCCGATGAACCTCGCGAGCAGATTGCCCGCGCCTGAGGAGTAGGCAAAGGTCTCGAGGGCGTTGGAGCGCTGCTTGATGCGCAGGTAGTCAAACGATGCAAGCAACTCGGTGCTTTCGCCGGCATTGAACAGCAGGGACCCACGCGCCGCCTTGCGACCGGCGTTCTCGACGTCGCGGCCGGTCGAGAGGTTCTTTGCGTAGCCGTCCCGGTCGGTGATGCTCAGTGCGAGCCGGCCGGCGACGCGGTCGTCGACCAGAGGTCCGGACACTGCAGCGCGCGCCTCGATCAATCCGTAGTTGCCCGCACCGACCTCGGCATAGCCCTCGGGCGCGAAGGTTGGGCGACGCGTTGACAGGCTGATGACGCCACCGATGGTGTTGCGTCCGAAGAGCGCGCCCTGCGGCCCGCGCAGTACCTCGATACGCTGCAGGTCGAAATAATCGATGGCTGCACCGACACCGCCGCCGAGGTAAACCTCATCGAGGTAATAGCCAACGGAGGGATCCTGTCCGGCGCTGCGCGACTCGGAGCGGACGCCGCGGATCGATGTCTCGGAAGTCTTGAGGTCCGCATGGTTGCTGAAGACGAGACCGGGCACCTGGGTGGCGAAGGTCCGGATGTCCGTGATGCCCTGCGACGACAGGGCGTCACCGCTCAGCACGCTCATGGCGATAGGCACGTCCTGTACCGACTCCTCGCGCTTTCTTGCAGTGACGACGATTTCGTCCAGCGCCGCGGCGGTTGCGGTCGACTCATCGGCCGCGTACGACGGGCTGATGGCCACGGTGCATGCCACGACGGCCAGCGTGGGCAGTGTTGAGATGAGTCGGGTCATGGGTCCTCCGGGGTTGTTTAGAAATCGCCGACCTGCAGTTATAAAAAGCCGGCCGGTCGGTCGATAAATGGGGGCATCTGCGGACGGGTGGCGCAAAGACTAGATCCGCCGGTTAAGGCCAGCCCAGTAGGGTTCGCGCAGTTTGCGCTTGAAGATCTTGCCCGAATCCTCGCGGGGCAAGCCCTCGACGATGACAACGGTCTTCGGGATCTTGTAGCTCGCGACCCGGCCGTGCAGGAACGCGCGGACGTCGTCGCCGGTGACCGTGCAGTCGGGTTGCAGCTCGACGTGCGCGCAAAGACTTTCGCCAAATTCCGGATCTGGTATGCCGAACACCGCGCAGTCGCGTATTCCCGGCATGGTGGCGAGCACACCCTCGATCTCGGCGGGGTAGATGTTGACGCCGCCGGAGATCACCATGTCCTTGGCGCGGTCGCAAAGGAACAGATAGCCGTCCTCGTCGAGCCACCCGATGTCGCCGCAAGTGACCAGACCGTCTTTTTCGATGGCCTTGCGCTCCTCGGCGCGGCCGAGATAGGTGAAGTCCGGGAAGCCGCGGATGCCGAGATAGACCAGCCCGGTCTCCCCGGCCGGCAGCAGCTTTCCGTCAGGATCGCGAATCTCCACCCGGCCGCGTTCCCACGCGCGCCCTACCGAGCCAGACTTGCGCAGCGCGGCGGCTGAGTCCATGAATGTCGCCGCGCCGGTTTCCGTGCCGCCGTAGTATTCGTGGATGATCGGACCCCACCAGTCGATCATGCGGCGCTTGATGTCCGGCGGGCAGGGCGCTGCGGCGTGGACCGCATAAACGAGGGAGCTCAGGTCGTAGCGCGCTCTCGTTGACTCGGGCAACGCCAGAAGGCGGCTGAACATGATCGGCACCAGATGCAGGTGCGTGATCCGGTGACGCTCGACCAGCGCGAGTAGTTCTTCGGCTTCGAACCGCGGCTGCATGACGACAAGCCCACCCGTGCGGATCGCAGTCAAGCCGAAGAAGTTCGGTGCTGAATGGTAAAGCGGCCCCGTCAGCACAGTGCGGAAGGGTTCACCCGCTCGCAGCCCGAAGATGGTGCGTCCCATGTCTGCGAGGGCGGTGGCAGCCTCGCCCACCGCAGGTTCCCGCACGACCGCCTTGGGGTTGCCCGTGGTGCCGGAAGTGAAGATCACGCTGGTGCGGACCGCACGGGACACTTCCTGCAACGGCGCGAAAGCCTGTAGCCATTGAGCCCAGCTTGTTTCCCCGGCGAGCACGCGGCACTTCGACGGCGGCACCCGATAGGCCGCTGCGATTTCCGGTGGCGTATCGACGACGAGGATGCGGGTCTGTGCGGGCACACCGTCCCGAACGGCGTCCAGCAGATCTGCATGGATCACGAGCACCTTCGCGCGAACGGTCTCAAGCTGGTACCGGAGCTCGTTTGGAACGCCATGCCAGTTGATCGGAACCGCGTTGGCACCGGCTGCTGCTGCCCCCAGCGAGGCCTCGAAGAACGCGAAGTCGTTGCGCAGCATGATCGCGACGCAGT
>JBIKVA010000245.1:0-3971 GCA_044357085.1 Steroidobacteraceae bacterium | reverse complement strand
TGCGACCGGGCTACGCCGTGGTCATCAATGCCGACAAGCTCTAGAGGGGCATGCTGCTGAGCCGGCCTGTCATGCTTCGGTCATACAGACGTCACCCGGACGACACAAGATGACTTGATCCTTCGCTCCGTCCCTTGACCAAAGGCCGGAGAAAGAAGGATGAAGATTTTCATTGGTGCCGCCGCCGCAAGCGTCACGTTGATCGCCAACCCGGCGCTCGGCCAGCAGAGCGGGCCCGTGGATCCGCCGGCTGCGAAGTCGGACTCCGGCAAAGAGGCCGGCGCGTCCATCCGCGATCTCGAGACCGTAGTCGTGACCGGCTCCAACATCCGGCGTACCGATCTCGAAAGCGTCGTGCCGATCACCGTCATCGGGCAGGAGGCCATCGAGGTGCGCAACGCGTTGTTGCCCTCGGATCTGCTCATGTCGCTGCCCTCGGTGGTCAACCTGCCCGAGAACGAGTCGAGACTCGGATCCTCGGGTGCACGTGGCGACAACGCCAACGTCAACCTGCGCAACATGGGCGCCACCGCGACACTGGTTCTGATCAACGGCAGGCGCATGGCCGTCAACCCGATGACCGCCGGCCTGTCCCAAGCCGTCAATGTCAATCAACTGCCGACCCAGGGGATCGAGCGTATCGAGGTTCTGCGCGACGGCGCCTCTTCGATCTACGGCTCCGACGCCGTGGGTGGCGTGATCAACTATGTGCTGAAGCGCAACTACGAGGGCATCGAAGCCAATGTCCGCTACGGGATGACCGAAGACGGTGGCGGTCAGAGCGTGCAGGGTGCCTTGACCTTCGGTTCGGGATTCGCCGCCGGACGCGGCCAACTGTTCGGTACGGTTGAGGTCATGCGGCGCGACGGAATCCGCCTGCTCGATCGCGACTTCAGCGACTCGGCCTACAACTCGGACCGGGCGCAGCCCCCGTTCGACCAACCGGGCGGTCCCTACGACACCCGCTCCGCCCGCGGCTACTGGCCCACGTTCCGCGTTGGCACCAGCACCGCCAGCACGTTCTTCCGCCCGGTAAACGGCGTGCCGACGCTGACCACGGTTGCGCCGAGCCGTGCGACAAACCCGGAGTTCTTCCTCGATCTCAACCAGTTCGGCCTGGCCTCGCCTGAAGTCGAACGCGGCAACATCTTCCTGTCCACCGAACTGCAGGTCGGAGAGGACGTGACCGCATTCGCCGACTTCAGCCATTACCGGGCCAACTCGATCATGCGCCGTCAGCCGCTGTCCCTGAACGCACCGACGTCGGACCGCTTGATGGTGATGCCGATCGACAGCCCGTATAACCCTTACGGGTCGCGTTTCTTCAACGCGACGGGAGCGCCCAATGCGGACGGCAGTCCGCGACTGACCGGCACGCCAAGGACGGTGAGCTTCACGGCCATGACGCTCGCGGGGCTCGCGGCCGAGAGCGTGGACACCGACTCGAAGGCCACCCGCATGACTGCCGGACTCAAGGGAAGTCTGGGGGAATCCTGGGAGTGGGAAACCTCGATCTTCTACAACGAGGTCACCGGTCAGGACGACGCCTACCCGGACGTACGCGAGAGCAAGTTGCAAACGGCCATCGGTCGTACCGACAACACCGCCTACAACCCGTTCGGATACACCTTCAAGGTTGTGGGAGGCGCGGTAGTCGCGGATCAGCCCTACGCAAACCCTGCCGCAGTAGTGGATTTCTTCGCGGAGGTGTACTCGCGCTCAGCCCGCAGTTCCATCACCAGCGCGGACGCGCGGGCGAACGGGCGACTGTTTGAACTTTGGGGCGAGGATGTCATGGCGGCCGTCGGCGTCGAGCACCGACGCGAAGACCTCAAGGACGTGCGCCCGCCGTTCAGCGGCGAGAACCCCGCGGAGTCCGGTCTCGACCCGACCAACAACGACTTCCTGCTGCACCCGCCGCGTCCGGACGTGATCGGCAAGCGTGACGTGACGAGCGTGTACGCCGAGGTCGTCGTGCCGCTGGTGTCGCCCGCGCGCGAGTTGCCCCTGTTGAACAGCCTGGAGGTGACGGCGTCGGCGCGGTACGAGAGCTATAGCGATTTCGGCAACACCACCAAGCCCAAGGCGGGAATCAACTGGCGGCCCGCGTCGTGGTTGATGCTGCGTGCCTCGTACAACGAAGGATTCATGGCACCGAGTCTCGCCGCCCTCTACACCAGCCCGCGTTGGTCGATCACCGCGGGCGCAGGCGACATCGACGCCTACCGCAACCCCTTCCTCAACGAAGGCCCGTACGTGAAACGCACCTACTTCGGAGGCAATCCCGGCCTGAAGGCGCAGGAGTCCGAAGGCAGGACCTACGGCTTCGTGCTCGACGTGCCCTTCGTTGAAGGTCTGTCGGTGACCGCGGATTTCTGGAAGATCGCCCGCACCAATCTGCTCGGCTCGCGCAGCACGGCGCAGATCGACGAAAGCGACCGCGCCCTGCTGCTCGCGTACATCGCATCGCAACGCGCCGCAGGCGTGCCGATCGCACAGATCGACCTCGGCAGTGGCACGTCGGGTTACCGCGGCGATCCGAGTGTCGAGAGATTCCCGCTGACCGCCGACGATCGGGCCGCGTTCGCCGCCTACAACGCCGCGAACCCCGGCAATCCGGCAGTGGCGGTCGGCAGGATTTTCGCCCGCTACCAGCCTTTCCTGAATCTCTCGAGCAGCGACCATCGGGGCGTCGACGTGGGCTTGCGCTACACTTTGCGCGACACGGCGCTCGGCAGCTTCGTGGTCAGCTCCGAGTGGGCCTATCTCGAAAAATCGATGTCCGTGCTCGCTCCCGCGAACGTGGCGCCCACGATCAACAACGGCCTGCTCGCAGGTGGCGCCGCCAAGTGGCGTGGCACGACGAACATCAACTGGCAGATGGAGGGCTGGAACGCCGGCCTCGGGATCTATTACGTCGGCAAGACCCACGACTCCGGCGCGACCACGACCGAAGCGATCTACCAGAGTCTCGGACAGCCCGGATACATCGAGCCCTTCTTCACCGCCGGCCGTACCCTCTACCGTCGCGTCATCGATCCGGTGGTCAGTTACAACCTCAGCGTCGGCTACCGCTTCGGCGAGAACTCGCCGGAGTGGTTGCGCGACACACGACTGCGCCTCGGCGTGGTCAACCTGACCAACAAGGAACCGCCCTTGTCCGCAGCAGGGTCCGATAACTTTGGTTACGACCCGTCGGTAAACCAGTCGCTGCTCACCGGACGCGCCTGGTCGCTCGAAATTTCCAGAAAGTTCTGACCATGGGTCTCACGAGGCGACAGAGTCTGCTCGGCCTCGCGGCGCTGTTGCCTGCCGCAGCAATGCCCGCAGCACCGACACCGCAACTGTACCGGCAGACTTCGCGCGGCATCGAGATCGGCCGATGGAAGGTCCTGGAGGCCAATCAGGCGGCTGCCGTCGATGCCCGACACTTCTATGGCATCGGTAATCATGCGCTGGTCAAACTCCGCAAGGACACGGGCGAGCGGGTTGCGGAATGGGTCGGACCCCGCGGCGGTGCGATCACCCACTTCAATGCCGGGTACGTCGAGCGCGATCGACTCATCCTCGCGCACTCGAACTTCCCGCAATTGCCGATGGCGAGTTCGATCGAAGTCCATGATGCCCGCACTCTCGCGCCTGTCTCCAGCCACAGCCTGGGCATCCGTCTCGGGTCGCTCACCTGGGCCGTACGCCGGCGCGGGTTCTGGTGGGCGTGCTTCGCCAACTACAACGACGCGGGGACTACCCCCGGGTTTGATCAGCGCTGGACCTATTTCGGTCAGTTCGACTCGCGCTGGCAGCTCCTGCAATCGTGGATCTTTCCGCCACAGGTCATCGCCACCTGGGGGGTCAGCTCCTGCTCGGGCGGCGACTGGGGCGAGGACGGCCTGCTGTACGTGACTGGCCACGACGCCCCGGAGCTGCACGTGCTGCAGTTGCCCCGCCAGGGCCCCACGCTGGACTACGTC
>JBIKVA010000041.1:0-14966 GCA_044357085.1 Steroidobacteraceae bacterium | reverse complement strand
AGTTGGTCGGCGTACCGAGCGCGAAGGCGGCGAGGTCGGTGACCCACGCGAGCAGGAAAAAGCCCGGGAAGAGGCGCAGGTCGCGCAGCCACAGTCCGGCAAGCAGGAACACCGCCCAGGAGGCGTCGACCGGACCGCCGTATTCGCCGAAATGGCCGAGACGCGTCACCGCCATCACGACGGCGAGCGCCAGTGCCGTCCACCAGAAACTGCGACCCGCCGGCGACAGCCCGCGGTTGATCTCATTGACGTATTGGTTGTTCATTTCTTTGCTCCCTTCAGCGCGGCGCACGGTGGCGCAGCGTCACAAAAAACTCCCTGCCGAGCGCCGGGTACAGCGTCGCCGTCTCGTAACGCCGGTCGAGGGCGTTGGCCACCCGAACCTGCAGTTCCGTTGCCGACGACAGCCGCCACGCCCCGGTCAGATCGACTACCGCATACCCGCCGAGACGGCGCGTATTGGCCAAGTCATCATACCTGCGGCTCGCGAACTGCACACTCGCCCCAAGGTCGAGCCGCGAACCCGCCCACGCCACGGCAGACTTGCCGGTCCACGCCGGGCGTCGCGGCAATTCCCTTCCACCGGCACTGCCCGGGCCGGAGTCCTCGGCCGAAAGCCAGCCGAGGGACTGCTCGACACGCCAGGGACCGCGCTGCCACTGCAGCGAGCCCTCGACTCCGGCCAGCACGGCGCGCGCGATGTTCTGCGGCTTGAATGTCGACACATCGAAAGCGATCAGGTCGTCGACCTCGCTGCGATAGGCGCTGAGGGTCCACCGCCCCCAGTCGCGGCGCTGCTTGAGTCCCGCCTCGACGGTGCGCGCACGCTCGGGGTCGAGACGCGGGTTGCTGAAGCCCGGGTAGTAAAGTTCGTTGAACGACGGCGCCTTGAAGGCACTGCCGAGGCTGGCGTAGGCCTGCAGGTTCCCGGCGAGCCGCAGGCCCCAGGCGAGACTGCCGGTGGCATTGGCTCCGAACTGCTCGTTGTCGTCGACGCGCGCCGCGAGCGCCAGGCTCTGCGCGCCGATGGTCGTGGCGTACTGCGCGAATGCCGCGCGGTTGTCGCGCGAGCGGCGGTCGTATCTCACGTCACTCTCGACGCGGTCCCGCAGGAAGTCGACGCCGAGCATCAACTCTCCCGCGCCGAGCCGCAGTTCGTTCTGCCAGTTCAAGCTGTCGCGCGAAGAGTTGAACACACTGGTCGAACGCGACGTCGAGCGGAAACTCGTCGACTCGTCCGCAGAGCGTCCCGCAGTGACGGTGCTGCGCCAGTTCGTCGCCGGCTCGACCACCCACTTGATGCCGCCCGCCGCATTGACGAGATCGGACTGGTTGAGGAACGAAGAGTCGAAGGACACCCGGGCCTCGGCGCGCTGCGCGAAGGCCTCTATCGTGGCGCCGCCCGCGAAGCGGTAGCCGCCGGCGACGTTGACACTGGTGTTGCGATAGGGATCACGGTCCGGTTCGAGGGTGAAACAGCCGCCGCCCGGCGGAAATGGCAACCCGAGGCAGGCGTTGATGCCGTCGGTCTCGAGGTGCGCGACCTTGAGGTCGATCCACTGCGCCTGCCCGCCGAAGCCGACTGCACCGGCAAGTTGCCGCGTGCCGTGGGATCCGAGTGTCGCGCGCCAGGAAGAACCGGCATCGCCACCACGACGGGTGAAGATCTGCACCACGCCGCCCATCGCGTCGGCGCCATACAGGCTCGAACGCGGACCGCGCACGATCTCGATCCGCTCCACCGTATCGAGCGGCAGGTCCTGAAGCGCCGGAATGCCGGTCGTGACCGAACCGACACGCACGCCGTCGATCATCCACAGCACGTGATCGGATTCGCCGCCGCGCACATAGACTGAGGTCGGCTGGCCTATGCCGCCCTGGCGTGCCACCGCCACGCCTTCGACGCCGGCAAGCAACTCATCGAGCGTGCGCGCCTGGGAGCGTTCGATGTCGGCACGCTCGATCACGGTCACAGGCGAGAGGCTGTCGTCGAGTTTCTGTCGCGATCGGGTCGCGGTGACGATGTAGAGACCCTCGTCCTTGCGGACCTCGGGTGCCGCTGGCGCGGCGGGCAACACGGCCGGCGCCGCCAGTCCGAGGACGGCCAGCGGGATGACGGCCACGGCAGGCCGGGAAAGATTGGGCATCACAACTCCTTCAGCACTCCCACCGAGTGCGATCTGGATGTCATGAGGCCGGTCTCCGGACTCGCGAGGGCCGTCGTGACCGACGCGTACGCGCCGAGCCCTGACGACGAGGGTGATCGCCTTCCCGTCTCCACCGTTGCAGTGGAGCCAGTGGCCGATGACCACCCTGCCTCGCTCACCGTTGCGGGGGCAGTGCCGGATTCGCGCCCCGTGGCGCCCACCGGCTTCCCGTTTCACCCGCGCTGCGACCATCGCAACGCAGGCACCTCGTGAACGGTCGCGAGGCTACGCCCAAGGTCCGCCCGGCGTCAACGCGGGACGGGCGTCGGCCGCTACGGCGGGAATCAGGAACTGCAGGGTTCAGGAACTGCAGGAAAGCGCCGAACACCCGGCGCGATGGCGCGCCCACTCCGGCCGGCGCGCGGCGTAGGGCTCGCATCCTGGCTGTTCTTCATAGGGGCGACGCAGCACGGCAAGCAAGCGCTGCAGCGGCATGATGTCCCCCGCGGTTGCCGCATCGATGACCTGCTGTGCCAGGTAGTTGCGCGGCAGGTAGCGGGGATTGCCGGCATCCATGCGACGCCGCCGCTCCGCGGGGGCAAGGCCGGACGCCGTACCTCGCACGCGCCAGCGCTCGAACCACTGCAGCCAGCGAGCGCGCTGATCGGCATCGAGCGAGGCGCCGTCGTACAGCGCCGCGACGACCGGTTGCGGAACGGTCGCAGTGTCAGCGTCTGCAGTGCCAGCGTCCGCAGCGCCTCCGTTGTCGACGCAGCCGCCGAGTTCGCGGAAGAAAATCGGCATGTCGGTCTCGACGGCCGCGAGCAACGCGAACAGCTCATCGACCAGGGCATCGTCGCCGGTGCGCCCGAGCGCCTCGAAACCGAGTTTCGCGGCCAGCATCGCGCTCCAGGTGTCGGCGTAGGTGCTTCGATAACGCTCGAGCCCTTCCTGCAGCAACTCCTTGTCGCCCACGATCGGCAACAACGCGCCGGCGAGCCGCGCCAGGTTCCACAGGCCGATCTGCGGCTGGTTGCCGTAGCAGTAACGCCGACCGGCGGCATCCGTGGTGTTCGGCGTCCACGACGGGTCGTAGCCCTCCAGCCAGCCGTAGGGGCCGTAGTCGATGGTGAGCCCGAGGATCGACATGTTGTCGGTGTTCATGACGCCGTGCACGAAGCCGACCCGCATCCAGTGCGCGATCATCACCGCCGTGCGCCGGCAGACTTCCTCGAACCACCGCGCATAGGCGCGCGGCGATCCGGCGGCATGGTCGCGGTAGTGCGCCGCGATCACGTGGTCCGCGAGCTGACGGAGCAGGTCCTCCTCGCCGCTCGCCGAGTGGATCTCGAAATTGCCGAAGCGGATGAACGACGGCGCCACCCGGCAGACGATCGCGCCGGGCTCCGCGGCCGGATTGCCGTCATAGAACATGTCGCGCATCACCTGCTCGCCCGTGGCGAGCAGCGACAGCGCGCGACTGGTCGGCACGCCGAGCGCGTGCATGGCCTCGCTGCAAAGAAATTCGCGCAGCGACGAACGCAGCACCGCACGACCATCGGCGAAGCGCGAGTAAGGCGTCGGCCCCGCTCCCTTCAGCTGCAACTCCTGTCGCTGCCCGCGGGGCGTGATGAGTTCGCCGAGTGTGAGCGCACGGCCGTCGCCGAGCTGCCCGGCCCAGTTGCCGAACTGATGGCCGCCATAGCGCGCCGCGTAGGGCCGCATGCCGGGGGCAAGGGCGTTGCCGGCGAGGATGGCCTCGGCACGCGAGCCGGCCACGGGTCGGGCTATGCCCAGTTCCTCGCCGAGTTCGTCCGACCAGGCGAGCAGCCGCGGCGCATCGACGGGGGTCGGCGACACCTCGGTGTAGGCCGCCCCGGGTACCGCCCGCGGCTGGTTGTCGCGCTGCGGATCACCCGGGAGCGATCCGATGACGGTCGACTCGAAGGCCAGATCCGCAAGATCGCGCAGCGTCACGGCCGCAGGACCCGCGGCCGAAGGCTGCATCGACGCGGCGGCATCACCCCGGCGTGGCGACCAGGTTGACGCGCGAGGTCACCTGGCCGCGGAAGTCGAGCCAGGTGTGATTGGTGAAGTCGTACAGCTTGCAGCGGCGCACGCAGTCCCGATAGGTCTGCCAGGTCATGCGATACGCCTGGAACTGGTCGCTGAACTTCTCGCTCAGCGCCGCCTGGGCCCGGCGCAGCGAATACATCGGGATGCGCGGGTTCAGGTGATGGGCATTGTGTTCCATGATGTTGTGCATCAGCCGGTCGATGCCGAACGGGAAGCGCACCTGCACGGTCGCGGTCAGATACGCGCGGTAGCGCTGCCACTCGTGCCGCTGGCGGAACCAGGCGATCGCCGGGTGCGTGTGGTGGACGAACACCACGAAACCCATGATGGCGTTCCAGAGTGCGAACGGCACCAGCACGCCGAGTGCAAGCAGCAACCAGAAGTTCTGATCGGTCTCGACGGCCACCACCGCAACCAGCGCGATCCAGAGTCCCATGCTGACGGTGACGAGGGCGCTGTCCCAGTGGTACTTGGCGCGGCTCGCGCCGATCTGCCGACGGGTGGCGAAGTAGAGCTTCTTCCACCACAGTTCGAGGAAATAGTAGAGACCCCAGCCGGCACCGCTGCGGTAGATGCGCTCCAGCACCCGGCGGTAGCGCGGCAGTGCGTCGAACTCTTCCTTGGAGAACGGCGCCCAGACCTGATCGCGACCCTTGAGATTGTTGAAGCCGTGGTGCGCCACGTTGTGCCCAACGTCCCACAGGCTGAAGGCCGTCATCGAGGGCAGGAACGCCACGCGACCGAAGATGTGGTTGAGCGTCGCGCTCTTGAAGAACGAGCCGTGACAGGCGTCGTGGCCGATCAGGAACAGGCGGACGATGCCCGCCGTGACCATCAGCGAACCGAGAAACTTCAGCCACAGGGACGCATCGATGAGCACCAGCGAGAGCCCGGCCGCAAACAGCGCGAGATCGAAGGTCAGGGCCATGAACGGCCGCAGATAGCCCGCGTTTTCGAAGGCGAGCAGCAAACTCTTGCGGCTGGGGGAGGCGACGGCGTCGGTCTGGGTGGGGGCTGCATCCTGCATCGGGCACCTTGGAGTGGCTGTCGTTGGCGGCCCGATTGTACCCGGTCGCATAATGCGGACCATGACATTCGGCTCCCCGCCCCTGCGCGATGAAGCAACCGACGTCCATGCGCTGCTGCCGGCACTCTCGGTGGCGCAGCGCGAGGTGGCCCTGCGCAGCGGCCGGGAACTGGTCGCCGGCGCCCGCAGCCGGGCCGACGAACGCCCGTATCTCGATGCTTTCCTTCAGGAATTTGGCTTGTCCAACCAGGAGGGTATCGCCCTCATGTGTCTCGCCGAGGCCCTGCTGCGCATCCCCGATGACGACACCGCCGACCGCCTGATCGCCGAGAAAATCGCCAGCGGCAACTGGGATGCCCACGCCGGTCGCTCCGGCTCCCTGTTCGTCAACGCCTCGACCTGGGGGTTGATGCTCACCGGGCGCCTCGTCGACCTGCCCGGCGAACTCGTCGCGGACGCCGGCGGCTGGCTGCGCGGCCTCGGTCAGCGCGTCACCGAACCGCTGCTGCGCAATGCGCTGCGCCGCGCGATGCAGATCATCGGCGGCGAGTTCGTCGTCGGCCGCAGCATCGAAGAAGCCCTCGCCCGCTGTCGGCGCGAGCCGGCGCTCGGCCGCTGCTCGTTCGACATGCTCGGCGAGGGTGCGCGCACCGATGCCGACGCCGCACGCTACGCCGACGCCTATGCCGGCGCCATCGAAGCCATCGCCGCCGCGGGCCCCGGCGAGCACACCATCTCGATCAAGCTCTCGGCGCTCGATCCGCGCTATTCGCTGCTGCAGCGCGAGCGCACCCTCGCGCGCCTGCTGCCACGCGCACTCGATCTTGCCAGGCTGGCCGCCGCGCGCGGCCTCGGCCTGACGATCGATGCCGAAGAACAGGACCGGCTGGAACTGTCGCTGCAACTCATCGACGCTCTCGCCCGCGATGCCTCGACCCGCGACTGGCCGGGGCTCGGTCTCGCCGTACAGGCCTACGGACGCCGGGCACCCGCCGTGATCGAGCACCTCGATGCGCTGGCACGCGATTGCCGGCGCCCGCTCGCGGTGCGGCTCGTCAAGGGCGCGTACTGGGACAGCGAGATCAAGCGCGCACAGGAACGCGGCCTCGCCGAGTACCCGGTGTACACCCGCAAGTGCGCGACAGACGTCGCTTATCTCGCCTGTGCCCGCAGGCTGCTCGGTGCCGCGCCGCTCCTCTACCCGCAATTCGCCACCCACAACGCCCACACCATCGGCGCAATCCTCGCGCTGCGCGCCGCCGCGCCGTCGCCGCCCGCGCTCGAGTTCCAGCGCCTGCACGGCATGGGCACGCTGCTCTACGACGAAGCGCAGCGGCGTTTTCCGGACTTTCCGCCGGTTCGGGTCTATGCCCCCGTGGGTCCGCACGCCGAGCTGCTCGCCTATCTCGTACGACGCTTGCTCGAGAACGGTGCCAACACGTCGTTCGTGAACCGCTTCATGGATGCGGCGGTGGCCATCGATGACGTGGTGGTCGATCCGCTCATCGAGGTGGAGTCGCGGCTGCGCGCGGGAACGCTGAGCCACCCGGGCATCGCGCTGCCGCGTGCGCTGTTCGGCACCGCACGGCGCAACTCGGCGGGCGTCGATTTCGGCCGCAGTGCCGTCCTCGACGACCTGCGTCGGGTACCTGCGGCGCATCCTCTCGGGCCGCCACCGCCCTTCGCATCCGTCGCTGCGGTCGATGCGGCCTTTGGCGGCGCATCAGCGGCGTTCACTGCATGGCAGCAGCGTCCGGGCGCCGAGCGCGCCGCCTGCCTCGAGCGGGCCGCCGACCTGCTCGAAGCCGATCGCGACCGCTTCCTGGCACTGCTCGTTGGCGAAGCGGGCAAGACCTTTGCCGACGCGGTGGGCGAGATCCGCGAAGCGGCGGACTTCTGCCGGTACTACGCCGCGCTCGCGCGCACGTTGCAGGCCGCTCCGCAACGGCTGCCCGGCCCGACCGGCGAAACCAACGACCTGCAACTCGTGGCCCGCGGCGTGTTTGTCTGCATCAGTCCGTGGAATTTTCCCCTCGCCATCTTCGCCGGCCAGGTGGTTGCGGCGCTCGTCACCGGCAACGCCGTCGTCGCCAAGCCCGCCGAGACCACCGCGCGCGTGGCGCTCGCCTTTGCCGAGTTGCTCCACGCCGCCGGCGTGCCGCGCGCTGCGCTGCACGTGCTGCCGATGCCGGGTCGCGAGTTCGGCGAAACCGCCCTCGCCCATCCCGCCCTCGCCGGCGTGGTTTTCACCGGCTCGACCGCCACCGGCCGCTGGCTGAACCGCAAGCTCGCCGAGCGCGACGGCGCCATCCTGCCGCTCATCGCCGAGACCGGCGGCATCAACGCCATGATCGTCGACTCGACGGCATTGCCCGAGCAGGTGGTCGACGATGTCGTGGCTTCGGCCTTCGGCAGCGCCGGGCAGCGCTGTTCGGCCCTGCGGCTGCTGTGCCTGCAGGAAGATATCGCCGACCGCGTGCTCGAGATGCTGGTCGGCGCGATGGACACGCTGGTCGTCGGCGATCCGCAGGATCTCGCCACCGACATCGGCCCGGTGATCAGCGCGGCTGCGGCCGGCGAACTCGCCCAGCACGTCGTACGCATGTCGCAGCGGGGCCGACTGCTGAAGGCCTGCACCCCGCCGTCGCCGGCAGCCGTCGCTGCGACAGCCATAGACCCGCAGCGATTCATCGCACCGCAGCTGATCGAACTCGACTCGGTACGTGATCTCGACCGCGAAGCCTTCGGGCCGCTGTTGCACGTGGTGCGCTACGCGGCGCAGGACCTGCCGCGCGTACTCGAAGAATTGCGCGCCAACGGCTACGCACTGACGCTCGGTATCCAGACCCGGCTCGATGGCACGCGCGAACTGGTGCAGGCGCAATCGACGGCCGGCAATGTCTATGTGAACCGCAACATGGTGGGTGCGGTGGTGGGTGTGCAGCCGTTCGGCGGCTCCGGACTCTCCGGCACGGGACCCAAGGCAGGCGGACCGCACTACCTCACGCGCTTCGTCACCGAACGAACCTTCACGGTCAACACGACCGCCACCGGCGGCAACACCGCGCTGCTCAGCCTCGACTGAGCGGTCAGCGCTCCCAGGGCGGAGCGGTATCGATGGCGGCGCGCAGACGCACCGCAGCCTCGACCCAGCGCTCGCGCGGCAGGCGGCCGGCATCGACCAGCGCCTGCAGCGCTGCCAGCACGATGCTGTCGCGGTCCACCTCGAAGAATTTGCGCAATGCGACACGGGTATCGCTGCGCCCGAAACCGTCCGTGCCGAGCACCACGAAGCGCCGCCCGGGCAGGTAGGTCGCGAGCATCTGCGGCACGGCCCGCACGTAGTCCGACGCGGCAACCACCGGCGCATCGCCGGCAAGGGAGATCTCGAGATGGCTGCGCTGTGGCGTCGCCGCGGGATCGAGACGGTTGGCACGTTCGACGGCCGCCGCCTCGCGGGCGAGCTCGCTGAAGCTCGTCACGCTCCACACCTCGCTCGCCATGCCGAAGTCGCGCTCGAGCGACTCCGCGGCTGCGATGACCTCGCGCAGGATGGCGCCGGCGCCGAGCAGCCTCACCGCAGCCGTGTCGCCGGCTGCCGACGCGGCACCATGCACGGCGTAGCGGTACATGCCGCGGATCACCCCCGCGTGCGCTTCCTCGGGCAGCGAAGGCTGCGGGTAGTTCTCGTTCATTACCGTCAGGTAATAGAACTCGTCGCAACCCTGCTCGAGCATGCGTCGCGCGCCATGGTCGAAGATCACCGCGAGTTCACCCGCGAATGCCGGATCGTAGGCGCGGCAGTTCGGGATGGTGGCCGCCACGAGATGGCTCGAGCCGTCCTGGTGCTGCAAGCCTTCGCCACCCAGTGTGGTGCGGCCCGCGGTGGCGCCGAGCAGGAAGCCCCGCGCGCGCTGGTCGGCGGCCGCCCAGATCAGATCGCCGACCCGTTGGAATCCGAAGATCGAGTAGTAGATGTACACCGGCAGCAGCGTCAGGCCGTGCACGCTGTAAGCCGTTGCCGCCGCCACCCACGAAGACAGGGCGCCGGCCTCGGTGATGCCCTCCTCGAGCAACTGGCCGTCACGACTTTCGCGATAGGAGAGCAGCGAACCGGCGTCCTCGGGTTCATAGAGCTGGCCGAGCGGCGAATAGATGCCGATCTGCCGAAACAGCGCCGCCATGCCGAAGGTCCGCGCCTCGTCGGCAACGATCGGCACGAGCCGCGGCCCGAGGTTTCTGTCGCGCAGCAGATTGCCGAGCAGCCGCACCACGGCCATCGTGGTGGACATTTCCTTGCCGTCGGCCCCAAGCGCGAAACCGGCGTAACCCGCCATGTCGGGAACGGTGACCGGTGCTGCCGAAGCGCGGCGCTGCGGCAGCGGCCCGCCGAGGGCGGCGCGGCGCTCGCGCAGGTAGCGCATCTCCGCGCTGTCGTCGGCGGGCCTGTAGAAGCGCAGCTCCGCCACGGCCTCGTCGCTGAGCGGCAGGCTGAAGCGATCGCGGAACTCGAGCAGCGCCCCGACGTCGAGTTTCTTTTCCTGGTGGGCGGTCATCCGCGACTCGCCGGCCCGACCCATGCCGTACCCCTTCTTGGTTTTGGCGAGGATCACCGTCGGCTTGCCGCGATGCGCAGCCGCAGCGGCGAATGCCGCGTAGAGTTTGCGGAAGTCGTGGCCGCCGCGCTTGAGGGCGTCGATCTCCGCCAGCGACATGTGCGCCACCAGCGCACGCAACTCCGGATCCAGGGCAAAGAAATGTTCCTGGTTGTAGGCGCCGTCGTTTGCGCCCAGCGTCTGATACTGGCCATCGACCGTCTTCGAGAAGGCACGCAGCAGCGCATGGTTGCGGTCGCGGGCGAACAGCGCATCCCAGTCGGAACCCCACAGCACCTTGATGACATTCCAGCCCGCGCCCGTGAAGAGCGCCTCGAGCTCCTGGATGATCTGCCCGTTGCCACGCACCGGGCCGTCCAGCCGCTGCAGGTTGCAGTTGATGATGAAGGTGAGATTGTCGAGCCGCTCGCGGGCAGCGAGCGTGAGCGCAGCGATCGACTCGGGCTCGTCCATCTCGCCGTCGCCGAAGATGCCCCACACGCGCTGCTCCGCGGTGGCAGCGAGGCCGCGGTGCTCGAGGTAGCGCAGGAAGCGCGCCTGGTAGATCGCATTGATCGGACCGATGCCCATCGACCCGGTCGGAAACTGCCAGAACTGCGGCATCAGCCAAGGATGCGGATACGAGCACAAACCGCCGCCGCCGGTCTCCTGCCGATAGCGGGCGAGCTGCTGTTCGTCGAGCCGGCCTTCGAGATAGGCGCGCGCGTAGACGCCCGGTGCCGAATGCGGCTGGAAGAACACGAGATCGCCGCCGCCCGGCGCCGCCGGACCGCGAAAGAAATGGTGCAGGCCGGTCTCGAAGATTTCGGCTGCCGAGGCATAGGTGGCGACGTGCCCGCCGAGTTCGCCGTAGGCCTTGTTGGCACGTACCACCATGGCGAGCGCGTTCCAGCGCATGATGGCGGTGAGCCGCTCCTCGACCGCGACGTCGCCCGGGTGCACCGCCTGCTCGCCGAGCGGAATGGTGTTCTGGTACGCCGAGTAGGGCATCACGTGCGCGACGACCCCGAGCTGCTGCGCCTGCTGCTCGAGTTGCGTCAGCAGGTAAAGACCGCGCTCGCGGCCAGCGGTGGCGACCGCGACGCGCAGCGCGTCCAGCCATTCGGCGGTTTCTTCGGGGTCGATGTCGCGCGGGGTGTCCATGGCGCCAACTTTAGTGGGCTCACTGCAGCAGGTCATGCCGATCCGCCGCCTGACCGACCCGTCGCGATAGCATATTATGTTGTGAAACCGCCGTTTCGGAGCACAACATGCCGGAAAACAGTCTCGACGCCACCGACCGCAAGATCCTCTCCGAGTTGCAGCGCGACGCCAAGCTCACCAACGTCGAGCTGGCGCGGCGGGTGCATCTGTCGCCCTCGCCCTGTCTCGCGCGGGTACGCGCGCTCGAGGAAGCCGGATACATCGTCCGACACGTGACGCTGCTCGATCCGCGCAAGCTGCAACTCGGGGTCAACGTGTTCATCCATATCACGCTCGAGAAGCAGATCGACCAGGCGCTGGCCACCTTCGAGCAGACCATCCGCCGCTTCCCGCAGGTGATGGAGTGCTATCTCATGACCGGCGATGCCGACTACCTGCTGCGGGTGGTGGTTGCCGACATCGATGCGCTGCAGGCCTTGATCGTCGATGAACTCACGCACATTCCCGGCATTGCCAGCATCCGCTCGAGCTTCGCGCTCAAGCAGGTGAAGTACGAAACGGCGCTGCCGATCGAGCCGCCCGCAAGGCGCAGCGCCGGGCGGCGCTCGTCAGTGGCCCGAGTGTGAGCCGCCCGAACGCGACCCCGGCTTGCGGATGGTGACCAGCGTCTCCTGCGACGAGGCGCGCGGCATCGCGCCGACCCCGGGGCTGCCGCCCTTGAGGGCCTCGGGCACCGGACCCGTGTACTCGTAGGCCACCGTACCCGGCGGATGCTTGAACCAGCCCGGGTCGCGGTAGTCGCCCGCACGCAGGCCCCGACGCACCTTCAGGATGCTGAACATGCCGCCCATGCCGACAGCACCGAACGGCCCCTCGCCCATCATCATCGGCGCGGTGTTCTCGGGCAGCGGCATGCGCATGGTCGACATCTCGTCCATGCCGCGCTCGCCCATCGCCATGTATCCCGGAACCAGGTCGCCGATCTTTGCCGCGAGATCGTCCTGGCGCACGCCGATCATGGTGGGCACGTCGTGTCCCATCGCGTTCATGGTGTGGTGGCTCTTGTGGCAATGGATCGCCCAGTCACCCTCCTCGTCGGCCAGGAACTCGAGCTGGCGCATCTGTCCCACGGCGATGTCGGACGTCACCTCGTACTGACGCGTGCTGCGCGGCGTCGGTCCGCCGTCGGTCCCGGTGACGAGAAACTCGTGGCCGTGCAGGTGGATCGGATGGTTGGTCATCGTCAGGTTGCCGACCCGGATGCGCACCTTGTCGCCGAGGCGCGCCACGAGCGGGTCGATACCGGGAAACACCCGGCTGTTCCAGCTCCAGATGTTGAAGTCGAGCATGGTCATGATCTTCGGCGTGTAGCTGCCGGGATCGATGTCGTAGGCGTTGAGCAGGAAGCAGTAGTCGCGATCGACCTCGTCGATGAGCGGGTGCTTGTCGCGCGGATGGGTCACCCAGAAGCCCATCATGCCCATTGCCATCTGCACCATCTCGTCGGCGTGCGGGTGGTACATGAAGGTACCAGGACGCCGCGCCGTGAACTCGTAGACAAAGGTCTTGCCCGGCGGGATCGGCGGCTGCGTGAGCCCGCTGACGCCGTCCATGCCGTTCGGCAGACGCTGCCCGTGCCAGTGTACGGAAGTGTTCTCCGGCAGCCGGTTGGTGACGAACAGGCGGACCTTGTCACCCTCGACGACCTCGATGGTCGGTCCGGGGCTCTGACCGTTGTAGCCCCAGAGATTGCCCTTGAAGCCGCTGGTGAACTCGCGCACCACAGGTTCGGCGACGAGGTGGAATTCCTTGACGCCGTTGCGCATCCGGAACGGCAGGGTCCAGCCGTTGAGCGTGACGACCGGGTTGTAGGGACGTCCCCGCGCCGGCTGCAGCGGCGGCCGGGTCGCAGCCGTGGTTTCGATCACGGGTTCGGGCAGCGCGGCGAGCGCCGCGCGATTGACGGCCGAGGCCGCCGCGGCCATCCCGGCCACGCCGGCGTAGCGGAAGAACTGGCGTCTGGATTTCATGCCGCCGATTTTAATCGGGCGCGAGGCATCTCGTGTGCGAGGCATCCATGCGCCGGACGCATGTCCCGGAGCACCCCGACCGCGGCGCTCTCCGGTTAGGCTAGACCGATGAGATCCTCGAGCAACCCGTTCCAGCGCCGCCTCACCCGGCCAGTCGCAGCCCTGATCGCAGCCGCGGCAGTGCTGTCGATGCCGCTCGCACCGTCGGGCCTTGCCGCACCCGTGGTCGTTCGCTCCGTGGACCTCGACACGGTACAGATCAGTTTTCGCGAGCGCGGCGCCGGTCGACCGGTGCTGTTCGTGCACGCGCTGCTGCTCGACTCGCGGCTCTGGCTCGACCAGCTGAACGGTGTCTGCGACCAGCGTCGCTGTCTCGCCCCGGACTTTTCCGGACACGGCGGCTCCTCGCCGCTCACCGCGACCAAGGTCGACTCCAGGCGCTATGCCGCAGAACTGCTGCAGTTCCTCGACGCCACCGGTGTGCGCGAGCCGGTGGACGTGGTCGGCCTGAGCGGCGGCGGCAACATCGCAGCGCTCGCCTGCGCCGAGCAGCCGGCGCGCTGCCGCTCGCTGACCCTCATCAGCTCGGTCATCGGCGGCAGTCTCGACCCCGCGGGTGTCCGCTACCGCGCCGAGAACGCCCGCACGGTCGTCATCGAGGGAAAAGACACGCTGTTCCGCCGCTTCAACGAGTACATCGTCGCGCCCTCCGCCACGCTCACGGCGCGCGCCCGCTACCGCTCCATGCTGGAACAGACACCCTACGAAACCTTCGTGGCCTTCCTGACCGCAGCCGAGCAGCAACCCGCTGCCGGCGAGTTGCTGCCGAAATTGCGGATGCCGGTGATGATCCCGGTCGGCACGGGCGATACCGTGCTCACCCCGGACATGGCGCGCCGCAACGCCGCTGCCTTTGCGCAGGGTCGCGTGATCGAACTGCCCTCCGCAGGACGGCTGCTACCCCTCGAATCCCCTGCGGAACTCAATCGTGCTCTGGTTGAATTCTGGACTGAACTCGACAGTGGAGGCTCACGCCCATGATCACCCTCAAGCAACGCGGCCGCGCCGGCTTGCAGTTCCTCGGCTCCCTGCAAACCTTTTCGAGCTCGACGCTGCGCGACATCGCCGAGCAGGACTATGCCGCGCAGCCCGAGTCGCCCGAACTCGCCGACGAGTTCCGCAGCGACGCCAAGCCGCACGTCTGGCAGGAGCGGCTGCGCCGCGCGCGCGATGTGGTCGAGCGCTCCAAGGCCTATCGCTTCAACCGCTTCTACCAGCGCTGGGTGGCCGAGCAGAACTACATCCGCGCGATACCCGCCGTGGAGGCGCGCCGCACCGAGTGGCAGGCGGTCGCCGAGGCAAAAAAACCGCTGGACACCTCGCGGTTGCAACTGAACCCGAACCTCGAGATTCCGTCGTGGTACGAGGGCGTCGAGTGGCACCTCGAGCCCGGCGGCTGGGACGGCTACGACATGACGCAACCGATGTTCATGGCGGGCATCGGGCCCTACGTCTTCGCCCACGGTGGCTATGCCGCCGTCGACGTGTTCGCGGACATCCGCTCGCAACGCGGCCGCGTGCTCGACCAGCTGCGCATCAGGGACCCGCAGCGCATCTACGAGGTCGGCTGCGGTGGCGCCACCACACTGGCGGTGGCGAGGCAGAAGTTTCCGCAGGCCGAACTCATCGGCGGCGATCTTTCGCCCGCGCTGCTGCGCGGCGGTCACTTCATGAGCGAGATGCTGGGCCTGAACATCACCTTCCGCCAGGAAGATGGCTGTGACGTCGCCGAGCAGGACGAGAGCGTCGATGCCGTCATCTCCTATGCGGTGCACCACGAGATGCCGCCCGTGGTCACCGGCAAGGTGATCCGCGAGATGTTCCGCATCCTGCGGCCGGGTGGCGAGATGCTCATCAACGATCCGCC
>JBIKVA010000243.1:0-4013 GCA_044357085.1 Steroidobacteraceae bacterium | reverse complement strand
CGCAGCCGTGGGTGTCGCAAGTGGTGGAAACCGGGCAGACCCTGCCGCCCTTCGACTTCCACTGTCCGATGATGTCGCTGCCGCTGGCATTCGGTACGACGCTCGAGACGATTCCGTTCGGTGACGCGCCGTACCTGCTGGCGCCAACCGGCGACGTGGAGCGCTGGGGCCAGTGGCTGGCCGAACGTCTGCCGGGCTCCTCCGCAGTCGCCGACGGCGGCCGGCAGCTGCGCGTGGGTCTCGTCTGGAACGGCGGCTTTCGTGCCGATCAGCCCGAACTCTGGGCGGTCAATGAACGTCGCAACGTGCCGCTGGGCCTTTTCGCCGCGGCCCTCGATCTGCCGGGTATCGACTTCGTCAGCCTGCAGAAGGGCGACCCGGCGGAGTCCGAGCTGCGTGGTCGGGAGCGCGAGTTCTGGAAAGTTGCGACCTTGCTGAACCCGGCGTCGGAACTCACCGACTTCGCCGACACAGCCGGCTTGATCGCGAACCTTGATCTGGTGATCAGCGTGGACACCTCGACGGCGCATCTGGCCGCGGCGATGGGCAAGCCGACGTGGATCCTGAACCGCTACGACACCTGCTGGCGGTGGCTGTTCGATCGGGAAGACAGTCCGTGGTATGGATCGGTGAAGCTGTTCCGGCAGGGCGCGGATCGCGACTGGCGACCCGTGCTCGAGCGAGTGTCCAGCGCCCTGCAATACGTTGTCGGAGGTGCGTGATGAGACGTGGTTTTCGCGAGCCTGGCGGGCGCACCACCCAGCAACGCCTCGAGGCCGCCGTCGAACTGCATCGCGCCGGGCGTCTGGAAGAGGCCCTGAAGGCCTACAGGAATCTCGCGCAGGCCGATCCGACGAACTTCCACGCGCTGCATCTCGGCGGGCTCGTCAGCGTGCAGCTCGGCGATCGCGCGCGCGGCGTCGAGATGCTCAGGGCGGCGATCAAGATCAATCCCGACGTGCCCACCGCCCACAACAACTGTGGCGTCGCCTTGCTGGGTCTCGGTCGGCACGAGGAGGCGCTGGCGAGTTTCGACAGCGCCATTGCACTGCAGCAAGACTACTTCGACGCCATCATCAACCGCGGCAACGCCCTGAAGGAACTCGGCAAGCTCGAGGATGCGCTCGCGAGCTTCGATCTTGCGATCAAGCTGCAGCGCGACAACGCCGATGCGCACTTCAACCGCGGCAATACGCTGGTGCAGCTGCGACGCTTCGGTGAGGCCATCACCGCGTTCGACGCCACGCTGCGTTTGCAGCCGGGCAATCTCGATGCCGTCCAGTCGCGTGGCGCGGCGCTGCAGGGCCTGCAGCGGCACCGCGAGGCCATCGCGGCGTTCGACACCGTGCTCGCGCAGCGCGCGGACAGCGTCGACGTCCTCACCAATCGCGGCGTCAGTCAGCTCGAACTCGGCAACCACGAGGATGCGCTGGCCAGTTTCGATGCGGCTCTCGCGTTGCGCGCCGACCACCCCGAGGCTCTCAACAACCGCGGTTCGGCGCTGCAAAAGCTCAAGCGATTCGCAGAGGCCGTGGACAGTTACGACGCGGCGATCCGCCACCGACCCGACTACCACGAAGCGTGGAGCAATCGCGGCGGCACGCTCTGGGCGCTGGGGCGCCACGACGAGGCTCTTGAGAGTTTCGACACCGCACTGCGACTCAAGCCCGACGCCGTGGAGATCAGGACGACCCGCGGCAATGCCTGCCTCGAACTCGGCCGCTACGCCGAGGCTTTGTCGGAGTACGACAAGGCCATCGAGACCCAGCCCGATTGCGCCGAAGCGCACTGGGACAAGGCGAACGCCATGCTGCGTTACGGCGACTACGACCGCGGCTGGGCCGAATACGAATGGCGCTGGGAGCTGAAGTCCGGCAAACCGCTCGGCACGCGCGGTCCCCGCGAAACCCTGTGGACGGGCCGCGAGCCCGTGAGCGGCAAGACCCTGCTGCTGCAGGCCGAGCAGGGTCTTGGAGACACGTTGCAGCTGGTGCGCTACGTATCCTTACTGGCGCGAATGGGCGCACGAGTGGTGCTGCAGCTGCCACAGCCGCTGGCCCGGTTGCTGCAGGATATGCCCGGTGTAGCGCAGGTGGTCCCGACGGGCCAGCTGGCTCCGCGTCACGACTTGCATTGCTCGATGATGTCGCTGCCGCTGGCTTTCGGGACGACGCTCGAGAACATTCCGTTCGCCAAAGAGGCGTACCTGCAGGCGCTGCCCGGTGACGTGGAACGCTGGGGCAAGTGGCTCGAGGAACATCTTTCGGGTTCGTCCGCAGAAGCGGCGACGGCCGGCGGCGGCAACCGCCGCCCGCGCGTGGGCCTGGTGTGGAACGGCGGCTTCCGCGCCGACCAGCCCGATCTCTGGGCCGTGAATGAACGGCGCAACATACCCTTGGCGCTGTTTGCCGCGGCGCTCGATCTGCCCGACATCGACTTCGTGAGTTTGCAGAAGGGTGACCCGGCGGAGTCGGAGTTGCGGGGGCGGGAGCGGGATTATTGGAAGGTCGGGAGCTTGCTGAATCCTGCCTCCGAACTCACCGACTTTGCCGACACCGCAGGTTTGATCGCGAACCTGGATCTCGTGATCAGCGTGGATACCTCGACGGCGCATCTTGCAGCGGCACTCGGCAAGCCGACGTGGATCCTGAACCGCTACGACACCTGCTGGCGGTGGTTGCTCGATCGTCAGGACAGCCCGTGGTACGGGTCGGTGAAGCTGTATCGGCAGGCGGTCGATCGCGACTGGAGGCCGGTCCTTGCGCGGGCGGCCAAAGATATCGACGAATGGCGCAGGGCCTGGCGACCGGCCGACCCGGGCGCGGCGCTCGCCCAGACCATTGCGAGCTCGGTCGCGGCGCATCTCGAGATGGGACGTGTCCTGCAAGGACTTGGCCGCAATGCGGAAGCGGCGGCCGCGTTCGAACAGGTGATCCGCCGGCGGCCCGAGGAATTCAGGGCTTTGGAGGGCCGTGGCGAAGTCATGCAGGCGATGGGCCGCGCTTCGGATGCCAGCGCGAGTTTCGATGCGGCACGTGTTGCCCGCCAGTTCAGCGCCTCGAGAGCCAACCTCGAGGGCGATCGGTTGCGCGCCGCGGGGCAGCTCGATGCGGCGCTCGCCAGTTACACGACGGCGCTCGATGCCGTCCCCGATCTGCTCGATGCCCGCAACAATCGCGGCGTCGTCCTGCTTGCGTTGGGTCGACCCGAGGACGCACTGGCGGACTTCGATGGTGTCATCAGCCAGCGCGGTGAGCAGGCAGAATGCTGGAACAACCGGGGTAATGCCCTGCATCAGTTGCGGCGTTACGAGGACGCCCTGCAGAGCTACGGTTCGGCGCTCCGGCTCGCGGCCGATGATCCCGAGACGCTGCTCAATCGCAGCATGACGTTGCGGAGTCTTGGCCGATTCGACGAAGCGCTCGCCGATTGTGAGGCTGCGATCCGGCAGCGTCCGAATCATGCGGATGCCTTCTTCAAGCGTGCCAACCTGCTGACCGACCTCGGCCGTCGCGAGCAGGCCCGGCACGATCTCGATACCGCGATCGCACTCGATACGACGCACGCCGATGCGCACTGGAATCGTGCCTTGCTCGAGTTGATGACCGGCGATTACGCCAGCGGATGGCGCGGGTACGAGTGGCGCTGGAAACTGGCGAGTCATGCGCGGCGGGGCAATCGTGGCAGCGGCGAGGGCTTGTGGCTGGGCGACAGCAGCGTCACTGGTCGACGCGTGCTGCTCCATGCGGAACAAGGTCTGGGCGACACGCTGCAGTTCTGCCGTTATGCGCGGCTGGCGCTTGAGCGCGGGGCCAAGGTGATCCTGGCGGTACCCGACGCACTGGTGAAACTGCTGCGGGGCCAGCAGGGGGTGGGCCAAGGAATGGGCGAGGTGATCGGGTTGTCTGATCCGATGCCCGCCTTTGATCTGCACTGCCCGATGATGTCGCTGCCGCTGGCCTTCGGGACGACGCTGGAGAACATCCCTTTCGGCAAGACGCCGTACCTCAATG
>JBIKVA010000242.1:0-4016 GCA_044357085.1 Steroidobacteraceae bacterium | reverse complement strand
GTGGCCAGCTTGAAGGCCTGGTAGACCAGCCAGAGCGAGACATAGCCGAGAATCGCGCCGGCCACGGCCGAACGCACGTCGCCCGCGAGGCTTGCGGCGAGCCCCAGCCACAGCAGTGGCAGCGTGAGCTGGTCGGGCAGGTAGTGGGTATCGAAGTCGATGACCGCGAGCGCCAGCAGGAACCCCGTCACGGCCATGGCGGCCAGACATTCCGCCGTGGCGCCGAAGCGCCAGGCGACCGCGGCGTAGGCGAGGGCGGTTGCGGTTTCGACCAGTGGATAGCGCGCTGAGATAGGCGTGCCGCAGGCCGTGCAACGTCCGCGCAGCAGCAGCCAACCGAGCACCGGCACGAGATGCAGTGCACGGATCGGCGTCCTGCACGCGGGGCAATGCGAGCGCGGCGCGACCAGATCGTACCGCTGCGTCTGCACGGCGCCGGCGGTGTCGGCGTTGGCCGAAACGGCCTTGGCCGCGTCGGCGTTGACGAGTTGCGCGCACTGCTCGCGCCAGTCGCGCTCCAGCATCCGCGGCAGGCGGTGGATCACCGTGTTGAGGAAGCTGCCAACCAGCAGACCGAACAGCGCGGCGACGACCAGCAGCACTCCGGGCAAAGCGAGCACCTGCAGCAGCGGCGGCGGGATCGCGAGCAGCGTGTCCGTCATTAGCGGTTCCCTAATCCCCGGGATTTGTCCAAAATACGAGTTTAGTCCAGCGATTACGGGGGTCTCGATGAATCTTCACGAATATCAGGCGAAGGAGGTCTTCGCCGCCTACGGGATTCCGGTCCCGTCCGGCCGCGTGGCGGCGACGCCCGAAGAGGCGGTTGCGGCTGCGCAGTCGCTGGGCGGCGCGCTCTGGGTCGTGAAGGCTCAGGTGCACGCCGGGGGGCGCGGCAAGGCAGGCGGCGTCAAGCTCGCGCGCGATGTCGATGCCGTGCGCGCGGCGGCCGAGGCGATGCTCGGCACGCGCCTCGCCACCAAGCAGACCGGGCCCGAGGGCCTGCCGGTCGATCGCGTTTACGTCGAGACCGGCTCGGCAATAGAGCGCGAGATCTACCTCTCGCTCACGCTCAACCGTGAAAAGGGACGCATTGCGATGGTCGGTTCCGCCGCCGGCGGCATGGACATCGAAGAAGTCGCCGAACACTCGCCCGAGAAGATCACCACGGTGAACATCCATCCGGCGGCCGGGCTGCAGCCCTACCAGTGTCGTCGCATGGCCTTCGCGCTCGGTTTCAAGGGCGAGCAGGTGGCGCAGTTCCAGAAGATCGCGATGGCGCTGTACCAGCTCTATCTCGACAAGGACGCCAGCCTGCTCGAGGTGAACCCGCTGATCGTCACCAAGGCCGGCGATCTCGTCGCCCTCGATGCCAAGATCAACATCGACGCCAACGCGACCTATCGGCAGAAGGCCCTCTCGGCCATGCGCGACACCGCGCAGGAAGACCAGATGGAGTTGCAGGCGAGCCAGCACGACCTCAACTACGTCTCGCTCGACGGTGACATCGCCTGCATGGTCAACGGTGCGGGCCTCGCGATGGCGACCATGGATCTCATCAAGTTGCACGGCGGTTCGCCGGCGAACTTCCTCGATGTGGGCGGTGGTGCCACCGCCGAACGGGTCACGGTGGCCTTCAAGCTGATCCTCTCGAACCCCAAGGTGAAGGCGATCCTCGTCAACATCTTCGGTGGCATCGTGCGCTGCGATCTCATCGCCGAAGGTGTGATCACCGCGGTCAAGAACGTCGGCGTCAAGGTGCCGGTGGTGGTGCGCCTCGAGGGCACCAACGCCGAAAAGGCGCGCGAAATGCTGGCTGCGAGCGGCCTGCAGGTGATCGCGGCCAAGGACCTCACCGATGCCGCGCAGAAAGTCGTGGCCGCCGCGCGCTGACGTGCTTCGCACGCCACCGCGCCACCCAACGCTGACAGGATTCGACCCATGAGCATTCTCGTCGACAAGAACACCAAGGTGATCTGCCAGGGCTTCACCGGCAAGCAGGGCACCTTCCACTCCGAACAATGCATCGCCTATGGCACCCAGGTCGTCGGTGGCGTCACGCCGGGCCGCGGTGGCGACACCCATCTCGGCCGTCCCGTGTTCGACACCGTACACGATGCCGTCGCGGCCACCGGAGCCAACGCCTCGATGATCTACGTTCCCGCCGGGTACGCGGCGGACGCCATCCTCGAGGCGGCGGATGCCGGCATCGAACTCATCGTCTGCATCACCGAGGGCATTCCGGTGAACGACATGGTGCGCGTGAAGGCAGCCCTTGCCGGCACGAACTCGCGCCTGATCGGCCCCAACTGCCCGGGCATCATCACGCCGGGCGAGTGCAAGATCGGCATCATGCCGGGCTTCATCCACAAGCCCGGCTGTGTCGGTATCGTGTCGCGCTCCGGCACGCTGACCTACGAGACCGTGTTCCAGACCACCAACAACGGTCTTGGCCAGAGCACTTGCGTCGGCATCGGCGGTGACCCGGTGCGCGGCCTCAATTTCATTGACGTCCTCGCGCTGTTCCAGGACGACCCGAAAACCGAAGGCATCGTCATGGTCGGCGAGATCGGCGGCAGCGACGAAGAGGCCGGCGCCGACTTCATCCGCGAGCACGTCACCAAGCCCGTGGTGGCCTACATCGCTGGCGTCACCGCGCCGCCGGGCAAGCGCATGGGTCATGCGGGCGCGGTCATCGCCGGCGGCAAGGGTACGGCAGCCGACAAGTTCCGCGCCCTCGAGGCGGCAGGCGTGCGCACCGTTCGATCCCCGGCCGAACTCGGCGTGGCGATCGAAGAGCAGTTGCGCAAGCGTCCTAAGGCTTGACGATCGCCGCGCCGGACCCGCGCGCCACAGTGCTCAGGATTGCCCTCGCGCAGATCGACCTGCTGGTCGGCGATGTCGACGGCAATCTGGCGCGCGTCACGGAGACCGTGGCGCGGGCTGGCGAGGCCGGCGCGGGGCTCGTCGTCTTCCCCGAGCTCACGCTGGCGGGCTACCCGCCTGAAGACCTGCTGTTCCACCGCGGGTTTCGCCACCAGATCGAAACGGCGCTGGTGCGCTGCGTGGCTGCTTCACGGCAGCCGGCGCTGCTGCTCGGCTTCCCCGAATATACCGAGGCCGGCATCCACAACAGCGTGGCACTGATCGCGGGCGGGACTGAACGTGCCCGCTACCGCAAGGCCAGCCTGCCGAACTACGGCGTGTTCGACGAGCAGCGTTATTTCGCTCGCGGCAGCGAACCCGTGGTGGTGTCGTACGAAGGGTTCCGCCTCGGCCTGCTGATCTGCGAGGACATCTGGCAAGAGGCGCCGGCGCTGGCCGCACGCGCCGCCGGCGCGGAGATCCTCATCGTCACCAACGCCTCGCCCTACGAACAGGGCAAGCAGGCGACCCGCGAGGCGATGCTGCGCAAGCGCGCCGTCGCGACCGGTCTGCCGATCGTCTACGTGAACCTCGTGGGCGGCCAGGACGAACTCGTCTTCGATGGCCAGAGTGTTGTCGTCGACCGGACGGGCGAGGTGGTGCTGCGCGCCCCGGCATGCGAAGAATCGCTGTCTTTCCTCGATCTCGGCCGTACGGTCGACGGCACGCTGACGCTCGCAGCCACCATGCGGACGCCGCTCCTCGACGAGACCGAGGAGGTCTACCGCGCGCTCGTGACGGGCGTGCGCGACTACGTCGGCAAACATCGCTTTCCGGGAGTCGTGCTGGGGCTCTCGGGCGGCATCGACTCCGCGCTCACGCTGGTGATAGCCGTCGACGCGCTCGGCGCGGAGCGCGTGCAGGCGGTGATGATGCCCTCGCGGTACACGTCGCAGATGAGTCTTGACGATGCCGCGGCGCAGGCGCGGCAGCTGGGCGTGAACTACTCGGTGATTCCCATCGAGAACATGTTTGCGGCGACGCTGGCCTCGCTTGCCGGCGAATTTGCCGGTCGACCCGTCGATGCGACCGAAGAGAACATCCAGTCGCGCTGCCGGATGCTGCTGCTCATGGGCATCTCCAACAAGACCGGC
>JBIKVA010000241.1:0-4043 GCA_044357085.1 Steroidobacteraceae bacterium | reverse complement strand
CGCGGCGGCACGCAAGTCTGGTGGCAGTCAGCCCACCATGAGCCGCCACATCACCGTCCTTGAGCAAGCATAGGGCGTACGTTTGTTCGACAGGACCGCCGGAGGCTTGGTCCTTACCGAGACCGGGGTGACGCTTTACGAGGACGCCAAGACGATGGCGCAAGCAGCCGCCCGCATCGCGCTGTCAGCGGCGGGCCAGTCCGAAGCGATCGCGGGCACGATCCGCATCTCGGCCAGTGAAGTGATGGCCGCCTGGGTGCTGCCCGAGATCCTGTGCAGGCTTCACGAGAGCGAGCCCGATATCGAGATCGAACTGATCTCCTCGGATCATACGAACAACCTCTTGTTGCGCGAGGCCGATATTGCCGTCCGCATGTTCCAACCGGTCCAGTCTGAACTGATCGCGCGGAAGGTTGGCACGGTCGAACTGGGAATGTTCGCATCGAATGACTACATCGCGAGAAGGGGCGAGCCGAGGTCCATCGGGGACTTCGCCGACCATACCGTCATCGCCGGCGACGTCTCGACGGAAATCCTCGAGGGTTTCCGTGCAGCGGGGATTCCCGCGACGCGCGATTACTTCGCTTTCCGCTGTGACAGCCGTCTCGTACAGTGGCAAATGGTGATCGCGGGCTTCGGCGTAGGTTTCATCCAGGGCGATGTCGGCAAGCGGACGGCGGGTGTCCTGCAGCTGCTGCCGCACTTGAAGTTGGGCGACCTGCCGGTCTGGCTTGTCAGTCATGCCGAGTTGCGCACCAGTCGGCGGGTCAGGCGCGTGTTCGATTTCCTCGCTGATGAGTTGGGCGACCGGTACCGTCCAGCGGGTTGAGGACGCAGAGATGCCGTTGGCCGACCATGAAGAGCCCCTCCCACGGACGTTGGCGAACGGGTGGGGTTGTCGCTAGTTCCGTGAGCAGCGCAGCTCGCGACGTGCCCGCTCGGCCGCCGCGCGCACCTCGGGATCGTCGTTGATCAGCAGCCGCAGGAGCAGAAGTCCGCGATCCGTCGGTGCGCGTATCTCGCTCGTGCTTCTTTCTTGCGCAATGGCGTCGTCCGCCGTGGTGACCCGCAGGTCGACGCCGGCGGGGCCGACCTGCGTGTCGTTGATCACGTAGAAGGTGTCGGAGGTCGCGGCGTAGAGCGCGATCGACCAGTAGCGCGGGTAGCCAGCAGGGAAGCTCACGCGCAGCGGACCATCGCGAAGGTCGAAGGTACACGTTGCGTAGAGCAGGTCGGGGCTCGGCATCACGATGCGCCGCTGGGTGTGATCGATCGAGGGTGGCAGGAAGACCCGCGAGCCGCCCTGCGCCCGTGCATCGCCCGAGGCGACCGCGATGATGCGGTCCATGATCAGTCGCGGAATCGCCCACACGGTCAGTGCATGGGTGAACAGTGCGACTGCGATCGCGGCGAGAAGGTGTCTTGGCCAGCGCCGGCGCGTGCTCACGGACAGTCCCCGCGCAGCCTGATGAGGGGCGCCGCAAGCGACCCCGGATCGCGCTGGATGGCTGCCGCCGGTCCGTAGAGTCGCAGCGTCAGGCGCATGCGGCCCTGGCCGCTGGTCGGAATACGGGTTGCCTCCGAGGCATCGGCGCGTGGCGTCGGTCCGAGCGCCGCCACGAAGCGGCCGCGCGCATCGACGACGGCACTTTCGCTGCCGACGCTGTATCGCCGCAGCGGCGTCGGAAAGAGAAAGTTGTCGGCAGCGTAGGCCGTGATGCTCCACCAGCGGGCCGGTGGCGGGGTGCCCTCGATGAGATAGTCGCACTCGGCGCGCAGCGGCTGACCCGTGTCGTCGCGATCGGCGCTGTAGTACAGCGTCTCGCTGCGATCCAGCGCCAGCACCGCGCTGATGGCGATGCGTGCCCGGGTGTAGGCGTCGGCATCGTCGCTGCCGGTGAGCAGGTTGACCCGCCACACACCGGCGTCCACCCCGGCGATCCCGACCCGGGTGAGCCAGAACCAGGCGCTGCCGACGCCGACCAATACCGCACCCGCATACACCAGCGCGAGTGAGGCGATGCGCTGCCAGGATCGGCGCGGTGTCGACGCGCGCTGCGCACCCCCTTGCGATGTCATCGGGTCCTCAGGCGCGCGCCCGTTCGAGCGCTTCGCGGATGAATCGGGCGCTGGTGTCGGGTTGGGTCACGGGCAGCATATGACCGCCCTCGATCACCGTCAGCCGACAGCCCGGCACGCGCTGCACGAATCCCTCGCCGTGCAAACTGCAGTCGAGAATCCGATCACCGCGTCCGTAGAGCACGTGGATCGGCGGCGCATCGTCGCGGTTGAGGTCGGCGTATCTCGACTCGATCAGGGGCAGCGAGCCGCCGAGCGCGCCCAGATCCTGCGAGGCGCCGATGTACTGGCTCGGACGAAGGGTCAGCAGTCCGCCGGCGCGCGTCGAATAGCCCGGCGGTATCCGCTCCGGTCCGAAGATCTGCGGCATGACCCGTTTGCGAGTCACGATGAACATGGGTGTCGCGAACAGCGCGGCAATCGTGCGGCGAGCGAATTCGCCGCGCACCGAAATGCCGCGGAACACCGGCGGCAGTGTTCTGGCCGCACGGGTGAGCGGTGCGAGCAATGCAAGGCCGGCCACGCGGGACGGATGACGCAGCGCGACCGTGAGCGACAGCGCACCGCCCAGCGAGTGGCCCACGAGCAGTGCGCGATCGACGCCGAGCGCATCGAGCAGCGCAACCACGGCGTCCGCTTGCTGCTCGAGCGTCGTGGCCTGCCCCGGATCGCGCCGCGAATATCCGGAGCCCGGGCGATCGATCGCGATCACCCGCGTGTCGCGCGCCAGATCGTCGACGAGCGCAAAGTTGAAGTGGTGCAGTTGCCCGCCCAGGCCGTGCAGCATCACGATCGGCGGGCGATCGTCGGTTCGGCTGCCGCGATCCACGTAATGCAGGCGCGCACCCGGAACGTCGACGAACACGCCGATCGCCGGAATCCGCGATTCCACCTTGGTGGCGATATAGCGGGTGAAGAGCCACAGGCTCGCGATCATGGCGGCGACTGCAGTCAGCACGACGCCTGTCATGCTCAGTGCGCCGGCAATCAAGTCACCAGTCTCCGGGCGAGGCGCCAGTAGCTGGTGGGCATCAGCCATTCGAGCAGACGAGCCGCCTTTGCGTCGCGTCCCACGAGGATGCGCGGCTTGCGTCGTGCGACGCCCTCGAGCGTGAGGCGTGCAGCCTCCGCGGGCGGCAGGCGCAGCAGCTGGTTCGCGCGTCGCAACTGTTCGGCAGCCGTCGCCGTGGTGATCGAGGGAGAGAACCTCGCATTCCCGGCGATGGCGGTCGCGACGCCGCCGGGACACACCGCGGTCACGCCGACGCTGCTGCCCTCGAGTTCGTGGCGCAACGCGTCGCTGAAACCGCGAACCGCGAACTTGCTCGCCGCATAGTGGCTCTGGCCGGCCGGCGCGATGATGCTGAAGATGCTGGCGATATTGACGATGTGTGCATCAGACCGCTGCAGCAGCAGTGGCAGGAAAGCCCGTGTCATGCGCACGACGCCGTGGAAGTTGACCTCGAACAGCCAGTCGTAGTCTGCCGCGGGGGTCTCGATGAAACTGCCAAGGATGGCCACGCCGGCATTGTTGAAGAGCAGGTCGACGGCATGGTGCTGCCCGAGAACCTGTGCAGGCAATGCAGCGACCTGTTCGCGGGAAGTGACATCGAGGGCATGGGTCGAGATGCGCACCCCGGTTCCGGCAAGCGCAGCGGCCGTGGCGGCAAGGTTTTCCGTGTTGATGTCCGCCAGCGCCAGATGACAGCCGCGCGTCGCGAGTCCTTCGGCGAGCGCGCGTCCTATGCCGCTGCCTGCGCCGGTGATGACGGCGGTCTTGTCACGAAACTCCAGGTCTTTTTTCATTGACTGCTCCTCACGCGGCGGCCCGTCCGGTCGCGCGTCCGAATTTGAGCGCGGGGTCCGCGAGACGGCTGAAACGCGTGACACCCAGGTCGCGCAGGTAGGTCTGATGCACCCGCCACGGAAAGCGATTGCCCTGTTTGGGCAGCCGGTCGAGGGCG
>JBIKVA010000040.1:0-15098 GCA_044357085.1 Steroidobacteraceae bacterium | reverse complement strand
ATCATGAAATTCAGTGCGGTGAAGACCGCCGCAGCGAAGAACGGCACGCGCGAGCCATATTGGCCAAGCAGGCCGCCCACCACCGGTCCGACGATGAAGCCCATGCCCCACGCCGCACCGTTCAGGCCGAAATATTTGGCGCGCTGATCCGGCGGAATGATGTCGGCGACCACGGCGTTCGCGGTGGCGAAGGTGGCGCCGGCGATCCCGGCGATGATGCGCCCGACGAACAACCAAAGCAGGGTGGGAGCGAGGCCCATCAGCACGTAGTCGACGGCCAGTGCGGCCAGCGAGGCGAGCAGGATGGGCTTGCGCCCGTAACGGTCGCTGAGGTTGCCCAGAATCGGCGAGAAGATGAACTGCATCGAGGCGTAGGCGAGGGTCAGCCACCCCGCAACCGGCGCAGCATCGGCAAGTCCGAGACCTGAAAGTTCCATCACCAGTTTCGGCGCGACGGGGATGATGATGCCGATGCCCAGCGAGTCGATGAACAGCGCCATGGCAACGACCGGCAGCATGCGGCGTCGCGGATCGGCCGGTGTGTTCATGCGAGCGCGGCTCCCTTGGACTGTCGATAGCGCAGCACCATTTCGAGCGCGCTTCTTGGAGCGGGCGGGAGTTCGAGCGTGCTGTCCGCGAGCGGCGCGGTGCGTTCGCCCCAGCGCAGCAGGTGCGCGCAGAAGGTCAGTCCGCCGCCGAATGCCGGCATCAGCAGCATTGCGCCGGGCCGGACGCGACCCTCCTCGAGAGCTTCGCAGAGCGCCACGGGCACGGTGGCCGCCGACATGTTGCCGTAACGCCCGACGTTGACGTGGACCCGCTCCATCGGGACGCCGGTGCGCTTGGCGACGGCCTCGATGATGCGCAGGTTTGCCTGGTGCGGCACGACCAGATCGATGTCATCGGCACGCAAGCCGCCGCGGCGCAGGACGTCCTCGCTGGCGAGCCCCATGCCGGTAACCGCTTTCTTGAAGATCTCCTGTCCTTCGAACTGCCACTCGGTGGCACCGAGCAGACGTCCCTGGTGTACATAGGCGCCGCCAATGCCGTGGATGCGCAGGATCTCGCGCGACTCGCCGTAACAACCGAGCTTCTCGAGCAGCAGCCCTTCGTCCCGATCGGTGGCCTGCAGGACCACCGCGGCAGCGCCATCGCCGAACAGTACGGCGACGTTGCGGTCGTTCCAGTCCATGTAGGGCGAGATCAGTTCACCCCCGACGACGAGTGCGGTGCGCACGACGCCGCTCTTGATCATCGCCGCCGCGGTCGAGAGCCCGTAAAGAAAGCTCGTGCATGCCGTGTTGACGTCCATCGCGCCGCAGCCTTCGGCACCGAGTCGCTGCTGCAGGCCCGAGGCCATGTTCGGGCACTGATCGTCATGGGTCGTCGTGCCGAAGACGATGAGGTCGAGATCCTTGCCCGCAAGACCCGCGCAGGCGAGGGCGCGGGCTGCGGCGACATGCGCCATGTCGCCGAGGGAGACGTGGGAGATTCGCCGGGCACCGATGCCGGTGCGAGTGAGGATCCAGTCGTCCGAGGTGTCGATGAAGGTCGCGATATCGGCGTTCGACAGGATGGCCGGCGGCAGGCACTTGCCCCAGCCCGTGATGCTTGCATTCGGCATGGTTTCCCCCGTAACGGTCGAGGATACGCGGGTTTGAGGATTCCGTCAGTCGGCCGGTCCCGGCTGAGAACCGAGCCGACCGGAGACCTCAGCCGCTATCGTCTGCGGGTGACGGCTGCCGTCGGCAAGCGTGCCGCGGCGCGCCTGACTATTCATTGGGGGGGATGCAGATCATGTGGATGCCGCCGCTCGAGGACGCCTGGCAGGGCAAGGTCCGGTTCTATGAACTTCTCTTCGGCACCTGGACGGTCTACGTGTTCCTGGTGTGGCTATGGCAGGTTGCGCTCAAGGAGCCTCTCGAGGAATGGCGCTACGTGCTGCTGACGTTCTTCGGCGCCGGCGCTTTCTGGGTGAACCACTACTGGCTCAAGGCTCCGTCGCCGGTTTGGCTTGTTCTCATCAACGCGTACACGGTGTTCTTTCTTGCGGCGTGGTGGGCGATCGGCATGCGCGGCCGCAACCGCTCGTTCGGCTGGAAGGTTCGGGCTTTCATCGGTGCGATCGCCTTCACCGTGACCTTCATCCTGTTCGAACAGCTCGCGCGCTTCGGCGTCGAACGCTGGGGCATGCACGAATTCTGCTGGATGACGCTCTCGTTCTTCGGCTTCTGGTGGCTGATCCTGTGGCGATCACGTGCCACCGTGAAGCCGAAACCGGCAAAGGAAGACCCGTACCCGAAGCCGCAGTGGCGCGGCCTCGGCGGAAATCTTTGACTGGCGTCGCGCCACCTGCAGCAGGCTGAACCGCCTGCCGGCAGAGGCTATACCGCCGCCAGCACCTCGAGCGAGACGCGCTCGGCGGACTCGAACGCGCCTTCCATGCCGCGACTGCCCACCGATGTGTGCTCGCCGCAGAAGAACAGACGCTGATGCGGCTTGGCGATCGCGGCGCGCAATTCGCGCACCTGCCCGGGCTGGAAGATCGCCCAGTCGCCCGCCGAGAACGGATCGGCAGCCCAGGAGTGCATCGCCGCGACGGTCAGGTGTCCCTTCGACGCCGGTCGCAGGCGTGCGAATTCGGAGACGATCAGTCGCTTGGCCTCTTCCTGCGGGAGCCGGTCGACGAACTGTGCGTTGAGGCCGCGCGCCCAGACGGTGAGGCTTGTGACTTCGTCGTCGGTCTTGCCGAATCGCTGCGCCAGCACGAGGCCGAGCGGACCGTCGGTCCACATCGAGGGTGACAGGCCGTCGTCGAGCCAGAAGGGCCGCTTCGCGACCAGGTGGAACTGCGTGATGGGTATGTAGCCCAGGGTCTGGATGGCCTTGTGCTGTACCGGTTCGGGCAGCGGGTCGATCGCCACGTGGCGCAGGGTCGAGAACGGCATCGAACAGACCACGGCCTTTGCGCGGTAGCTCTTGCCGTCGCTGCAGGTGACCTTGGCGCCGGTATCGCTGACTTCGATGGCGGTGACGCGTCGGTCCATGAGCAGGTCGCCCTTGAGGCGCTTGGCCATGGCGATCGGCAGGTTCTGGTTGCCGCCCTTGAAGGCACCAACGAGCAGTCCCGGCGGTGCGCCAGGTGCAACACCCGCCGGTGGCGGTCCGGCCGGGGTCGTGCTGCCTGGTGCGGCTGCAGGCGCCTGATTTGCGGCGCCGGTACGCGAGAACGCCGTGATTGCCCCGCGGTTGACGGTCTGCCAGTAGTCCGCGAACGCCTGCTGCAGCAGCGACACGTCGTGCGAGGTCGTGCCGTAGGCGATGTTGGTATCGAAACCGAGGCGGATCATGGCATCGGTGGCGCCATGCGAGGTGAGGAACTCGTGCACCGAGATGTCGTACTTGGCGTGTGCGGCGTCGTGCCAGTTCTCGAGGTCGCGAAACGGCATGTGCTGCTTGAAGAGTGCGTCGGCCCATGCCCAAGGCGGAAGCTTGCGCTGGTCGCCCACGAACGGATTGCGTTGATGGTTCGCCCAATCCTTGATCGGGATGTGTTCGCTGCCGAGGAACAATTCCTGGCCGGCGCGGTTGGCGAACAACCGCGGTGCGAGGTTGACGATTTCGATCTTGCTGCGCTCCGCCGCGGCGATGCAGCGCCCGTAGGCGTTGGCGATGGTATTGCCGCCGACCTCGGGATGGCCCGGCACGTCGAACAGCGTGTACACGCGTCCGCCGATGCGATTGCGACCTTCGAGCAGCAAGACCTTGAGACCGTTTTCCTCCAGCGTGAGTGCCGTCTCGAGTCCGGAAAGTCCGGCGCCGATCACGATCACGTCCGGATCGCCCGAGCCCGCGGCGTAGGCGGTCGAGGAGAGTCCTGCGACGGCGGCGGACACCGCGGTGGAGACGACGAATTCGCGACGATTCATGGTCATGTGATTTACCCCCGTTCCAGCGTCGGTTTTACTCTCCCCGCCGACGGGCTTCAAACCCTTTGCGCCCGCGCTGCGGCCGATGCGGTCGATCGCGCCCCGCAACTTCGCGGCCGTCTCAGCGCAGTCGGCAGACGAGCATCTTCGGTTCCGTGATCGAGCCCACGTAGAGGCGTTCTTCGAAGACCGCTCCGACACTGCCGGCGGAGATCGCCGAACCATCGTTGACGTACACGGGTTCGGTACGGCCCGCCGCATGACGCATGATGGTGGTGGGCGCGAGGTGTTGCCGATCGCCGAAGTGCCGCATCAGATCGAGCAGGTGCGCATGCACGGCCACCCACAGCGTACCGTCGCCGTCGACGTTGATGTTGTCCGGCGAGCCGTCGAGATCGATGCGCTCATCGAGGCGCAGTTCGGCCGATCCGGGGTTTCGCACGTACACCGACAGGCGCTTGCCCAGAGTCTCGGCCACATAAAGTTTGAGTCCGTCGGGCGACAGGCCCATGCCGACGGCGCTCTTCAGGCCATCGGCGGCGACCCGCATCGTCGCGCCGTCGTAGTACAGCACCTTCGACAAGCCACTGCGGAAGGCGAATTCGCGTACCCGATCGAGTATGCCGGTCGCGCCCTTGTCGTTGGCCACGTAGAACTGCTGCGGCCCGACGGCGACGATGGCGTTCGGCGACAGCAACAGCGGATCGCGCACGGTGCCGATGTGGGCGAACAGGCCGTCGGCCTGCTGCTCGAAGATTTCGACGCTGTGCTCGTTGCCGGGCGGGTGGCTGATGACGAACAGCCGCTGCTTGCCGTCACCCATCCGATAGAGCGACATGCCGTGCGGCCGGAAATCGGGCGGCAGGGAAGCGAGGGCCGGCACGGCACGCAGCGGATCGGCGGTCAGATCGATCTGCAGCACCGTCCCACGCACGTCGTCGCCGTCGACGAGTGCACGTCGATCGAGCGAGGACAGATAGGCGACACTGCGATTGCGGTCGATCTGGATGTCCTCGGCGCTCGCGCCCAGCGGCTGGACACCGCATTCACCAGGTGTCCGCGGCACCAAAGCGCGGAATTGGCCGCCGAAGGTCAGGAACTCGAGCGTGAACAGGCCGGCGATGACGATGAAGACGCCGATGGCGATGGAGATTATTTTGAGTCTGCGCTTCACCGGGCCGGTACCCTCCCGACAGCCTGCGACGTGGTTCCCGATTCGGCGACGATTGTAACGCGCCGGTCGCGGCGTCTACGGGCATCCGCCGCGGCCGCGGGTCAGGCGATGGCCGCTGCCGCGCGCAGGCCCTCGATCATCGCGGTGCGCAGCAGGTACAGCCTCGCCCGTGCCGGGTCTGCGGCCGTCGCCCGCATTTCCGCCTGACGCTGCGCCCGCTTGTCCGGGTCGGTTTCCTCCAGCGTCTGCTTGTTGGCGATGGTCTGTGTCTGCAGGTAGCGCTCGGCGACGTCCCGCCGCTGCCGGTCGTACTGGTCGAGCAGCGCGTCACTCTCGCCGCGCCACACGCGGCCGAGACGCTCGGCGAGGTTGTGAGCATCGTGTATGCCGAAGTTGAGCCCCATGCCGCCAAGCGGGTTGTTGACGTGCGCGGCATCGCCGGCGAGCAGTACACGCCCCTGCCGGTACTGGCTGGCGACGCGCTGGTGTACCCCGTAGAGATTGGTGTGGATGACCTGCCCGCGCCGGCTCTCGGGCACGAAGTCGGCGAGTCGTTGCGCCGCGCGCCCGAAATCGAGCAACTCCTGCTCGTCATCCTCGGGGTGCGTCGGGAACACGCAGCGCCAGATGCCGCGTCCGTCCTCGCCCGGCACCTTGAAGGTGGCTGTCCACTCGATCGGGTCCATGGTGTACGCGCTGAAGGCGAAACCGAGCGGCTCGAAGTCGAACGTGGTGGTGACCACGAGGAAGCGTTCCGGCCAGGTGAAGCCGCGGAAGTCGATGCCCTGGCTCTTGCGTACGAGACTGCGGCCGCCATCGGCCCCGACCAGCCAACGTCCGCCGAGGGTCGATGACGACCCGTCGTCATGGCGGACTTCGACGCGGACGCCTGCTGCGTCCTGTTGTACGGCGGTGACCTCGACGCCATGCAGCACCTGCGCCAGCGGCGAGGCCGCCACGCGACGCTCCATCATCGCGACCAGCTTGTGCTGCTCGCACTGCAACCGGTAGGGATAGCGGGTGTCGCCGGCGAGGGCCTGCAGGTCGAATTCCGCGACGAGGCCGGCGCGGCGGTCGCGATATTGCCAGGTGCGGGTGACGATGCCGCGCTCGTGCAGTTCGGCCGTGACGCCCGAGGGCTCGAGCATCTCGAGTGTCGGCGGGTGGTAGGTCGCGGCGCGCGGGTCGGCATGCGGACCGGTGCCGCGTTCGAGCACGGTCACCGGCACGCCCTGCGCCGCAAGGAACAGGGCCGTGGCCATGCCAGCCGGTCCGCCGCCCGCAATCAGTACGCGCTCATCCATGCCGTGCCTCGACACCTGATGTCCTGCTTCCCTGCCGGTGGCGACCGGTGCTGCTTCTCAAAGATTTTCCAGCGTGCGGCCGAAGCCATGTACCGGGTCGCTGACGCCCGAGCGTCGCAGCGCATCCCAGTAGGTGATGGCGTTGATGGCGAGCACCGGCTTGCCCAGCCAGCGCTCGGCTTCGGCGCAGGTACCGATCGCCGCCAGGTTGGTGCCGACCTGTACGATGGCCTCGACGTCGTCGCCGTCGAGCGCGCGCAGCGCGTCGATCACCTGGCGGCGCGTGGTGTGCGCGATCTGCACCGGCGAGGGACACTTGAGACCGATCAGGCGCGGAATGCTGTAGCCCGCTTCCTCGAAGTAGCGGCGCACCTGTTCGTCGCCACGCGGCTGGTGCGGCGTCAGCACCGCGATGGACTTCACGCCGTAGCGGCGCAGCGCGGCCACCGTGGCGGTCGAACCCATCGAGACGCCGACGCCGGCGCGCGCGGAGAGTTCCTGCTGCAACTCGTCGGCTGCGGCAACGCCGCCCCAGAAAGCCTCGAGTGCGACGCCCATGATCACGTGCGTCGGCTGGCAGGTCATCACCTGGTCGATGGCGGTGCGCATGCCGTCGCGCATGGCCTGCACATGCTCCATGAACGCCTGCTCCGTGGTGAGCGGACGCTCCTTGATGCTGATGCGCGCGATGTGGTTGGTGACGCCCGTCGGGCGGAGCATCTCCGACTCCGGCTGACAACTGGTGTTGGTGGAGGGAACGACGATCGCTATGCGTCCGCGATATCCAAGTTGGTCGGTCATGGGGATTTCGTGCTGCCGCCGTCGATGGTGAGGGAGGTTCCGGTGAGATGGGCTGCCGCTGGCGAGGCGAGGAAGGCCACGTGCGTCGCGACTTCTTCCGGCGTGGCGAGACGGCGCAAGGCCGTCTTCTCGAGGAACCGAGCCTCTGCCTCCGCCGCGGTACCGCCTTCACGTACCGCCGCAGCCTGCATCAGGCGGTCCCAGCGCGCTGAACGCACCGGCCCGGGGTTCACGGCGTTGATCGCCACTCCGTGGGGCCCGAGCTCTTCGGCGAGCCCGCGCACGATCGCAAGCAGGGCCGCATTGGCCGCGGCGCCCGGCAGCATGCGCGGCTCGGGCTGGCGCGCCGAGTTGCCGACCACCAGCACGATGCGTCCGCGGCGCTTTGCCACCATGCGCGGCGCGACTGCACGCAGGGCGCGGATGGTGCCGAAGAGCTTGATCTCGAGATTGCTGCGCCAGGCAGCATCGTCGATTTCCCAGAACACGCCGCCTTGGGCGGCGCCGGCTGCCGAGATGAGCACATCGATGCCGCCAAGTCCGCGGTCCGCAGCGTCGATCGCCGCATCGGTCGATTCGGCAACGGCGAGATCGCACTCCAGGGCCAGATGCCCACCCCCGGCGGCGGCCGGCAGCGAGCGCGCGAGATCACCGAGTGCGCCGGCATCACGCCCCAGCAGTGCCAGGCGCGCACCTTCGTCGGCGAGGGCGGCGGCGATGGCGCGGCCGAGTACACCCGCCGCTCCGCAGAGCACGACACGCTGGTTGGCAAGTTGCAGGTCCATGTGAGGCTCCGTCCGCTGCGATGTTCGGGAACGCGACGCTTCAGAACCGGCCGGCGTTGCGGCGCGCGAGCGCCGCACCCGCGCCGAGCGCGCGCAACTTGCCGCGGGCAAGGGCCGCAGGCAGCGGCGCCATGCCGCAGTTGGTGCAAGGCAGCAGGCGCGAGGTATCGACATGGCGCGAGGCCTCGAGGATGTTGTGCGCCACTTCCTCCGCGGTCTCGAGCTTGCCCGGCAGCACTTCGATGGCGCCCACGAGCAGTTGCTTGTCGGGCAGCAGTCGCAGCACCTCGTGCGGTACGCGCGAACCGGCGAACTCCAGCGAGACCTGCTGCACGCTGCTGGCATTGATCCAGGGGAAGATCTGCTCGTACTGCCGCCATTCCTCGCCCAGCGATTGCTTCCAGCGGATGTTGGCCTCGATGCCGTAGCCGTAGCAGATGTGCACCACGGTCGTCGCCCGCAGGCCTTGCATGGCGCGCTCCAGCGCCGGCAGTCCCCAGTCGCGGACCTCGTCCAGAAACACGTTGAAGGCAGGCTCATCGAACTGGATCACGTCGGCGCCCGCGGCTTCCAGTTCGCGTGCCTCCTGGTTGAGGATCTCGGCGAAGCGCATCGCCATGTCCGCGCGACGTCCGTAGTAGCCGTCGGCCAGGGTGTCGCAGATGGTCATCGGACCGGGCAGCGTGACTTTCAGCCGTCGCGTGGTGTGACCCCGCATGAAGGCTGCGTCGGCGACGTGCACCGGATGCGGCCGCGTCAGCGGTCCGGTGACGGTGGGGACGTCCGCCTCGTAGCGGTTGTTGCGGATGCCCATCCGTGTCTTGCGTTCCCAATCGATGCCGGAGATGCGCTCCAGGAATCCGTGAACGAAATGGATGCGGAACTGCTCGCCGTCACCGACCACGTCGATGCCCGCGTCTTCCTGCTCGCGCAGCCACTCGAGCGCGGCGCGCTGCTTGCCTTGCTGCAGTGCGCCGCCCTCGAGGCGCCAGCCTGCCCAGAGTTTTTCGGGCTCGGCCAGCCAATCGGGTTTCGGCAGGCTGCCAACCGTCGTGGTGAGAAACACGGAGAGATATTAACCACGGGGCCGTGAGTACGGTCACCGCGTGTCGGGCATCGAGAGACCCGGCTTGTCGTCCAGCGCCGCGGGCTGCGGGGCGGGTTTATCGTCCGGGGTGGAGCGGACCTCGCGATCCGCTCCACCCGGTGCATCCTTGGACGGGATGTTTCCTTACTTCCGGACTTCCTTGTCCGGAACGGCGCCCCCCGAGGGAAGCACCGTGTCCTCCAACATCAGTTCGGCAGCAGCACGCTGTCGACGGCGACAACCACGCCATTGGTGGCGTTGTAGTCACCCGTGACGCGGGCGCCATCGACACGCAGGCGGCCACGCACGAGCTCGAACTTCAGGTCTTCACCAGCGACCGTCTTGGCGCTGCGGGAGCGCTTCATGTCGTCGGTCTCGAGCGCCTTTCCCGGCACTACGTGGTGGGTCAGGATCTTGACCAGCTGGTCCTTGTTCTCGGGACGCAGCAGCGCCTCGAGCTGGGCCGGCGGCAGCTTGGCGAAGGCCTCGTCCGTCGGCGCGAAGATCGTCACCGGGCCGTTGCCGCTGAGGGCGTCCTGCAGGCCGGCGACCTCGATCGCCTTGGCGAGCGTGTTGAAGTTACCCTTCTCCTTGGCGACATCGAGAACGGTGGCTGAACCGGTGGCTTGGGCGGCCACTGCGCTCATCCCGAGAAGGGCGGCGGCGGCGAGGCTCTTGGCGTTGAAGCGAATCATGGCAGTACTCCGTGGGTTGGCTGGGGGCGTACCGCGATCCTGCGTACGCGAGGCAATCTACGAAGCGAAGGATGACACCGCAGGACTGATCTGTCAAGATGTTGTACAGGTTAAGGGTGTACAGAAGCTGAACAACACATGAACAGACTCGCAACAACATCGGCTTCTGGGCAATTCACGATCAAGGCGGTCGCGCAGGCGACGGGTCTTTCGGTCGAGACCCTGCGGGCCTGGGAGCGACGGTACGAGGTCGTGAGCCCGTCGCGCGACGGCTCCGGGCGCCGGACCTATTCCGCAGCGGACGTCGCCCGGCTACGGCTGCTGCGTACCGCGACCGAGCTCGGTCACACCATCAGCCGGTTGGCCAATCTCTCGGCGGACGAACTGGCCAAGCTGGTTGCCGACTCGGGCGGGCAGGCCCGGCCCGGCCCCTCCCGCGGCCAGTCTTATGTAGAGCGGGCCATCGACGCCACGCTGCACTCTGACCCGTCCGGCGTCGAAGAGGTGCTGACGTCGGCCGTGGCACTGCTGCCGCCCAACGAGGTGGTCAATACGGTCTTGGTGCCGCTGGTGCGCGAGGTTGGCGAACGCTGGCACCGCGGCGAGGTCTCGATCGCGCAGGAACACATGGTCACCGACATCGTGCGGCGGCTGATCATCAGCGTGTCGCGCGGCTACCTGCGTTCCGAAAGCGGCCCCTGTCTCGTGCTGTCCACCCTCTCCGGCGAACGTCACGAACTGGGCATCCTGATGTGCAGCTGGCTCGCCGCTACCCGTCGCTTCCGCACCCACTATCTCGGCGTCGACGTGCCGCCCGGCGAGCTCGCGCGTTTCGCCCTCGAGGTCGAGGCGCGGGCCGTGCTCGTTTCGCTGGTGATGCCCGAGAACGAAGTCCCCGCACTCGCCCAGCTGCACGAACTCGCCGCACAGCTGCAGGGCCGCTGCGAAGTCTGGGTCGGGGGTTTTGCGGCACGCATGGTGACCGCCGAGGAACTGCCGTCCGGCTGTCTGCTGCTGCCGACCGGCAGCGACTTCGAGCAGCGCCTCGACTTGCTGGCCGCGCAGCACTACTCCTGACCCGCGGCGACCGCCGGGTCGCAGCGCCGGGTCTGCCACCGCGGAGTGGAACGGCGTCACGGTTTCATGTTCTGTCATCTGGCTGGTGATTGATTCGGCTTTCGACCGCGCTAAAGTCGCAGCCATGACAGCAGCGAGCCGGCTCAAAACAAGCTCACGGTTCTTCGTCGCGGCAGCCTTCGCGTTGCTGACGGCGTGCGGGGGAGGCGGTGGCGGCGGCAGCACCTCGGGTCCTGCGACTCCGCCAGTGGCCACTGCGCCGCCGGTGACCAAGGCCGAAGCCTTCCGTTTTCTCAATCAGGCCACCTTCGGGGCCACCGAAGCCGAGGCGAGTCGTCTGATCGCGCTCGGCGACTCCAGCACCGCCTACTCGCGGTGGATCGACGCGCAGATCGGCCGCGAAGCCTCGCTGCTCCTGCCGGCGGTCGAAACGGCCTACCCGGACCCCGTGCCGATGAACTTCAACATCGCGGTCCTCAACAACAACCGCCTCGAGCAGTGGTTCGCCAATGCCCTGCGCGGCGAAGACCAGCTGCGCCAGCGCGTGGCTTTCGCACTCTCCGAAATCTTGGTCGTATCGCAGGTCGGAGCGCTCGCCAACCTGCCGAACGCCACCGCGGACTTCCACGACATGCTGGCGCGCGGCGCCTTCGGCGATTTCCGCACCCTGCTCGAGAACGTGACGCTGCACCCGGCCATGGGTGTGTATCTCTCGATGCTCGGCAACCAGAAGGCCGTCGCCAACACCAACCTGCGCCCGGACGAAAACTACGCGCGCGAGATGATGCAGCTCTTCAGCGTCGGGCTGGTGCAGCTGAACATCGACGGCACGGTCCGCAACGATGCCAGCGGCCAACCGATCCCCACCTACAACCAGGATGTGATCGAGGGCTTCGCGCGCGTGTTCACCGGCTGGAAGTGGGACTGCCCCACCGTCTTGCCCAATTGCACGTTCGCGACCACGCGTGTGCAAGTCGCGCCGGTCAGCGGCTACAACCAGGTTCGGCCGATGCGTCTTTTCCCCGAGCAGCACGAGACCGGCAGCAAGCTGCTGCTCACGTACTCCGGCGTGACCCTGCCCAATGCCACCATTCCGGCGGGGCAGAGCGGGGCGCAGGACCTCAAGGACGCGCTCGATAACGTCTTCAACCATCCGAACGTCGGGCCGTTCATCTCGAAGCAGCTGATCCAGCGCCTCGTCACGAGCAATCCTTCGCCGGCCTACGTGCAGCGCGTCGCCGAGAAGTTCAACAACGACGGCGCGGGTCGCCGCGGCAATCTCGAAGCGGTGGTCAAGACGATCCTGCTCGATCCCGAGGCGCGCAACGCGCCGAGCGGCAACACGGCCTCGAGCGCCGGGAAACTCAAGGAGCCGCTGCTGCGCCTGACGCAGTTCTGGCGTGCCTACGAGGCCAAGGCGCCATCCGGCAAGTTCGGTGTTGCCGGCAACTTCAGCGGCGGTGCGGCAGGGGTCTTCGGCCAGGCGCAGGGCAGTTCGCCCTCCGTGTTCAATTTCTTCAGTCCCTTCTATGCGCCCCCGGGCGAGATCGCCGACTCCGGTCGCTTGGCGCCCGAGATGCAGATCGCCACCGAATACCTCAACACGCAGATGGCCAATTTCTTCTGGACGCAGGCGCTGTCGCGAACGCACACCGTCGCCAATCCCGCAGCGGACATCATGTACATCAATACCGCCGACGAACTCGCGGCTGCCGCCGACAGCGAGGCGCTCATCAACCGCGTTGCCGAGCGGCTGCTCGGCGGCTCGGGACAGATTTCGGTCACGCTGAAGGCACAAGCCAAGGCCCAGATCGACCGCACCGTCGTGCCTGCGACCAATCCGGCCGCGGCGCTCGCGACGCGCACGGCGGACGCGATCTTCTTCGTCGTTACCTCACCCGAGTACGCGCTGCAGCGCTGAGAGGGACTCGCCATGGACCGCCTCAGACGCAAGTTCATCAAGGCCGCCGCCGCAGGCGGCGTTGCCTACGCCTTCGGGCGCACCGCGGGCACGGTGCATGCGCAGATGACCGGCACCGGCGGCTTCGGCGACTACAAGGCTCTGGTGTGCCTGTTCCTCTTCGGTGGCAACGACTCCTGGAACATGGTGGTGCCGACGAGCACTGCCGAATACAACGCCTACTCGCGTTCGCGCGGCGGCGGTACCGCCTCGAGCCTGGCCATCGACCGCACCGCGTTGCTGCCGGTGACGCTGGCCAACCAGACGAGCGGCGATCCCACCTACGGTTTCCACCCGAGCATGACCGGAGCGCGGGATCTGTTCGCCTCCGGGAAGCTCGCCGTCATGGCGAACATTGGTCCGCTGGTACGGCCGACCAGCAAGACCGAGTACCAGAACGCGTCGCGCACCGGTCATGCGCTACCGCCGCAACTCTTCTCTCACAACGACCAGCAGGACCAATGGCACAGCCTGCGTGGCCGCTCGGCCTCCAAGAGTGGCTGGGCCGGTCGGGTCGCCGACGTCCTGAACGCGCAGGTGGGAGGCCAGTCGGTGTCGGTCAATGTCTCGCTCGCCGGGCAGACCTACTTCCAGGCCAGCGAGGTTGCCAAGCCCTACGTCATGGGCGCCAACGGACCGGTGCAGTTTGCAGCCCTGCCGACCACCGGTGCCGGTCCGGCGCGGCGGGCGTCCTATGAATCCGTGCTGACCAGCGCCCTCGGTTCGTCTGCAAACACCACCTATGAGCGCGCCTACGCGAGCGTGCAGCAACGGGCGATCCAGTTCGCCGATCGGGTGAGCGGCGCGGTGGCGAGCGGCTACAACTTCACCGCCCTGCCCAACACCGGCACCTTGTCGTCGCTGCAGCAGCAGTTGCGCACCGTCGCCAAGATCATTTCGTCGCGGCAAAGCCTCGGCTTGTCACGGCAGATCTTCTTCGTCTCCACGGGTGGTTTCGACCAGCACGACGACCTGGTGCGCGACCAGCCCCTGCTGCTCGCCAACGTCAGCGCGTCGATCAAATCGTTCTACGACTCGATCCGCGAGATCGGCATGGAGAACAACGTCACGCTGTTCACCCACTCCGACTTCGGCCGCACGCTGACCTCGAACGGCGACGGCTCCGATCACGCCTGGGGCGGTTTGCAGCTCGTTGCCGGCGGCGCGGTGCGCGGCGGTCGTTTCTATGGCGCCTATCCGGTGCTGGAGAATGGCGGCGCCTGGGACGTCGGCGGCGGACGCATCATCCCCACCGTCTCGGCCGACCAGTATGCCGCCACGCTCGCCGGCTGGTTCGGTGTGCAGGATCAGGACCTCCCGAAGGTCGCTCCCAGCATCAACAATTTCACGGCACGCAATCTCGGCTTCATGGTCTGAACGGCGCGGGCCGCAGCCCGCCCGCGACGAAGCCGGCGACGCCTTCGCCGCCCGGCCAGCGGGTGCGCTCCGTCGGCACGGGCAGGGGCCCGCTTTCGATGCCGCAATGATGCCGACTGCGGCCGGCCTCGACCTGCAGTTCGTCCGCTTCGGCAAGCACCGCGCCCCACTGCCGATCGATCAGACGGAAGCGTTCCATCTGCACGTCGAACCAGAGATTTCGGTGATGCGTGATGCGACGTACCTCCAGCACGTGTGTTGCCGAGGCTGCATCCTTGTCCGGCCCGTCCGTTGCGACCAGTACCCTTCCCGGGTAGCGGGTGCGCAGCGCCTCCGCCCAGCGCGGCGTCGGGCCGCGCGGCTGCAGGTCGAGCAGAATCACCGGGTTTTCCGCCGCGCGCGTGCCCCGGAACTCCGGTGTCGCATAGGCGTGACAGAGGGGTTCGAGATGCGCAGCACCGGCTGCGCCCCATGCGGCGAGTCCGAGCGGGATCGATGCCGGGACGGCGAGCGCCCACAGGCAGTTGCGGATCCAGCGTCGACGGGAACCTTCGCCCTCGAGCCGGATCACGTCGGCCAGCGCGAGCAGCAGCAGCGACGCCGGTACCGCCGCGAACGTGAAGACGACGACGCCGAGCGCGAGATCGCTCAAAGAATGAACCGGCTGAGGTCCTCGTCCTGCGACAGCTTGCCGAGGTTTTCGTCCACGTATGCGGCGTCGATGCAAAGGCTGCTGCCCGAGCGCTCGCTCGCGTCGTAGGACACTCCCTCGAGCAGCCGCTCCATTACGGTGTGCAGGCGCCTTGCGCCGATGTTCTCGGTGCGTTCGTTGACGTGGAAGGCGATCTCGGCGAGCCGTCGCACCCCTTCCGGCGTGAACTCCACGCCGACACCCTCGGTCTGCAGCAG
>JBIKVA010000239.1:0-4071 GCA_044357085.1 Steroidobacteraceae bacterium | reverse complement strand
ACTTCAACAACTTCAGTGATCCGACGTTCTACGAGCGTTCGGAAGGCTTCGTCTTCGACAACAACCGGACGACCGTGCCGCGGGTACGCCTCGCGCTGACCACGGAATGGCAGGTGTCGAAGAACTTCAGCCTGCGCTGGAAGGCCGACTACCAGTCGTCGATGTACCTGCTCAACCTCAGCACGCTGGGCGGCAACGACGACATCTACGAGAGCCCGGCGTACTACTACACGTCCACGTTCATTCAGCACGACCTGTCGGCGCAGTTCTCGCCGATGGACAACCTGATCCTGCGTGGCGGCGTGGTGAACGCCCTCGACAAGAAGCCTGCCCGGTGGCTGGGCGGTACCGTCGAAGACAAGTTCGACCTCTTCGGTCGTCGCTTCTACCTCGGTGCAAACTACAAGTTCTGAGCCTTCCGCAAGCTCAGGAGCTTCAGGGGCCCGGTCGCAAGACCGGGCCCCTTTTTTTGTGGGGCCTTTTTCCCTGCCGGATCGAGCTCAGGCATGATCGAACCCACCATGGAAACATCCGCTGAATTCACCACCGCCGACCTTTCCCGGCTCGCCGTGCGTGACTGGGCTGCCGACGGCACGCTCCACGGGACGCCGTCCAACCGAAAACCCCTGGTTCTGATCGTCCACGGTCTCGGCGAGCACGCGGAGCGCTACCAGCCGCTTGCTGCACGGCTCGCGGCCGCGGGATATCCCGTGCGCGCCTACGACCACTACGGCCATGGTCGATCGAGCGGTCCTCGCGGTGGCCTCGCGCGCGACCTGCAACTCGTCGACCATCTGGCAGAACTCGCTGCGGCGACGATGGCGCTGCCGCAACACGCCGGTCGCGGACTCGTGCTGGTGGGGCACAGCCTCGGGGGTCTCATCGTCGCCTCGGCCGTGATGCGCGGGCTGGTGAGTCCGACACTCCTCGTGATGTCGTCGCCTGCACTGGCGGTGCGCATGGCGGCCTGGCAGCGCGCCGCCGTGGGCATTCTGCCCCGGTTCCTGCCCTCGCTGACGCTGGGCAATGGCCTCGACCCGCAGATCCTGTCGCACGACCGGAAGGTCGTCGAGGAGTACCTTGCCGACCCGCTGGTGCACGACCGCATCTGCGCCCGGCTCGGCGGCTTCGTGTTCAACGAGGGCGTGGCGGTGCGGGCGGCAGCCGCGCGCTGGACGACGCCGACGCTGCTGCTCTACGCGGGCGATGATCGGGCGGTCGACCCGCAGGGCAGCCGGGAATTCGCCGCTGCGGCACCGCCCTCAGCGGTGCGCGCGCAATGCTTCGCGGCGATGTATCACGAGATCTTCAACGAGCCCGACGCCAGCGCGGTCACGGCCCTCGAAACAGCGCTCGCTGGCGTGGCATGAAGAGCGCCCATACGAGACAGGCCAGCACCGTGACCGCACCCGTCAGGGCGGCGATGCGCACCGGGCCGGTCACCTGCGCACCACCGAGATAAACGCCGACCGCTGCCCACACGAACACCGCGCAATACGCGGCATTGCGGGTCACCGCGCCCATCCAGACGTAGATCGCGCCGGCCGCGCAGACCGTCGCGAGCGCCCACTGGTCCATCGAGAGACCGAAGGGATACCAGCCGAGATCGAAGAACAGGGTCGCGAAGTTCACCAGCGTCGCCGTGGTGATCCAGCCGAAGTAGATGGCGAACACGCCATCGACGCAGAGGAACTCGGCGGCCGAGGGCGAACCGAGACGGCGCAGGCGGACGAAGATGGCGATGAGGGTCGCCAGGATCAGCAGCATGATCACCACGCTGAGCGCAACCAGCCGGTAGTGCCAGGCGAAGATCCAGGCGGCGTTGCCGGCCGCGTTGACGAAGTAGAGGTTCGTGATCGGCGCGATCCGGGCGCGAATGCGCGGGGAACCGCGCCAGGCCGCGACACCGAAGGCGAGCAGGCCGAGGTAAATGACCGACCAGATCGAAAACACCCAGCCGGGAGGCGTGAAGCCCGTGGGATACAGGTCCGACAGCTGCCCGGTGTTCAGTCCGTTGATGGGCACGATATTGGCCGCTGCGTTGACCATGAGTACCATCAGGGTGGCAAGCAGCGGCAGAACGGTGCGATCCATATGACAACCTCGGGGCGCGGCCGACCGCGATATCTGACCGCCATCATACTCACATCGCTGCTCGCGCTAGGAGCCTGCTCGACCATGACCCCGGACGGCCGCCCCATCGACACGCGCTACCGCAGCCCGAACCACGACAGCCGGGTCCGCTATCTCATCATCCACTTCACCCAGCTGGACTTCGCGCGCTCGGTGACCGCGCTCACCCGCGGCGAGGGCCCGCGGCGGGTCAGCAGCCACTACCTCGTCGGGGTCGAGCCGCCCACCATCTATCGCCTCGTCGACGAGGACCGGCGTGCATGGCATGCCGGCCAGAGCTTCTGGCGCGGCGACACCCAGCTCAATTCGAGCTCCATCGGCATCGAGATCGTCAACATGGGCGATGATGCGGCGGCCGGCGCGAACTTCGCCGATTACCCGCCCGCGCAGATCGATGCAGTGGTTTCTTTGGTGCGCGACATCGCCGCGCGGCATGCCATCGCGCCGCAGCGCATCCTCGGTCACAGCGACATCGCACCGCAGCGCAAGACCGATCCGGGGCCGAAGTTTCCGTGGCGGCGGCTGGCCGACGAGGGTCTGGTGCCGTGGCCGGACACCGCTGCAGTCGCGGCGGCTCGGCCCGCACACGAGTCCGCGCTGCCGCCGGTTGCATGGTTCCAGCAGGGGCTGGACGCGATCGGCTACGAGGTGCCGCGCCACGGCGAGTTCGACGACGCCACCCGGCGGGTCATCGCCAACTTCCAGATGAAATATCGACCGGAGCGGTTCGACGGCACACCCGACGCCGAAACCGCGGCGCTGCTCGAGGTGATGAACCGGCCGAACGGCTGGTTGATCCGCGGCAGCGACGGCCGCTGGCAGCCCTATCGCGTCGACTGACGGCGGCAGGGCCGCAAGGGCGGCAGGGCTGCGGGGCGCGGCAGGGCGGCCCTCAGGGAATCGCGTCGAAGCTCGGTACGACCGTCGGCGTGGACGTGCCGGCCGCGGCGATGCTGCTGTTGCCGAGCTGTTTGCCGGTGTTGTCGCCCCAGGTCCAGGTGGTGCCGTCCGCAGCGATGGCCGCAGCGAAAGACAGGCCGCCGATGTCCACCGCGATGCCCTGGCTCACGACGCTGACCGCGGCGAGCGTGTTGCGTGCCGTCGTTCCGCCGTCGCCGAGCGACCCGGCGTCATTGGCACCGGTGGCTCGCAGCAAACCGTTGCTGCCGAGCACCAGCGTGCCTCGCTCGCCGGCCGCGGCGTCGATGACGTCGCGCGCCACGCCGGTCGCGATGCCGATGTCTGTCGTCGCCGCCGAACCGAGACCGAGCTGGCCGTCGCCGTTCTCGCCCCAAAGATAGAGGGCGCGACGCTGGCTGACGGCAAGCGACACGTCGCCGCCCGCACGGATGCGGGTGATCTGGGTGAGGCCGGTGGCAACGGGGATGCGGCTCGGCTTGAAGCTGCCGTCGCCCAACTGGCCGGAGGCATTGGCGCCCCAGGCCGAGACGCTGCCGTCGCTGCGCAAGGCAAGCGCGTGGGTGTTGCCGGCGGCGATCTGCACCACACCGGTCAGGCCGCTCACGGCCAGCGGCGTCGGCGACGAGTCGCGGGAATTGTTGCCCAGCTGGCCAATGGTGTTGGCACCCCAGGCGTAGACCCGCCCGTCATCGAGCAGCGCCAGCGAGAACGCCCTGCCAGCCGCCACGGCGAGCGCCGGGCGCGGCAGCGTGACCTTGGTGGGCGCAGTGCGCGAGAGCGAATCGCCCAGACCGAGCTGGCCGGTATCGTTGAGACCCCAGGAATAGACGTCGCCGTTGTCGAGCAGAACCAGCGCGTGATAGCCGCCTGCCGCGATCTGACGGGCGGTACGACCCGCCGGCAACGTGACGGTGCCGATGGTGTCGCTCGCAGCCCCCGAGGTGCCGTCGCCACGCTGCCCGTCGGTGTTGTATCCCCAGCTCGCCAGCGAGCCGTTGCTGCGCCGCACGAGGGTAA
>JBIKVA010000240.1:0-4071 GCA_044357085.1 Steroidobacteraceae bacterium | reverse complement strand
GGCGGCGGCGACACCCACTCGCGGATCGTGTGGTTCACCGGATCGTTGGCCAGGTGCACGACCTTGACGGTCTCGTCGATCAGCGGGTTGCGCCAGGTGTCGAGCACTTCTCGGCTGGCGAGGTCGTAATAGGCACCGAACTCGCGGTTGAGCAGTCGATAGCCGGGTTCGGTCTCGAGCGGCACCAGTCGCGATGCCGCCATGCCGCGGAAGCCGAACATATCGAACGCCTGGCGTCCCGGGATCACAGCGGAAACGACGCCGTCGTACCAGGTGTAGCGGTCGGACTTCATGTCGAGGTTGCCCTGAAGCCGAGCGATCGCGCGAACGTTTCCTTGCGGCGTCATCAGGTCGATCGACGGGCCGCGCAGGCTCGCGCCGGCGATGCGCGTTCCGGCCCGGCCGGATGCGCCCACGGCGGTCGCGGACGCCGCAGCGGATGTGGCGGCCAGGGTTGTGGCCGTGGCGCCGGACAGCGCGACGAGGGTGTGTCGGCGGGAGATATCCATGACGTGAATTCCTGTGAAAGCCCGCCGGAGCCTACCTGATCAAAGCTTGCATGCCCAAAAGCGCCAGCTGCGCAGCAGACTCAAGCTCTAGCGCAGAGTCGATCTCGACCCGATTGCACTCATCCGTTTTCATCAGATGCTGCGTCGAACAAGATCCGCGACGGAATATCTCGTAGACCCGTCACTCAGGAAATCCGCACCTTTACTCCCACGCGATCGTCGCGGGCGGCTTCCCCGAGATGTCGTAGACCACGCAGGTCATGCCACTTTGCGCAAACTGACCGCTTGCGCTTTGAGATCGACGTTGAGCCTCTTGCGTATGGCATCGAAGATGGCTGCCAGATTATCCATGCTTGGGTTGCCCTTCGGAGAGAGCATACGATGCAGACTCTTGCTAGGCATGGACGTGACGGTCGCCAAGTGCTCGAAACCCTAAGTGGCATTGACGAGGGCGGAATTGAGACCGGCCTGCGACGGGGTCGATGTTGGCCACGTGAACGACGTTGGCTGGGCACCGAGTGACGAGGCAGCGAGCCACGCGAGGGCGACGGCGCAGCATGAGGATCGGCATGTCATGGCCGTACGTTACCGTGCTGCGGTGGATGGCGGAACGGCTATTTATGTGAGTCGGCCGGCGGTCGCCCGATTGACTCTCACCGCTCCCCGAAACCGGCGTACACCTGCCGGCTACTTCAGCGCTTTTCTTTCGGCCGCGACTGCTGACAGGCTGAGCTTTTCCACCAACGCCGGGAACCATCGCCCCAGCCGCCAAGCCAATCGCGCTCGCGCCGGCAGCACGATGACGCCGTGGTTCGCGTCCAACGCGACCAGCAGTTCGGCCACGGCGTGCTCAACGGAATACGGAGCACCGGCCAGCGCGGTGAGGAACCGGCGCGCATCGGGCGCGGAATTGATCCCGAACTCCGCCGGATTCATGCTGTCCAAGATGGGTGTCTCCACGGCCGCTGGACAAAACACGCTCACCCGCACGCCACGCGCCGCGGCCTCGATGCGCAAGCTGGTACTCAATCCGACCACGGCGTGTTTGGTCAGGGCATACGGCGCGAACAAGGGAGCGGGTCCCAACCCTGCCAGCGATGCCGTATTCACGATGTGTCCAAACCCCTGCTTGAGCATCAGCGGATAGGCGGCAAGGACGCCATGCAACACGCCGTACAGGTTGATATCAACGATACGACGCCAAGCATCCAACGGGATGTCGTCGACTTCACCGGCCGTGCCGATGCCCGCATTGTTGAACACATAGTCCAGCCGTCCATGCTCGGCCGCGAAGCGCTCGATGGCGTCGCGCACGGCGGCCGGGTCCCGTACGTCCAGCGCGGCCGCGACGGCGCGAGGACCACACTCCTGTGCCACGCGTGCGGCCGCATCATGATCAACGTCGGTCACACCCACCGCGATGCCGCGGGCCGAGAGCGCTTTCGACAACGCCCGGCCAATCCCCGAGCCACCGCCGGTCACAAAGGCCGTTTTTGTACTAAGAGCATTCATCGTATGCGGATAGTACTTTCAAACCACCCGCCCTGGCGCTGTTTACCGCGGAGGGCCGCCTGAATTTCCCCGTTCCGGGCCTTCCGGCGCTGTTCACCAGCTCCAGTCTCCTGGCTCCCGATCTGCCCGACACCACCACCCCGCCTGAATCCCCTGCCCTTTGCCGTGCCACCCCTTCGGGCACGAACCGGCCCAAACCCGCCGCGTCGACTACGACATCCTGGTGCTCGCGGTCGGCAGCCGCATCAACGATTTCGGCACGCCTGGCGTACTGCAGCATGCCATCGCGCTCGACAGCACCCAGGAAGCCGACCGCTTCCATCGACGGCTGGTGAACGCCTTCCTGCGCGCCCACGCGCAGACGCAGCCGCTGCGCCCCGAACAACTCAATGTCGCCATCGTGGGTGCGGGCGCAACGGGTGTCGAACTGGCCGCCGAGCTGCACAATGCGACCCGTGAACTCGTGTCCTTCAGTCTCGACAACATCGATCCCGACAAGCACATCCGGCTGCACCTGATCGAAGCCTCGCCGCGCATCCTGCCCGCGCTGCCGGCGCGCATCTCGACGACCGCGCACCGCATGCTCGAAAAACTCGAGGTCGAGGTCCACGTCAACGCACGTGTCGCCGAGGTGCTGCCGAAGGCGGTGCGTCTCGCCGACGGCACGGTGATCGCCGCCGAAATGGTGGTGTGGGCGACCGGCGTCAAGGCGCCGTCGTTTCTGCGCGATCTCGGGCTGTCCATCAGCCCGCTCAACCAGCTTGTGGTCGATGAGTGCCTGCGTTCGCCGGAAGACCCGCGTGTCTTCGCCCTGGGTGACTGCGCAGCCGCCGCCTCGCATGGGCACCCCGGACGCATGGTGCCGCCACGCGCCCAGGCGGCGCACCAGCAGGCGTCCTATCTCTTCAAGGCCATCCCCCGGGTGCTGGCTGGCAAGAGCGTCAAGCCCTGGCGCTACCGCGACTTCGGTTCGCTGGTTTCACTTGGCGACTACAGCACCGTTGGCAGTCTGATGGGCAACTTCGTCGGCGGCAGCATCTGGCTCGAAGGCCTGTTTGCGCGCTGGATGTATCTGTCGCTCTACAAGCTGCACGAGGTGGCGCTGCACGGCTACTGGAAAACCTCGCTCACCACGCTCGGTCGGATGATCGCGGCACAGACCGAGCCGCGGGTGAAGCTGCACTGAGTGTCATCTCCTACCCCCAAGCATATTCTGGTGGGAGATCGGTGTGACGCTGTTGTTTCTGGCAGCGGCGCTGGCCGGCGCCGTGATCCCGAGAACGGGCATCGTCAAGCGTACGGTCGACAGGCTAATTCAAGAATTTCTTTCGTGGCCCTGTCGCGGCGATCGGCCGACACGCCATTTTCCAAGCCCATCAGCATCTCGGCTTCTCGCAGGATCGCAACAATGACTGCGAAGTCGTCACTGTTCGCAGCTGCCGACAATGCGTTTTGCAGATAGCTGTCATATTCGTCTGCAATCGGTTCCCCCTTGCCCCACGCCTCGGCGAGACCAAGGGGATCCCAGATCCCGAAGCCGATCGTCCGCAGTTTCGGAAGCAACTCGCCCATATCACGTTGCATCGCTGCGGCACCTCTTTCGTGACGTCAAAGACGACCCCCGACGACACCCCGCCACCTTACTTCCCGGGTCGTTGCTCATTGTAATGTTTCCTCCATCTCTCACATGACAGCGTCCGCGTGTGCAAGGCTGGGAAATCAGTTCTCGTTAAGATATCCCTCCCGGAAACTCCCGTTGAATCTTTCGACGTACGCGTTCCGGGTAGGTTTTCCGGGATAAATCGGCTTCATCGACACTCAGTCGTGGGTCGCCTCGTCGACGAGGACCAGAGATTTCAGAATCCTCCCGGCGGTCGGACACCGGCGTGATGAAGCTTCAAGTAAATCATCCCCGCCCCGAGCAGTTGCACATGGCGTGGCAGGCGGTCTGGCTCGTTCAGGGGATTACCATGGTCTGCAACTCAGAATCTTGTTAAACCGGCATATTCACAAACATTTCAGATCCATGATTTTCTGAAGAAGTTGGGCG
>JBIKVA010000238.1:0-4079 GCA_044357085.1 Steroidobacteraceae bacterium | reverse complement strand
GCGAGTGCCGCCGCCCCCGCACCCTCGGCGATCACGTGATGCTCGATGGCGAGCTTGCGGATCGCCGCGCGCACTTCGTCGAGCGTGACCACGATCGAGTCTTCGACCACGGCGTGCAGCAGCGGCCACATTTCCGGGAACACGCTGCGGCTGCCGATGCCGTCGACGAAACTCGGCGTGTACGGCACTTCGACGGGCCCGCCGTGCCGCAGTGCGGCCTGCAGCGGCGCGCCGGTTTCCACTTCGCAGGCGTGGATGCGGATGCGGGGATTGCGGGCCTTGAGCACGGCCGCGATGCCGCAGAGCATCGCGCCACCGCCGAACGGCACCACCACGGCATCGAGATCGGGAATGGCGTCGAGCAGGTCGACGCCGATCGTGCCGTGGCCGGTCATGATGTTGGCGTCGAACACGCCGTGCAGGAAATAGCCGCGCTCCCCGGGAAGTTCGCCGCTCACCATCGCGGACCACCACGCTTCCTGCGAAATCCGCTCCACCTCGGCGCCCAGCCGACCGAGCGCCGCGACCTTGGCCGCGGGTGCGTGTGCCGGCACCAGCACGCGGCAGGGGATGCCCATGCGACCTGCGATCCAGGCGATTCCCTGACCGAGATTGCCGGCGCTCACGGTGACGACGCCGTCACGCAGTTGCGCCGGGTCGATGCGTCGCAGCGCGAGGCCCGCGCCGCGCAGCTTGTAGGAGCCGACGGGTTGCAGGTTCTCGAGCTGCAGGAAGAGTTCTCTGCCCGCCTCGTCGGCCGACACCGGCAGTGGCGGGATACGCAGGATCAGATCGTCGATGTCGGTACGGGCTTGCCGGACTGCAGCGGCATCCGGCAGGTGGAGGATCCGGGGCATGGGCGATCTCCCGATGATTCCGGGCACGGCCAGCCGCCTCCCCGGGTCACGGAATTATAATCAAAACCCGGATTTTTGATCATAAACATCGAGCTCAGGCCTTGGCGTCGTGGCGCGTGCCCGACGCTCAGGCGGAGCGGCGCTTGAGATGCACCAGCAGCACCGACACGGCCGCCGGCGTGATGCCGGGCAGTCGGGAAGCCTGCCCCAGCGTGTCGGGCCGGGCTGCCGCGAGCCTCTGGCGCACTTCGTTGGACAGGCCCGCCACCTTTCCGTAATCGAGGTCCACCGGCAGGGACAGTTCTTCGTGCTTGCGCTGACGCTCGATCTCGTCCTGCTGACGCTCGATATACCCGGAATACTTTGCGCGCACTTCCAGTTGCAGGCGCACCGCCGGCGGCAGCCGGTCGTCGAGGGCGGCGAGGGCCGGCATTGGATCGCCGGCAACGAAGGCCTCGGCCGCCTCCGGCCCGGCAACCTCCGCGGCCACTCCCGGCAGGGCGGCCAGGTCGACGTCGGGACGGCGCAGCCAATCGAAGGCGGTCACGCCTCGCCACCGGGTGGCCGACAGTCGGGCCACCTCGGCTTCGGCGGCATCGCGTTTGCGGCAATAGAAACCCCAGCGCTCCTCGTCGATGAGCCCCATGGCATGACCCTGCTCGGTGAGTCGCAGGTCGGCGTTGTCTTCGCGCAGCAGCAGCCGGTGCTCGGCGCGGCTGGTGAACATCCGGTAGGGCTCCGGTGCGCCGCGGGTGATCAGGTCGTCGATCAGCACCCCGAGGTAGGCCTCGGCCCGCGAGGGTACCCAGGGGGCTTCGCCGCGGACCTGTCGCGCCGCGTTGATCCCGGCGACGATGCCCTGGGCCCCTGCCTCCTCATAGCCGGTGGTGCCGTTGATCTGCCCGGCGAAGTAGAGGCCGGCGAGGGCCTTGGTCTCGAGCGAGCCGTGCAGGTCGCGCGGGTCGAAGAAGTCGTATTCGATGGCGTAGCCGGGGCGGGTGATGTGCGCCCGCTCGAAGCCGCGGATCGAGCGCACGAACTCGACCTGCACATCGTAGGGCAGGCTGGTCGAGATCCCGTTCGGGTAGACCTCGTGCGTCGACAGCCCCTCGGGCTCCACGAACACCTGATGCGAGTCCTTGTCGGCGAAGCGGTGCACCTTGTCCTCGACCGACGGGCAGTAACGCGGACCCACGCCTTCGATCTTGCCGGTGAACATCGGCGAGCGGTCGCAGCCGGCACGAATGAGCTCGTGAGTGCGCTCGTTTGTCGCCGTGATGAAACAAGGGGCTTGTTCCGGATGCTCACTGGCTCGCCCCAGAAATGAAAAAACCGGCATCGGCTCGTCCGAGTACTGCGCCGTCATGACGCTGTAGTCGATGCTGCGGCCGTCGATCCGCGGCGGCGTGCCGGTCTTCAGCCGACCGACCCGCAGCGCCAGCTCGCGCAACCGGGCGGCGAGCGCGTTCGAGGGCGGGTCGCCGGCGCGGCCGCCGGAGTACTGCTCGAGCCCGACGTGGATGCGGCCACCGAGGAAAGTCCCGACCGTCAGTACCACTGCCCGGGCGGCGAAGCGGATCCCGGTCAGGGTCACCACGCCGCAGACCCGACCGCCCTCGACGACGAGGTCGGCGATCTCCTGCTGGAACAGCGCCAGGTTCGGCTGGTTCTCGACGCGGCTGCGGATGGCCTTGCGGTAGAGCACCCGGTCTGCCTGGGCGCGGGTCGCGCGGACCGCCGGTCCCTTGCTGGCGTTGAGGGTGCGGAACTGGATCCCCGCGCGATCGACCGCCCGCGCCATCGCGCCGCCGAGCGCATCGATCTCGCGCACCAGATGGCCCTTGCCGATGCCGCCGAAGGCCGGGTTGCAGCTCATCTGCCCCAGGGTCTCGATGCTCTGGGTCACCAGCAGCGTGCGTCGCCCCATCCGCGCAGCCGCCAGCGCGGCCTCGGTGCCGGCATGGCCGCCACCCACCACGATGACTTCGAATGTGTCTGCGTACCGCATGATCGGCGCCGGATTCTATGGCAATCGCCCGAATAAGTCGGCGCCCGTTGCCGCCCGGGGCTTTCGCCACCGACCGCCCGGCGTACGATCGGCGCCATGCGCTACCCCAACATCCTGATTACGCTCGCCGCGCTGTTCGGCGCCAGCCTGCTCGCCACCCTCTCCGCACCGGCGTTTGCCGCGACCGCCCCCGCGACGCCGGTCGCGGCCGCGGGTGGGCCGATCTTCGAAGTGCAGCTGCCAGCCAGCTACCGTGATGGCCCGCAGGACGGCCGGTTGCTGCTCATCCTCGCTCCGGCCGAGCAATCGCCCGCCGAGGAGCCGCGCTTCCTCGTCAACTGGGATGCCGACGCGATCCCCTTCTTCGGCCTCGACGTCGAGGCCTGGAAGCCGGGCAGCAGCCGGCGCATCGACGACACCGCTTTCGGCTTCCCGGTGCGGTCGCTCGCCGCCCTGCCGCCCGGCGACTACCGGGTACAGGCCTTCCTCAACCGCTACGACACCTTCCGGCTCGGCGACGGCCGCGTACTCAAGCTGCCACCCGATCGCGGCGAGGGACAGCAGTGGCGCGAGAAGCCGGGCAACCTCTATTCCAAACCGGTGCTGTGGCGCTGGCGCGGTGCGCCTGCGGCCGGGCCGCTGCCGAGGCTGTCACTGACCGAAACCATTCCGCCGCTGCCCGCGTTCAAGGAGACGCCTTGGGTCAAGTACGTGCGCATCCGCAGTGAACGGCTGTCGAAGTTCTGGGGCCGCGACGTCCATCTGGGTGCCTTCGTCACCCTGCCGCAGGGTTTCGCCGACCACCCGGACGCGCGCTATCCGCTGGTCATCAACCACGGCCACTTTCCGGCCGCGCCGTCGAACTGGCGCGAGACCCCGCCCGATCCCGATCTGCAGCCCGACTACAGCAAGCGCTTTCGGCTCGCGGGCTACAACCGCATCCAGCAGCAGCTCGAATGGGAGTTCTTCCAGGCCTGGACCGGCAAGGGCTTCCCGCGCGTGCTGCTGGTCGAGATCCAGCACCCGACCCCGTTCTACGACGATTCCTACGGCGTGAATTCCGCCAACAACGGCCCGTACGGCGATGCCATCCAGCACGAACTCATCCCCGAGATCGAGCGGCGTTTCCGCGGCATCGGCCAGGGCTGGGCGCGCTTCGTCTACGGCGGCAGCACCGGCGGCTGGATCGCGATGGCAGCGCAGATGTTCTACCC
>JBIKVA010000237.1:0-4109 GCA_044357085.1 Steroidobacteraceae bacterium | reverse complement strand
TCCTCGCCGGTACCCACATTGACCGGGGCATCCGACTCGTAGCGAGCCATCAGGAACACCAGGGCGTCGGCCAGATCGTCAACGAACATCAGTTCGCGCCGTGGCCGCCCGGAACCCCAGACAGTCACCTCGGCGTCGCCCCGCTCGGCAGCCGCCGCGAAGCGCCGCATCAGTCCGGGAACGACGTGCGAGCGCTCGGGGTCGAAGTTGTCGCCGGGACCGTAAAGATTGGTGGGCATCGCGGTAATGGCGTTGAAGCCATACTGACTGCGGTAGGCGCGGCACATCTCGATGCCGGCGATCTTGGCGATCGCGTAGGCCCGGTTGGTGGGCTCCAGCGCCGAGGAAAGCAGATACTCCGGACGGATGGGCTGCGGGGCCTCGCGCGGATAGATGCAGCTCGAGCCGAGGAACATCAGCTTGCGGACGCCGCTGCGCCACGCCGCATCGATGACATTGGTCTCGATGAGCAGGTTTTCGCGGATGAATTCGGCAGGGTGGTCGTTGTTGTCCTTGATCCCGCCCACTCGCGCCGCGGCAAGATAGACATGGGCTGGCCGGTGCTCCGAGAAGAAACGCCGCACCGCCGCCTGGTCGGTCAGGTCCAATTCGGCGCGGGTCCGCAGCAACAGCCTATCGCCGTGTTCAGGCTGTAGCCGACGCACCAGTGCCTGCCCGACGAGACCGGTATGTCCCGCGACGAAGATCAGATCGCCAGAATCGCGGCCTGCAGGGTTACTCATGCCTGCTGAATGTTTTGAAGCCCTCTCGCCGCATCAGTGCATCGCGACGGGCGAGTTCGAGATCGGCTTCGACCATCTCCGCGACCAGTTCCTCGAAGGAGATCTGCGGCGCCCAGCCCAGTTCGCGGCGCGCCTTCGAGGAGTCGCCGAGCAGCGAGTCCACCTCGGTCGGCCGGAAGTACCGCGGGTCGATGCGAACGAGAACCTTGCCGGAGGCCCGATCGCGACCGACCTCATCGACCCCGGAACCCTCCCAGACGAGTTCGATGCCGAGTCGAGTGGCCGCAATCGCTGCAAACTCGCGCACAGAATGTTGCTCCCCCGTGGCGATGACGTAGTCGCCAGGTTGAGTCTGCTGCAGCATCAGCCATTGAGCGCGGACGTAGTCCCGGGCGTGACCCCAGTCGCGCCGGGCATCTAGGTTGCCGAGGAACAGGCATTCCTCGAGACCCAGGCTGATGCGCGCGAGACCGCGAGTGATCTTGCGCGTGACGAAAGTCTCGCCGCGCCGGGGCGACTCATGGTTGAAGAGGATGCCGCTGCAGGCAAACATGCCGTAGGCCTCGCGGTAGTTCACCGTGATCCAATGCGCGTAGAGTTTGGCCACGCCATATGGCGAGCGCGGATAGAACGGCGTGCGCTCGGTCTGTGGTGTCTCCTGCACCTTGCCGAACATCTCGGAAGTCGAAGCCTGATAGAACCGCGTGGACCCGGCCAGACCGGCGAGCCGGATGGCCTCCAGCATGCGCAGCGTCCCGAGACCATCGGCGTTGGCCGTGTACTCCGGCATCTCGAAACTGACGGCTACATGACTCTGCGCAGCAAGGTGGTAAACCTCGTCCGGCGAGATGGACTGCATCAGCCTCGCGAGGTTGGCGGCATCCGTGACGTCGGCGTAATGCAGCCGCAGCTGCGCGTTCGGCACGTGCGGATCCTGGTAAAGATGGTCGATCCGGTCGGTATTGAAAAGCGAGGACCGGCGTTTGAGGCCGTGGACCTCGTACCCCTTTTCGATCAACCACTCTGCAAGGTAGGCACCGTTTTGTCCGGTGATTCCCGAAATGAGCGCCTTGCGTGCCATGAGGGCCGCAATGTTACCCGATTTGCTCCGACCGACCGGCCCCCGCGGCTACCGCCAACCCGACGAGCAGCGTAATCAGCAAAGAGAGCGACGCAGCTGCGAGCGACGGCTGCGACTCGATGACCCAGGCAGTGGGAGCGACCACCAGGACGTTCAAGGCCGTTACTGCCGCCGCAACCCTTGCGTGACTCCCCCAGCGACGGGCAAGCCTCTGATACGCGTGAGTACGGTGTCCGGAGTACCACCGCTCACCCCGGAAGAACCGGCGCACCAGGGTCCATGTGGCATCGACGACAAACACCGAGACGAGCGCGAGGGCGGTCGCGAGGGAGATCGCACCCGAATTGATGCTGATCACGAGCAGCGAGGCCACCACAAAGCCCAGAAAACCGCTGCCTATGTCACCCATGAACAGCCTCGCCGGCGCCCAGTTCCAGACCAGGAATCCCGCCGCAGCACCACCCAGAGCACCCCAGATCACGGCAAGATCACGTTGTCCATCCGACCAGCAGAATATCGCTGCGCACCCCGCGACGAAGACCGCCTCGGAAGCCGCGATACCGTCCACGCCGTCCATGAAGTTGAACAGATTCACGAACCACACCATCGCGATCAGCACGAGAACCTGAGCCCAGGGAGGAAGTTCGAAAACGAGGAGACCGACGGAAATCGTGTGCAACCCGCCGCAAGCCCACAGCACCAGTGCGATGGCCGCGAAGTGGACCCCGAGGCGGGGCGCTATGGGCAAAGGACGCAAGTCATCCACCCAACCGATGACCGCTACCAGCAGCGCGCCAACGGACAACGCCGGTAACACCGCTGCAACGGGGGAGAGGGAACCGACCACAACCCAAGTCGTCAAGAAAAACACCATCACGATCGCAAGACCACCGAGAGTGGGCGTCGGCCTGTCATGCGAGCCACGGTGGCTCGGGTGGTCCATCCATCGATAGCGCCGGGCCAGCAGACACACAGCACCCGAGAGCACGGCCGCACCCGCGAACGCCACCAACGCTGACACAACCGGACCCGAATGCCAGTTCATCGCGGGATTCTATCTTGCCCGTCCGGAATCACTAGACTCCGCCTAAGACCTTCGTCGATGCCGAGGGTTGGTGACCAATTCAGTACCGTCTTCGTTTCGGCGACGTCCAGCGCGAGAGACTCCAGCAACCTCGACATCTCGGCGCCGCGGCCAAGCAACGTGGCGCCGGCCAGGAGCAATCGGTCCGGACAACGAAACAGCCAGACGCGGCGCCCGGCCAGCGTGGCGATTTTCCGCAGGAGATCGGCGGTCGATAACGGCTCAGCTTCGGCAACCAGCCATGCCCGGGATATCGCTCGCGGATGGATACAGACCAGCCGAAGGAAATCCGCCAGATTGAACACACTCAGCACACTGCGGCGGTTGTGTATGGCGTCAAACGGCAGCGGCACCCCGGAGAGCGCCAAGCGGACAAGGCGTGGGAAATTCCCCTTGGCGCCGGGGCCGAACACGAGGGGCGGTCTGACGATCACCCAAGCCGCAGCCGAACCCTCCAGCGCCGAAGTCATCGCTCGCTCGCCGTCGAACTTGCTGCGCGAGTAGTCGTCATGGGGTCGAGGCGGGTCGGAAGCATGGAGATCCGTTCCGCCGAAAGTCCGGCGCCCCAGGACCCCGACGGAACTGACGTAGACCATACGCTCGACGCCACAGCGTTTTACGGCGGCGGCGAGTCGGGCAGTACCCTCGACGTTGACCCGGCGATATGCCGCGACATCGTCGGCTACGGGACGCAGCACGTGCGCATGTGCGGCAGCATGAACGACCACGTTCACCCCGCGCAGCACATCGTCCCAGCGAATCTCGGCGCCCAGGTCTTCGATGACGATCGGCTCGACACCAACGGGAACACGGCACTCCGGGTGCATAGATCTGACCGTTCCACGCACCCGCCAACCGGACGCGAGACAGGCCTCTGCCAGGTGACGGCCGACAAACCCCGTCACCCCGGTGATCAGCACCGTGAAACTGCTTTCGTCAGGCGTGTCGGCGCCCATCGAGCCACTTCACCGGCAGTCGCATCGCGAGCCGCCACCAACCAGTGCCGAGATCATGAGCGTCGCAGGCGCGCTTCATCTCGAGCGTGTTGAGCCAGACACTCCGCCACCCGCGATTGCTCAGCCCGCCCGCAGGCATCCTGACCACCGTCCGCGGGACGTAACGCCATGACACACCTGCCTTGAGCAAGACGCGGATGCTGAAGTCGAAGTCGCCGGCGATCCTGTAGGAGATGTCGTATGCA
>JBIKVA010000039.1:0-15331 GCA_044357085.1 Steroidobacteraceae bacterium | reverse complement strand
CTGCGCCGCGGGCCGCGATCGGGATCCTGCGCAAGTGCGGCGCGCTGCGCGTGCTGTTGCCCGAGGTCGACGCGCTCTTCGGCGTGCCGCAGAGACCGGAATGGCATCCCGAAATCGACACCGGCGAACATGTGATGCTCGCGCTGCAGGTGGCCGCCGCCCGCGGCAGCTCGCAGGCGGTGCGCTTCGCCGTGCTCGCCCACGATCTCGGCAAGGCGCTCACCCCGCGCGACCAATGGCCGCGTCACCACGCTCACGAGACCCTCGGTCTGCCGGCCATCGAAGCGCTGTGCGCGCGGCTGCGCGTACCGCAGGAGCATCGCGAACTCGCCCTGCTGGCAAGCCGCTTCCACACCCACGTGCACCGCGGTCTCGAGTTGCGCACCAGCACCATTCTCGAGCTGCTGGGTCATTGCGATGCGTTTCGCAGACCGGCCCGCTTCAATGAATTCCTCGAAGCCTGCGAGTGCGATGCGCGCGGCCGCCTCGGCCACGCCGACTCGCCCTACCCGCAGCGCGCCCGCATCGAGCGGGCGTTCGCGATCGCCAGCGCGACCACCCTCAGTGCCCACGACCGCGAAGGCCTCACCGGCGCGGCACTCGGCGAACGCCTGCGCAGCAAGCGTCTCGCGGCGCTGAAAGCCGAACTGGACTGAGAGCCGCGGCGGCTCAGAGCGAGCTGCGCAGATCGCGCCAGCCGAGCGCAGGGTCACCCTCAAGCAGCGGGTCGTCCGATGGGCGCGTGAGCAGCATGAACTTCACCGCCTCGCCCATTTCGCCGGGCAACAGCAGGCGCTGCGCGCCGCGCGCGAGCTCGAGATAGCGCGGATCGGTGGCGTCGATCGCCGCGCCCGCTTCGCGCAACTCGTCCTCGATGCCGGCACCGAGCAGAAATCCCGCCTGCGTGGCGAACCCGGCCACGCCGAATCCGGCCTGCGTCGCCGCCTCGGCAACGGCGGTGAAATCGACCCAGGCGGTGATGTCACACAAGCCCGGCAGCAGGAACGGGTCGCCGTGGGCGTGGTGCCGGTAATGGCAGCGCAGACTCCCCTGCATCCGGTCCGGGTGCAGCAACTGGCGACGCGGCAGCCCGTAGTCCGCCAGCAGCACGACGCCACGCGCCAGCGTGCCGGCGAGCGCGGCAAACCACCCTTCGAGATCGACCTGCCATTCGCCGCAGCAGCCCTCGGGCAGTTCGATGCCCGCCGACTCGAGGTCCGCGCGACGTCGGGCGACCGCGGCGGCGAATGCCGCGTCGTCCTCGCAGTCGCCATCGGCGGGTCGGATCCGCCACTCGAATTCGCCGGCTGCGGACAACCCCACCCCCAGCCGCCACCACTCGCCATCGCGCACCGTGAAGCGCTCGCATGGCAGGGCGTCGAGGATTTCATTGGCGAACACCACGCCCTCGAAATGCGCGGGCAGGCTGTCGAGCCACTCGAGCTCGACCCCGGCGCGCGGCGACGGCGCCGATTGCAGCAACTGCCGTTGGCGCTGCCGCAGATCGGCGCTGACCTCGAGCAGCCGGTAACGTCGCAGCGGCGAGCCGGGAACGTCGAGGACGGCGAGGGCATCGGCCGCAAAGCGTCCGGTCCCCGGCCCGAATTCCAGCACCTCACCGGTCCCGCTGGCCGCGAGCCAGGCGCCGATGCGACGGGCACAAACGCGGGAGAAGAGCGGCGAGATCAGCGGTGCGGTGACGAAGTCGCCTTCGACACCGAACTTCACCGCGCCGGCGCTGTAGTACCCGAGCCCCGGCGCATACAGGGCAAGCCGCATGTATTCGGCAAAGGACATCCAGCCACCTGCCGCGCCGATCCGCTCGCGGATCACCGCAGAGAGACACGCCGAGTGTGCCAGCGCCTCCGGCGCCGGTGCCGGCAAGGACGGGCCGCCGCCACCGAAGCGCGTCATGGGCGCCCTTCCCGCGTCATAATCGCCGCATGACCACACCCACGCCGTCGTCCGAACCGTTGCGCCCCGACCAGCCACTTGCCGGCAAGGTGGCTTTGGTCACCGGCGGCGCACGTCGCGTCGGTGCGGCGATCGCACGCGTGCTGCACGCGGCAGGCGCAAACGTCGTGATCCATTATCAGAACTCGGCGGTCGCGGCCGCCGCGCTCGTCGCCGAACTGGAGGCGCGCCGCCCCGACGGCGCCGACCGCATCGGCGCGAACCTGCTCGACACGGCGAAGCTCGGCGAGCTGGTCGGCTTCACCCAGCAGCGCTTCGGCCGGCTCGACATACTCGTCAACAATGCTTCGACGTTCTACCCGACGCCGCTCGGCGAGATCACCGAGTCCCACTGGGACGACCTGCTGGGGTCCAACCTGAAGGCGCCGCTCTTTCTGTCGCAGGCGGCGGCTCCGGCGCTGCGGCTCGCGCACGGTCTCATACTGAACATCGTCGACATCCACGGCATGCGGCCGCTGCGCCGCTATCCGGTCTACGGCGTCGCCAAGGCGGGGTTGATCATGCTGACCCGTTCGCTCGCCCGCGAACTCGGTCCGCAGGTGCGCGTCAACGCGATCGCCCCGGGACCGGTGATGTGGCCCGAGGACGGCATCGCCGATGCCGCGCTGCAGCAGAAGATCGTCGGCCGGACGCTGCTCAAGCGCACCGGCTCGGCGCTCGACATCGCGCGCACCGCGCTTTTCTTTGCCGCCGACGCACCCTACATCACCGGGCAGATCATGCCGGTGGATGGCGGCCGCAGCGTCGCGTGGTAGCTGCCGAGCCAGAACCGCGGCCCTCAGTCCGATGACAGATCGACGCGCACCATGGGGTGCGCGTCGCGATCGAACTGCATCCAGAGCGTGGCAATGGTCTTGCCGATCGTGGGGTGCATGAGCTCGCCGGCGATGTCGGCGAGCGGGCCGAGCATGTAGGGCCTGCGGACGAGATCCGGCCGCGGCAATACCAAGCCGGGCTCGTCGGTGACGAGATCATCGTAGAGCAGGATGTCGAGGTCCATGCTGCGCGGCGCCCACTTCGGCGCCTCGCGCGTGCGGCCGCAAAGCCCCTCGATACGCTGCAGTTCAGTGATCACCTCGTGCACGCCGCGGTCGGTGTCGAACCCGGCGACGTAGTTGATGAAATCCTCGCCCGTGAAACCGACCGCCGCGTTGCGATAGGCCGGCGAAAACGCCACCACGCCGAAGGTCTGCTGCAGCTCGCGGGCCGCAAGTTGCAGGTTGCGCGCAGCATCGACGTTGCTGCCCGCGGCGACGAATACCCGTGTCATGAAGCGGCGAGATCGCTGCGGCGGCGCTCGATGGCGACGCCGACGTCGCGCGAGCCGCGGATGGCGCCCGGCTTGTTGACCGAGATGCGGATCCATTCGAGTCCGAATTCTTCGAGGATCAGCATCGCCATGCGGTGGGCCATGGTCTCGACCAGCATGAACTGCGAGGCCTCGACGAAGCCAATGACGCGCTTGGCGACCCGCTTGTAGTCAACCGTGTCGGCAACGTCGTCGGTCGCCGCGGCACGCGCGCAATCGACGGGCATCTCGAGATCGATCTGCACACGCTGCTTGATGCGGCGTTCCCAATCGATGAAACCGATGATGCATTCGACCTCCAGCCCGCGCAGGAAGATGGTGTCGGGAACGCGTGTCGTCATGATTTGTCCAGGGCTCCAGTGTTTTGATGTCCGGGCGGCCGCAGCGCCGCGAGCGGCCACTGCGCCCGCGCGCGGATGCCGTCGTCGTCGCGCTCGCCCGCCTCGAGGCGGGCATGCCCCGCGACCGCGATCATCGCGGCGTTGTCGGTGCAGAACTCGAGGCGCGGATAGTACACGCGCGCGCCGACCCGGGCGGTGGCGGTGTCGAGCTTCGCGCGCAGACAACGGTTCGCGCTCACCCCGCCCGACACCACGAGTACATCGAGACCCGTGAGTTCGAGCGCCCGCAGGCTCTTGGCCACGAGCGTGTCGACCACCGCATCCTGCAAGGCGTACGCGATGTCCGCGCGCTCCTGCAGGCTGGCGGCAGGCTGTGCACGCACGGCATGCAGGACGGCCGTCTTCAGTCCCGAAAAACTGAACTCGAGTCCCGGCCGATCGAGCATCGGCCGCGGCAAGACGTGACGCCCCGCTCGTCCCTGCTCGGCGAGCTTCGACAGATGCGGGCCGCCCGGATACGGCAGGCCGAGCAACTTCGCGCTCTTGTCGAAGGCCTCGCCCGCCGCATCGTCGCGGGTCTCGCCGAGCAGCGTGTAACGACCGATACCGCCGCACTCGATGAGCATGGTGTGACCCCCGGACACGAGCAGGGCGAGATGGGGAAAAGGCGGCGGCTCAGGCTCGAGCAGCGGCGCGAGCAGATGACCCTCTAGGTGATGCACGCCCACCGACGGCACACGCCATGCGCAGGCCAGCGAGCGAGCCAGCGCGGCCCCCGTCAGCAACGCGCCGATCAACCCGGGCCCCGCGGTGTAGGCGATCCCCTCGATTCCGCGGCTGCTGCCGGCCCGAGCCGGGTCCCCGGCCTTCGCCAGCACCCGCTCGACCAGCGGCAGCAGGCGCTGCACGTGATCGCGCGAGGCGAGCTCGGGTACCACGCCGCCGTAGATCTGGTGCAAGTCGATCTGCGAGAACAGTTCGTGCGCCAGCAGGCCGCGGCCACCTTCGTAGACCGCGGCCGCCGACTCGTCGCAGGAGGATTCAATGGCGAGGATGCGCATGCGCTGACCGGAATTTTGCCTTTTGCTCCGCAGGTCATTAGAATCGCCGCCCCTGTCATCGCAGGGCGCGTTAGGAATCCCTTACAAATCAAGGTGTTGAGGTTTCGATGCCGAGCGTTCGTGTACGTGAGAATGAGTATTTCGACGCCGCACTGCGTCGTTTCAAGCGCGCTTGCGAGAAGGCCGGTGTGCTCACCGAGCTGCGCCGGCGCGAATTCTACGAGAAGCCGACGCAGGAGCGTAAGCGCAAGAAGGCGGCCGCCGTGAAGCGCCACCAGAAGCGTTCCTCGCCGCGTATCGGCGCGCCGCGCGCGCGCTGACCACGCCGCTCGCGACGCATTCTCGTCCCGCGCCGAAGATGTCGCTCAAAGAGCGCATTACCCAGGACATGAAAGACGCGATGCGCTCCGGCGAAAAGGAGCGTCTCGGGATCATTCGCATGCTCCAGGCGGCCATCAAGCAGCGCGAAGTCGACGAGCGCATCGCGCTCGACGACAGCCAGGTGCTGGCGGTCATCGAGAAGATGATCAAGCAGCGCAAAGAGGCGATCACCCAGTTCGAAGCGGGCGGTCGGGCCGACCTTGCCGAGAAGGAAGGCGCCGAGATCAAGTTGCTGCAGGGCTACCTGCCCGAGCAACTGTCACAGGCCGATCTCGAGGCGCTGGTCGCTGCGGCCATCGCCGAGACCGGTGCCGCTTCGGTCAAGGACATGGGCAAGGTCATGGGACTCGTCAAGACGCGCGCCGCCGGGCGAGCCGACATGGGCGCGGTCAGTGCCCTCATCAAGGCGAAGCTCGGCGCTGCCTGATCCGACCCCGTATCCTTGTCGCCCATGAGCGGGCGCAACACAGGGCGCATTCCCCAGCATTTCATCGACGACCTCGTGGGTCGCACCGATATCGTCGAGCTGATCGGCTCGCGGGTGCCTCTCAAGAAGGCCGGCCGCGAATTCCGCGCCTGCTGCCCGTTCCATGACGAGAAGACGCCCTCTTTCTGGGTGAGCCCCGACAAGCAGTTCTATCACTGCTTCGGTTGCAGCGCGCACGGGACGGCGCTCGGCTTCCTGATCAACTACGACCGTCTGAGTTTCCCCGAAGCGGTCGAGGAACTCGCCAGCCGCGCCGGTGTGGAGATTCCGCGCGAGGCTCGCGCAAACGATGACCGCAGCCGCGACGAGGCGGATCTGGCCGGTCTGATGGCCGAGGTGGCCAAGTACTGGGCGACGCGCCTCAAGGCCGATGCGCGCGCCTCCCGGTACCTCTCCGATCGCGGCCTGACCCCCGAGACGATCCAAAAGTTTGGTATCGGTTATTCAGCCAATTCGTGGAACGACACCCTGAACCGTTTCGCTGGCGATTCAAAAAAGCGCGATGCGCTACTCGCCTGCGGACTGATCATCGAGCGGGAAGGCAGCACCGGGCGCGACGGCGACCGCTACTACGACCGGTTTCGTGACCGGGTGATGTTCCCGATCCGCGACGCGCGCGGCCGGGTGATCGCCTTCGGCGGCCGGATCATCGATCAGGGCGAACCCAAGTACCTCAATTCGCCGGAGACCACCCTCTTCCACAAGGGCCGCGAACTCTACGGGCTCTACGAAGTCCGCCAAAGCCGTGCGCCGCTGCGGCGGCTGATGGTGGTCGAGGGGTACATGGACGTCGTGCGACTGCACCAGGCAGGCATCCACTACGCCGTGGCGACACTCGGCACCGCCACCACCCCCGAGCACCTCAAGCGAGCATTCCGGCTGGTGAGCGAAGTCGTGTTCGCTTTCGATGGCGATCGGGCCGGCCGCGGCGCCGCTTGGCGCGCGCTCAACAACGCGCTGCCCGAGATTCGCGAGGGCCGACAGCTGCGCTTTCTCTTCCTGCCGGACGGACACGACCCCGACACCCTGGTCGGCGAAGAAGGCCGTGAGGCCTTCGAGGCCAGGCTGGACCATTCGCTGCCGCTGTCGGAGTACCTGGTCCAGGAACTCACCTCGCAGGTCGATCTCGCCCACGCCGACGGACGTGCCCGCTTCGCGGAAATCGCCCGACCTCTGGTCGGCAAGGTCCCGGAGGGTGTCTATCGCGAACTGCTCATCGAGCGTCTCGCCGAGGCCATCCGACTGCCTGCCGCGCGGCTTCGTGAGCTGTGGGCGGGTGCAGCGACCGACCCGGCCGGCGGCAGTCCGCTGCGCCCCGGGGCCGGGCGTTCAGGCGGCCGTCCGGGCACCGTCACCGGCAGCATCGGGAGCGCTGCGGGCCGCGGCGGCCTGATGCGCCAGGCGGTTCTCGCCCTGGTGCACCACCCGAAGGCAGCCGTGCGGCTGCTGCCCGAGGATCTCGAGACGCTCGCTGCGCTCGACGAACCGGGCGCCGACATCCTGCGCACCCTGATCGCCGACCTTCGCGACCAGCCTTGCACCAGTACCGGCCAGTTGCTCGAGCGCTGGCGCGACCGGCCGGAGGCGGAGCGCCTCGCCCGCCTCGCCGCCGCGGAATCCCTGATTCCCGGCGACGATGCCGCGGTGCAAGAACTGCGCAACGCGCTGTCGCGCATGCAGGACGAGCAGCGGCGCCGGCGGTTCGATGCCCTGCTCGAACGGGAGCGGACCGCCGGACTCGACCCCGCCGAACGCGGGGAACTGCAGGAACTGATGGCGGGTCGGACGGGCGGCAGGAACGGCAGCCCGCGTCGTTGACAGGGCGCCCCCGGGGCTGGAAAAACCCCGGGTTTTCCCGTATAGTTGCGTGTTCTTTTCCCCGGTCCGGGCGAAGCCCGACAGGCACCCAAATGAGCAAGAAACCCAAGGCTACCCCCGGCAAGAAACCCGCGCGCCCGTCTGCCGCCAAACCGGCCGCCCGCAAGGCCGCGCCGGCCAAGGCCGCGCCCACCAAGGCAGCAAAGACCGCCAAGCCGGCGGTCAAGGTGACGAAGCCTGCGCCCAAGACGCCCGCCAAGACCCCGGCGAAACCCGTGCCGGTAGCGAAACCCCACGCCCCGAAGGCCGCTGCGCCGAAGGCGCAGCCGGCAGCCGCTGCAAAGCCGGCGCAACCAAAACCTGTCGCCAAAGTCGTCGAAGCGCCCAAGGCCGGCACCAAGCCGGTCGCCAAGGCAGCCGCTCCGGCAGCGATCGAGAAGGCTGCGCCCGCCGCAACCCCTACGCCCGCAGCAGTTGCCGCCGACAAGACCACCGCTGCCGCGAGTGCAGCGGCCAAGCCTGGCTCCAAGGCGGCCGCCAAGGCAGCGGCCAAAGCCGCCGCCGGCGAAGGCAGCAAGATCCTCGCGATGCCCGACCGGCGCCCGCTGGCGCTGCCCGAGGAGCGACAGTCGCAACTGAAGCAGCTCATCGCCCTCGGCAAGGAGCAGAGCTATCTCACCTATTCGCAGGTCAACGACTACCTGCCGTCGGAGATCGTCGATCCCGAGCAGATCGAAGAGATCGTCAACACGATCAACGACATGGGCATCCCGGTGTACGAAAAGGCACCGGAGAGCGAGTCGCTGCTCGCGCCGGAGACCACTGCGCCTTCCGACGACGAGGCCATCGAGGAAGCCGCCGCGGCGCTCGCGGCGCTCGACGCCGAGCTCGGCCGCACCACCGACCCGGTGCGCATGTACATGCGCGAGATGGGCACGGTGGAACTGCTCACGCGCGAAGGCGAGATCAGCATCGCCAAGCGCATCGAGGAAGGCCTCAATTCGGTGCGTACGCAGATCTCCCTCTACCCGCCCAGCTACGACTTCATCTTCCGCGTGTATGAGGACGTGAAGGCCCGCGGCGGTCGCTTGGCCGACATCATCGTCGGCTTCATCGATCCGAACGCGCCTGACGTCATCGCGCAGCCGCAGAACCCGACCAAGGTCGAGGCCGTCGCGCCCGCCGAGGAAAGGGAAGAAGCCGAGGACGGTGACGACAGCGAGGAAGCCGTCGACACCGGACCCGATCCGGTCGAGACCGCAGAGCGCTTCGCATCGCTGCAGAAGCTGCACGCGCAGCTGCTGGCCGCAATGGCCAAGACCGGTCTGTCGGATCCCAAGACGCAGAAGATCCGCAGCAAGCTGTCGGACGAGTTCATGGAACTCAAGCTCTCGCCGAAGATGTTCGATGCGCTGATCGACAACCTGCGCGCGCAGGTCAACGAGATCCGCCAGCTCGAGCGGGACGTCATGGTCATCGCCGTGCGCGACGCCGGCATGCCCCGCAAGGAATTCATCGAATCCTTCCCGCGCAACGAAACCAACGACCGCTGGGTCGCCAAGCACGTCAAGGCGGGCAAGAAGTGGTCCGTGCCGCTCGGCCGTTTCGCCGAGGACATCCGCAAGAAGCAGATCCTGCTCGGCGAGATCGAGAAGATCCACCACCTCACGATCGGCGAGATCAAGGACATCAACCGCGAGGTGTCGATCGGCGAAGCCAAGGCGCGGCGCGCCAAGAAAGAAATGGTCGAGGCCAATCTGCGCCTGGTCATCTCCATCGCCAAGAAGTACACGAACCGCGGCTTGCAGTTCCTCGATCTCATCCAGGAAGGCAACATCGGCCTGATGAAAGCGGTGGACAAGTTCGAATACCGCCGCGGATACAAGTTCTCCACCTACGCGACCTGGTGGATCCGCCAGGCCATCACGCGTTCAATCGCCGACCAGGCGCGCACCATCCGTATTCCGGTGCACATGATCGAGACCATCAACAAGCTGAACCGCATCTCGCGGCAGATGCTGCAGGAGATGGGTCGCGAGCCGACGCCGGACGAGCTCGCCGTCCGCATGGAGATGCCCGAGGACAAGGTCCGCAAGGTCCTGAAGATCGCCAAAGAGCCCATCTCCATGGAAACTCCGATCGGTGACGATGAGGACTCGCACCTTGGCGATTTCATCGAGGATACATCGGTAGCCTCGCCGATCGACCAGGCCACCGCAGAGTCGCTGCGAGAGACCACGCACGCGGTCCTTGCACAGCTCACGCCACGGGAAGCCAAGGTGCTGCGCATGCGCTTCGGCATCGACCTCAACACCGACCACACCCTCGAGGAAGTCGGCAAGCAGTTCGACGTCACCCGCGAGCGGATCCGGCAGATCGAGGCGAAGGCACTGCGCAAGCTGCGCCATCCGAGCCGCTCCGAGCAGCTGCGCAGCTTCCTGATAGAGGACTGAGCCATATCGGGCGCTGACTCCACCGGCGGATCGCCCGGGTGAAACTCGCCCAGCTGCGCTATCTGGTCGCCATCGTCGAGGCGGGCTTCAGCATCTCGGCGGCGGCGACCCGGCTGCACATCTCGCAGCCGGGCGTGAGCCGTCAGCTGAAGTTGCTGGAGGACGAACTCGGCCTCGAACTCTTTGTCCGGGATGGTCGCAACCTCTCGCGGCTGACGCCCGAAGGCCAGCGGGTCTTCGAACGAGCCCAGCGCATGTTGCGCGAGGCGCAGGCGATCAAGGCCATGTCGCTGGACGCGCGGGATCCGGAGCGCGGCTCGATCTCCATCGCCACCACGCACACACAGGCGCGCTACGTCCTGCCGCCGGTGGTAGAGACGTTCCGCCGTCGTTACCCGAAGGTTCGCCTTCATCTGCAGCAGGGCACATCGGAGCAGATCGCCGAGATGCTGACCTCGGGACAGGTCGACATCGCCATCGCCACCGGCGCCCGCGAGCGCTTCCCGCACTGCATCCTGCTCCCCTGCTACGAGTGGCACCGGCGGGTGATCGTGCCGCGTGAGCATGTCCTCGCTCGCAGCAAGTCGCTGACGCTCGCGAAGCTTGCTCCCCACCCGCTCGTGACCTACGTGTTCAACATGACGGGCCCCGCCTCGCTCCCAGAGGCGTTCACAGCCGCAGGTCTCGAGCCCGACATCGCCCTGACCGCCCGCGATGCAGATGTCATCAAGACCTATGTCCGGCTCGGACTCGGCGTCGGCATCGTCGCCGCCATGGCACTCGATCCAGTAGCCGATACCGACCTCGTGTCCTTCGATGCCTCGCATCTCTTCCCGCGGCATCTCACCTGGGTCGGTTTCCGGCGCGGCAGCTTCCTGCGGCGCTACACGCTCGATTTCATTCAGGGACTCGCCCCGCACCTCGACCGGCAACGGGTACAGAAGGCCGAGCGGACCGCCAGCCAGGAGGACGTCGATGCGCTGTTCGCGGACGCACGGCTACCGCTCTATGCCTGACCGGACACCACCGTTTCGCTAGAATGACCCACTCCACAGACATCAAATATTCAAAGAGGACTGCCTCATGGCTCTGATCTCGATGCGACAGTTGCTCGATCACGCCGCCGAACACGGCTACGGCGTACCCGCCTTCAACGTCAACAACCTCGAGCAGGTTCAGGCGATCATGCAGGCGGCGGACAAGACCGACAGCCCGGTGATCATGCAGGCCTCTGCCGGTGCGCGTAAGTACGCGGGCGAGCCCTTCCTGCGGCACCTCATCGAGGCGGCCATCGAGAGCTACCCGCACATCCCGATCGTGATGCATCAGGACCACGGCGCGAGCCCCTCGGTGTGCGTGCAGTCGATCCGCTCCGGGTTCTCCAGCGTCATGATGGACGGCTCGCTGAAAGAAGACGGCAAGACACCGGCTTCCTACGACTACAACGTCGAAGTGACCCGCCACGTCGCGCGCATCGCCCACGCCGTCGGCGTCTCGGTCGAAGGCGAGCTGGGTTGTCTCGGTTCGCTCGAGTCCGGACAGGCCGGCGAGGAAGACGGTCATGGCGCCGACGGACACCTCTCCCACGACCAGCTGCTCACCGACCCTGACCAGGCCGCGGACTTCGTCGCCAAGACCGGTGTCGATGCGCTCGCCATCGCCATCGGCACCTCGCACGGAGCTTACAAGTTCACCCGCAAGCCGACCGGGGACATCCTGGCCATCCAGCGCATCCGCGAGATCAACAGCAAGATCCCGAACACCCACCTCGTGATGCACGGCTCCTCGTCGGTGCCCCAGGAGTGGCTGCAGATCATCCGCGACAACGGCGGCAAGCTGCGCGAAACCTACGGTGTCCCGGTCGAGGAAATCCTCGAGGGTATCAAGCATGGCGTGCGCAAGATCAACATCGACACCGACATCCGCCTCGCGATGACCGGCGCGATCCGCCGCTATTTCAACAAGGATCCGGGCGAGTTCGATCCGCGCAAGTACATGAAGGAAGCGATGCTCGCCGCGCGCGAGATCTGCATTGCGCGCTACGAGGCTTTCGGTTGTGCCGGCAAGGCTTCGACGATCAAGGTGCTGCCGCTCGAGGCGATGGCCAAGCGCTACGCGGCCTGACCCTCGCGCCCGGCGAGCCTGACGCAACCGCCTCGTTCCCCGACGGGAGATCGCCAGAAGGTCGTGAGCCGACGCTCACGGCCTTTTTTTCTGAATCTGGTCGAATCTCTGCTCGAGGCCGGGATTGACGCCGCGCAACTGGTCGACGACGAGCTTGGCCCAGTCGAAGTAGGCGCGCTGACGTTCCTGCGTCCAGCCGCTCGGCGGGCTCGACACCATGCTGCGCAGGTTGCATATCTTGTCGGCGAGTTTCACTTGTCGTGCGCGGGGCGATGCGAGTCGTGCCCGTGACACCTGCAGCTTCTTGCGAACCCGCCAGTCGAGCGAGCGCTCGTCGGTCACCTCCATCACGACCTGTGCCACTTCGGCGCCGAACTCGCCCTGCAGTTCCTGCAGCGTGGTTTGCGTGTCCTCGATGGTGTCGTGCAGCAATGCGGCGGCAAGCACGACCGGATCCGTCACGCCACCCTCGAACCAGAGCACGTGGGCGAGTTCGAGCGGGTGGTTGATGTAGGGCTCGCGGCCCTTGCCTTTGCGCCGCTGGTCACGATGCTTCCAGGCGGCGAACCCCGCCGCACGCAGCACCAGACCCATGCCCTGATCGTGAACCTTGAGCCGTCGTGACGGCACCGTGCAACCTCAGGGCGTGAACAGCGCGCGGTGATCGCGGATGAAGTCGGCGAGCGATCTCGGTTCGCGTCCGGTGATTTCCTTGAAGGTGCCGGTCGTCTCGACCACATACCCGGCGGCGATCTCGGCGAATATGTCGCACACCGCATCCAGGTGCCACTTGCTGGCGAGAAAGCGGCCGAGGAAAGCCTTGTACTCGGCGGGATCCTGGGGCACGTACTCGATCGTCCGCTCCAGTTCGCGACTGAAAACCGCCGCGGCCTCGTGGAACGTCAGCTGGTCAGGACTCGTGATGTCGTAGCTGCGGTTTTCGTGCCCCGGACTCGAGAGACAGTGCGCGGCGAAGTAGCCCGCGTCGCGCGAGTCGGTCATTGCGGCTGCGCCCTTCTCCCCGAAGGGGTAGAAGAATTTTCCCTGCGTCTTGATCGTCGCCGCATTGGCGAAAAAATTCTGCATGTAGAAGCTCGGACGCACCATGGTCCAGGCCACACCCTTCGAGCGGATGTGCTGTTCGGAATCCCAGTGCATGCGGTGGGTCGCGATCCTGGCGTCCGGCAATGACTCCATCGACGAGATCTTCAGGATGTGGGTGGCACCACACTCTACCGCGACATCAGCCAGTTGCTTCTCGAGCGCCAGTTGCTTCTCGCCGTTCGGCAGGATGATGGCGATCTTGCTGATCCCGCGCATCGCCGCACGGAGACTCTCGATGTCTCCGGCATCGCCGGCGACCAGCTCGACACCAGCCGCCGCGAGTGCAGCCGCCTTGTCCTTGTTGCGCACCAAAGCCCGTACCGGGATACCACGTGCCGCGAGCTCCCGCGCCGCCTGATTGCCGGTACGACCCGTTGCCCCTGTGATCAGTATCATCCACGTTCCCCTTGGCGGTGCTGCATAATCTCCAGCCCGGATGGATAGCACAATCGAAGTGTGAGAACCATGATTCGAAGCATCTGCGACCTATCGGACGATCATCCCGGCAAGGTGCGGACCGTGCGCCCGTTGTTCCGCGACTTCGGTCAGGTAGCCGCGTTCCACGGGCAGGTCACCACTCTGCACTGCTTCGAGGATAACGCCTTGCTCAAGCAGACCCTCGGCACACCCGGCGAGGGACGAGTCATGGTCGTCGATGGCGGTGCTTCGCTCGAGCGGGCGCTCTTCGGCGACAAGCTCGGCGCGCTGTTGCTGGAAAATGGCTGGGCCGGCATCGTCATCAACGGCGCGGTCAGAGACGTCGAGTTCCTGCGGCAGATGCCCATCGCCGTACGCGCACTCGGCATCTGCCCCACGCAACCCAACAAGCTGGGTACCGGCGAACGCGATGTGATCGTCACGTTTGCCGGCACGAACTTCTCGCCCGGCGACTGGCTCTACGCGGATGAAAACGGGATCATCCTCAGCGCTACCGCGCTGGATTGACCTTCGTCACAGCCAGCGGGTGCACCTCGAAATCTCGGTTGGCCGCACGGGGGCTTTCGAGACGGGAACCCCCACATGCACGAACCCGATGATCTGCTCCGCGGCGTCGAGACCGAGCGCGCGTTTGACGCCGGCATGATACGCGTGTGAACCGGTCTTCCAGGCAACGCCGAGACCTAGCGCCTCGGCGGCAATCCACAGGTTCTGCACGGCCGCGCCCACCGCCACGAGTTGTTCAACCTCGGGAACCTTCGGGTGCGTCTGGGTAAGCGCTGAAACCACGATGAGGGTCGGCGAGCGCCAGGCTTTCGAGGCTTCCCGCTCGGCGGTTTCGGCATCGGCGTCCGGAGTTTTCTCTCGCAGAGCAGCAGCCATCGCCTCGCCTAGGATGGCGCGCGAGGCGCCTTGGAGAACGGTGAACCGCCATGGAGCGAGCTGCCCGTGGTCCGGCGCTCTGGCCGCCGCCCTCAACAGCACCTCCACCTGTTCACGCGCAAGAACCGTATCAGCGAACTTCTTGGTCGAACTCCGCCCGTTGATCAGATCGACGGCTGACACCGCGGCACCTGCAGTTGAACCATTTTCCATCGCGAAAACCTCCACCCGCCGACAGGCGGGTGGAGGCGATATTACCGATTAACAGATTACTTCGGCGGGATTGGAGGAATGATCGGAGGCCGGATCATGTCCCGATCAGGCGCCCGAGCACCGGTGACGTATGGATCAGGTGCGCATCTGGTCTCGCCGGAAAACCAAGCACTGGTGAGCGCTGACCCCATTGCTGCGGACGACACGGCGAAAAAACCTAGCGTCGCTGCCACAATCCGAACCGAGACGGTTCGGCGATATCTCATCATTCCGTTTTGCATGAGGATCTCCATTTCTATGAGTTGCTACGGATCAATATTCGATCCGAAGCGACTTTTGAAAATTCGTTGGGTATCTGGCAATGTGGATTTCCGTGTAAATCATATAAAAATCAGTGCAAGATCAGTCTGCCTCGTTCCCTCGCCGTGTCTATCTTTTTCAATGCGGACGGGTCTTTTCGAAGAAAATTGGCGATCGACCGGGCTTTCTCGACCGTAGGATGTCCATCCCCTAGAGATACCGAGAGAGACTGGACCACTTTCTCTGCCTCATTGACGTGCTTCATGACTGCCTCGGTATCCTCCGGCTGCTGCAGCAACGCCGACATCTTCTTGTCGAAGGAAATGAGCATTGTGCGCGGATGGTTCATGCCGAACTCCCTCCCCGCTGCGGATTCCGCCGCTGTCAACGATCCTTCAGCATGCCGGTACCTGCCAGCCAAAATATCGGCCAGACCCTGGTACCAG
>JBIKVA010000236.1:0-4156 GCA_044357085.1 Steroidobacteraceae bacterium | reverse complement strand
CGTCGGAGTCGCCCGCACCCTGCATGATGCTGGCCTTGATCTCGTCGGTGATGTGCGGGATGACCTGCACCGTGGCGCCGAGGTAGTCGCCGCGCCGCTCCTTGGCGATCACGCGCTCGTAGATGCGACCGGTGGTGAAGTTGCTGTTGCGACTCGTGATGGTGCGCACGAAGCGCTCGTAGTGACCGAGGTCGAGGTCCGTTTCGGTGCCGTCGGCGGTGACGAACACCTCGCCGTGCTGGAACGGGCTCATGGTGCCCGGGTCGACGTTGATGTAGGGGTCGAGTTTGACCATCGCGATCTTGAGACCGCGTGCCTCGAGGATGGCCGCCAGCGAGGCGGAGGCGATGCCCTTCCCCAACGAGGAAACGACACCGCCCGTGACAAAGACGAAACGAGGCATTGGATGACCGCCGCAGTTTGGAACACCGGAAGGAACATCCGGTACGACGGGAAGTCAGGTTAGCAAAATCCGCCTTCCCATACCAGTCGCAATCGGCCCCGCACCGGCGTCACACCGGGCAGGGCTCGATAGGCGACCGCAGTGCCGATGCCCGGGATTGCGACCACGCGGCGCGCAGCAGCACCCGGTGCCGAGTCGAAAAGCACGGGCAGGCGGCCCCTGTCCCAGGGAAGTACAGCCGCCACGCGCAGCAATTCCTTCAGCGGGCGCTGCGGCCCGCCGGCCGCAGTGACAAGTTTCTCGCCGCCCTCGCGAGCGCCCACCCACAGCGTCGCGGGCAGCGACGCGGCCGCCAGTTCACCGTGGGGATCCGCCACCAGTCGCAACGCGCCAAGGCCCTCGCCAAGCGCGAGACGGCGCCGGCGCCGCCACGACCATTGCAGCGACGGCGGTGTCACGGCGACTGCGTTCATGGACCCCGCGGAGGCAAAGGCATACAGCAGACCCCGAAACCGCCGCACCTCGCCGCCCTCCCACCGCACCTGTGGTTGCGCGTCGACGCGGGCCGCGGGCATTTCGCTGCGGATACGCTCGAGATGGACGGCATCCGGCACCGGGAGCCCCCGCGTACGCAACCAATGGCGTAGCACGTTCCGTTGCCTCGCCACGCCGAGACGCCCGAGACGGCCGAGATCGATGCAATGGTCATCGGCGACGATCGCGGCGAGATCGGTCGCGGCCAGCACCTCGAGCAGTTCACGAGCCTCGCCAAGATGGGCTGCACTGCGCGCCGCCACGGTTGCCGCCGCCGGCCAGCGTGCGCGCAGCAGCGGCAGCACGCGCCGCCGCAGGTAATTGCGATCGAAGCGCTCATCGACGTTGCTGTCGTCATCGACCCAGTCGAGCCCGTGCGTCGCCGCCCAACGCTCGAGCGCCGAGCGCGACTCGCCGAGCAGTGGCCGCAGCAGCCAGCCGGCTCCAAAAGACGCTTGCCGCGGCATCGCCGCAAGGCCCGAAACGCCGGCACCGCGCAGCAACTGCAGCAGCAGTGTCTCGAGCTGGTCGTCGACGTGGTGCGCGGCCAGCAACCACTCGCCGCGCCGCAGGCCACGGCCGAGAGCAGCGTAACGCGCGTCACGGGCGACGGCCTCGAGTGACTGGCCGCGCGCCGGCAAAACCGAGACCTTGCGCACGGTGAGCGGCACGCCCAGCCGACGACAGAGCGACCTGCAATGCTTCGCCCAGTCATTCGCGGCCGGACGCAATCCATGGTTGATATGCACAGCACGCAGCGGCACGCGCCGCCAGCGCGCCTGGCTGTGCCGCAACGCCACGAGCGCGCCGAGCAACGCGACCGAGTCGACGCCGCCGCTCAGCGCGACGCACCAACCGGTGGGAGAAGTGGCGTGCGCGATGTGTCCGAGCTCACGCCCGAGGCGCGTGAGCAGCGGATCGCGAGCGGCGCTCAGCCGGGCTCCTCGGTGAACACGCCGAAACCGGCGATCCGTCGCGAACGCTCGGCAAGCAGCGTCTCGCGCGACTTTGCCCGCAACTCGCGCAACTGGCGCGCGATGGCATCCTTGACCGAACTCGCGATCACCGCCGGATTGCGGTGCGCGCCCCCGAGTGGTTCCGCGATCAATTCGTCGACGAGGCCGAGCGTGCGCAGCCGGTCGGCGGTGAGCCCCATCGCCTCGGCGGCGGTTTCCTTCTTGTCGGCGCTCTTCCAGAGAATCGAGGCACAGCCCTCGGGCGAGATCACCGAGTAGGTGCTGAACTGCAGCATCAGCAGGCGATCGCAAACACCGATGGCGAGTGCACCGCCCGAGCCGCCCTCGCCGATCACCACGCTCACCACCGGCACACGGAGTTTCGCCATCTCGAAGAGATTGCGGGCGATCGCCTCACTCTGGCCGCGCTCTTCGGACTCGAGCCCGGGATAAGCCCCCGGCGTATCGATGAAGGTCACGAGCGGCAGACCGAACCGGTCGGCGAGGTGCATGAGTCTGAGCGCCTTGCGGTAGCCCTCGGGCTTCGGCATGCCGTAGTTGCGGCGCACGCGCTCCTTGGTGTCGCGGCCCTTCTGGTGACCGATCACCATCACCGGCTCGCCATCCAGGCGGGCGGGCCCGCCGATCAGCGCCTGGTCGTCGCCGAACATGCGATCGCCGTGCAGTTCCTCGAACTCGGTGAAGGCGAGCCGCAGGTAGTCGAGGGTGTACGGCCGCTGCGGATGGCGCGCAAGCTGGGTGATCTGCCAGGGACTGAGTCGCGAGAAGATGTTACGGGTCAGCTGGTCGCTCTTGGCCTGCAGCCGACCGATCTCGTCCTGAACGTTGACACCGGCGCCGGCCGTGACGTGGCGCAGTTCCTCGATCTTGGCCTCGAGTTCGGCGATCGGCTGTTCGAAGTCGAGGAAGTTGATGGCCATGGCGCGCAGGTTACGGGGCAGTCCCCGGGCTTTCAACCGTAGGCGGAGGTCGCGGTACCGGGCGGCGGACCGTAGACCACGCGCACGCCGGCGGACCCGACGAGTTGTTCGAGCGCCTCGATCAATGCCGGGCTCGCCCTCACCTTCCACTCCGGTCCGAGTTCCAGCGCAGCGCTCGCCCGCTCGCCGGCGTAGCGGACACCCACCGCACACGGACCCGGGCGGTGCGCCGCGAGCGTGTCGGCGAGCCGCTGCAGCATCAGGCCCTGATCGCTGCCGTTGGCCCGCGGCCAGATGAGCACGAGTCGATGCGCCTGCTGCTCGCGGGCCCGGTCGAGCTCGGTGACTTTCTTCGCCGCGATGCGCCAGGTGTCGCCCTGTTCGTCGAAACGCAACTGGCCCTCGACCAGCACCAGGGCATCCTTGACGATCAGCTCGCGGTGCTGCTGCAGCACCTCGTCGAAGAACGTCACCTCGATGCGCCCGGTGCGATCATCGAGCACGATCGAGGTGCGGTTGCCGCGCTTGCGGATCTCGTGGATGTAACCGGCGACCGCCGCCGGCCTGCCGCCAAAGAAACCGCGCTCGGGTGCTCCCTGCGACGGCCGGTCGCTCTGGATGTCGGCGACCCGGCCGCTCACGAAGCGCGCGAGATCCCGCTCGTAGCGGGCGAGCGGATGTCCGGTCAGATAAAGCCCGAGCGTCTCGCGCTCGCCCGCCAGACGCAGCGTCTCGCTCCACTCCGGCTGCTCCGGTACCGCCTGCGCGCTCGCCTCGGGCGCAGACTCGGCGGACTGCGCCAGCCCGAAGAGATCAACTTGCCCGGTTTCCACGGCGCGCGTCGCCTGTTCGCCGAGTTGCATCGCCGCGCCGAGACGCGCCATCTGCGTGGCGCGGTTGACGCCGAGCGAGTCGAGGCTGCCCGAGCGGACAAGGGCTTCGAGGACACGCCGGTTGATTCGATTGAGATCGACGCGCTTGCAAAGATCTTCGAGGCTGCGGAACGGGCCATTCGCAGCGCGCTCAGCGGTGATCGACTCGACTGCCGACTGGCCGACGCCCTTGATGGCCCCGAGCCCGTAGCGCACCTGGCGCGGCGCCGCAGCGACGAACGCGTGCTCGGACGTGTTGACGTCGGGTGGCAGCACGGTGATGCCCATGCGGTCGCACTCGTCCTTGATGGTCACCACCTTGTCGGTATGGTCCATGTCGGCCGACAGCACTGCGGCCATGAAAGCCTCCGGGTGGTGGGCCTTGAGCCATGCGGTCTGGTACGAGAGCAGCGCATAGGCCGCCGAGTGCGACTTGTTGAAGCCGTAGCC
>JBIKVA010000038.1:0-15440 GCA_044357085.1 Steroidobacteraceae bacterium | reverse complement strand
ACATCCCCCACGGCCTGAGCAATTCTTTGGTGTTGCCCTGGGTGCTGCGCTTCAACGAACCCGATGCCGAGCCGCTCTACCGCGAGTTGCTGCCGCTGGTCCTGGCGGATGTCATCAGCGCCCGGCCAGGCGATCGGGGCATGTCCGGCAGCAGTGCCGCTGCGACGCTGGCTACGCATTTCCTCGGACTCGCGGGCCGTCTCGGGCTCGCCACACGACTGCGCGATCTCGACATCCCGCGCAGCGAACTGCCCCGGCTTGCCACCGAGGCGATGCTGCAGCAGCGCCTGCTCGTCAACAACCCGCGCAAGGTGGGCGAGGCCGACGCGCTGGCGATCTACGAGCAGGCCTACTGAACCGCCACCGCCGCACCCGCACCCGCACCCGCACCCGCACACGATCACACAGCCGCGCACGCACGACATGCACGACGCCCGCCAGCACCGCAGCGACTACGCCTATTTCCAGCCTATGACGACGCGCTGGATGGACAACGATGCTTACCAGCACATCAATAATGCCGTCTACTACAGTTTCTTCGACACCGTCGCCAACAATTACCTGATGGAGAACGGCGTACTCGACCTCGGCAAATCGGCCGTCGTCGGCTTCATCGTCGCCTCGTCCTGCAGCTACCGCAAACCGATCGCCTATCCGGCGAAAATCGATGCGGCCTTCCGCGTCAACCGCATCGGCACGAGTTCGGTGGAATATGGCGTCGCCGTGTTCGAGGAAGGAGCTGCGGAACCCGCTGCCTGCGGCACCTACACCCACGTGTTCGTCGAGCGGGCGAGCGGCAAGTCGGTACCGATACCGCCGCAGATCCGCGCCGTGCTGGAGAAGGCGCTGCGCGCGCCGGCGCAGGCCTGATCGAAGCGAGACCCGCCCGCGTCCTCAGGACTTCCGCTTGCGCGAAGGAGTCTTCCGCTTGCGCAGTCGTGCAGCTCCGGACGCCGACGGCGCAGGCGGAGCAGGCCGTCCCAGGTTGGTCGCGAACCACTGCGAGACGTCCGCTGGAATGTTCACGCGCTTCTTGTCGTCGACGTCGTAGTACAGCGCATACAACTCGGCGAAGAACTCGGCCGGCGACTGCGCCGCATACCGGTCCGGCATGGAATTGTTGACGAAGTCGAGCGTGCTCTCCTTCACCACCATCAATTTGCGGTAGTAGAAGTTGTAGAAGAACGCGTGACCATTGGCACGGAACCACGACTCGTTCTGCTCGTACCAATCCTCGCCCGTCTTCTCGTAAGCGAGACGCGGGGCAAAATCGGGCTTTTTCCAAACACTCGTGCGCGGCAGGGCCGGGCGACGCCGCGGACCCCACTTCTCTCCTGGCCCAAGCGATTCGCGGATCGCGGCACGCACCGCGGCTCGGTCGTTTTCGTTGGCCACGCCCAGCGCGGTCCAGCCACCCATGATCGCCAGCCATTCGTCCATCGCTTCGTCCGACTGCACGGCGAACTCGCGCCAGCCCCAGCGGTCCCGGAGCCAGGCATCGATTTCCTCCTTGCGGCTGGCATGCACCGCATGACCGATCTCGTGGCGGATCGTGTCCTGGAGGCTCTCCGCGTGATCGAGCTCGGCGCGACCGATCTCGATCTCCCGCGACGACGGGTCGTAGGAACCGCCACCACCGTCCGCCAGGGCGATTTCGCGCAACTTCACGTTGCCCTCGACGTGATCCGGCGGCAGATCCCTGAGCAGCGTCCAGAGTGTGTCGATGTCGTTGGCGTCGCGGTTCCGGGACCAGTCATCCTCCAGCTGCTTGTCGAAGCGGATCTCGAACAACCTGTCCTGCAGGTCGCGCAACTTCCGGGCCTTGGCCCAGGCGGACAACCGCTGCAAGTCGCTCTTGCCCTGCGAGGAGAGCGCCGAGCCGCGTGGCAGCCTCGCCAACATGGTCGCGAAGGGCTTGCCCCTGGCCTCCTTGACCATGGACTGGGCTTCTTGCCGGCTGGCCGTCTCGAGTCGGCGTGCGAAAGCATTGAGGTCGGCCAGCGCCGATTGCCCGGGCAGCATCCGACGGTAGTTGACCCAGTCGTGGGCCTCGCTTTGATAGAGGTCATTGCGACCCGCGAGCCGCGACCAGCGGCGCAGTCCCGCCTCGTCGGCGCAGAAGACTTCCGGCGCGGCCAGCGTGACCTCGAAACTCTTGGGGTGGTGATCGTAGGCGGCACGGAAGTGCGCGCCCATTTCATCCACGCGATCGAGGCTGAGACGCAACCGCGGCCGCGCAAGCAGCACCGGGTGCTCGTGCATCAGCGCGACCTTCATCAGCTCTACCGCCCGATCGTCCAGATTGCGCTCGTGCGCCACCAGCTTCTCGCGCAATTCCTCCAGCCCGAAGACCAGCCGGGTGTAGGACAACACGCTCCGCAGGTCCGCGGGCAGCAAGGCGATGGCTGCGGCGAACTCCTGTTTCAACGCCCGCCAGCGAAAGCGATCGCGCGGCGGCCGGACGAGGAACATCTGTCCGCGCTCCCGATCGATGTAGACGAAGGTCTTCTCGACCGTGAAGACGACACCCGCCCGCTCGACCGAGTGCAAGGTCCGCAACAGCACATGGTCACGCGCAGACGGCGTGCGCTGCACGTTGACGCCATTGGCGAGGTGGGCGGTGAGTACGTTGCCGTCACGGTCGCGGAAAGACTGGTGGCGCAGCAGGCTCATCGGCGTACCCCCCCGGTTCGTTGGCAAGCGACGCGAGGAACTGGCGGAGAGAGAGGGATTCGAACCCTCGAAGGGCTTTTGGCCCTTACACCCTTAGCAGGGGTGCGCCTTCGACCACTCGGCCATCTCTCCGGAAAAAACCAACCCGCCAAACGGAGGCGCGATGGTACTTGCCCGCTACCGGCAGGTCAAAACGGCAGACCACCCCCGACTGGCGGGGTCTCGGACCTCAGGCCCGCAAACTACCGGATTCGCGGGATTCAGGCCCGTCCGATTCCGATTTGATGCGTTCAAAGATCTCTTCGCGATGCACGGCGACATTCTTCGGCGCGTTGATGCCCACGCGCACCTGATTGCCCTTGACCCCGAGTATCGTGACGGAGACTTCCTCACCGATCATGACGGTCTCCCCGACTCGTCGCGTGAGAATGAGCATGCTCACCCCTCCGAGGCGCTCTATAGGGTCCGCCGGTCACGGGACACCTCACCCCCTGTGGGGCCCCGCCGACGTCCCGTCTTCCGTGTCAGGCGCCTTCGCCGCTGACAATAGAAGAATCGGACAGCGGCGTCCACAGCGGGCAGCGTGCGGGGTCAGGCTCCGAGTTTCTGCCGGACGAAGGCCGCGACACCGGCCAAGGCCTCCGGGAGCTTGGTCGCGTCGGTCCCGCCGGCCTGGGCGAAATCAGGGCGACCGCCGCCGCGACCCCCGACCTGTGCGGCAACCTGCCCGACCACCTCGCCGGCCTTGATGCGTCCCACCTCGCCGGCGGTCACGCCCGCCACGAGTACGATCTTGCCGGCCGCATCGACCGAGGCCAGCACGATGACCGCCGTTTTCAGGCGGTCCTTGAGCTGATCGACCGCCGTGCGCAGGGCACCGGCATCGGCACCGTCGACGGCGGTCGCGACCACCTTGAGACCGCCAACGTCGACCGCACCGGCGGCGAGGTCAGTGCCCTGACCCGAGGCGAGTTTGTCGCGCAGCGTGCGGGTTTCCTTCTCGAGCTGGCGAATGCGCTCGAGTGCATCGCGCACCTTGGCGGCAACATCGTCCCGCGAGCCCCGCAGCAAGGTCGCGACCTCCTTGACGAGCGCATCGCTCGCCTCGATCTCGGCGAGCGCGCCCTCGCCGGTCACCGCCTCGAGGCGACGCACGCCCGCGGCGACCCCACCCTCGGAAACGATCTTGAAGAGCCCGATGTCACCGGCGCGTCCCACGTGCGTGCCGCCACAGAGTTCGGTGGAAAAATCGCCGATGCGCAACACGCGAACCTTGGCGGCATACTTCTCGCCGAACAGCGCCATCGCACCCTCGGCCACGGCGGCGTCATAGTCCATCTCGCGGGTCTCGGCGGCCGCATTGAGCCGGATCTGCTCGTTTACCCGACGCTCGATGCGCTGCAATTCCTCGGCAGTGATCCCCTGAAAGTGGGAGAAATCGAAGCGCAACCGATCGGGCGCCACCAGCGAACCCTTCTGCTGCACGTGCGAGCCGAGCACTTCGCGCAGCGCGGCGTGCAGCAGGTGTGTCGCCGAATGGTTGAGTGCCGTGGCACGCCGCAGCTTGACGTCAACCTCGGCGAGCAACGTCATGCCTTCGCGGATCGAACCGCCGTCGGCGGCCACGCGACCGACGTGCGAGTGCGCTCCGGCAGTACCGCGCTTCTGGGTATCCTCGACTACGAAGCGCACGCCCGCGGCACGCAGTTCGCCGGCATCGCCCACCTGACCGCCGGATTCGGCGTAGAAAGGCGTGCGCTCGAGAATGACCTCGCCCTGCTCGCCCGGCTTGAGTTCGGCAACACGCTCCCCGCCCCGCAGCAACGCAATCACCCTGGAGTCGCCTTGCGTAGCCTCGTAACCGCAGAAACTCGTGGCGACATCGATCTGCGTGCCGCCGCGCAGGTCGACGCCGAAACGGCTCGCCGCCCGCGCCCGCTCGCGCTGCGCAGCCATCGCCGCCTCGAACCCCGCGTTGTCGATGCCGTAACCGCGCTCGCGCGCGACATCGGCCGTGAGGTCTGCCGGGAAGCCGTAGGTATCGTAGAGGCGGAACACCGTCTCGCCGTCGAGCACACGGGCATCGGCCGACGCCGACACCTCTGCCTTGCGCGACAAGCGGTCGAGGGCCTCGTTGAGCAAACTCATGCCGGTGCTCAGCGTCTCGGCGAAACGCTCCTCTTCCTGCAGCAGCACGCGGCGCGCGTGGTCGGCGCCGGTGCGCAACTCGGGGTAGGCGTCACCCATCTCGGCCTCGAGCGCCGACACCAACTTGTGGAAGAACGAGCCATTGATGCCGAGCTTGTGGCCGTGGCGGATGGCGCGCCGGATGATGCGCCGCAGCACGTACCCTCGACCCTCGTTGGACGGCAGAACGCCATCGATGATGAGGAAGGTGCAGGCACGGATATGGTCTGCGATCACTCGCAAAGACGGATTGGCGAACTCGTTGGTGCCGGCAAGATCGGCTGCAGCTCGCACGATGCCGCGGAACAAGTCGATGTCGTAATTGTTGGTGATGCCCTGCATCACCGCCGCCAAACGCTCGAGTCCGGCACCGGTATCCACTGACGGCTTGGGCAGCGGGGTCAGCGTGCCGTCGGGCGAGCGGTCGAACTGCATGAACACGAGGTTCCAGATTTCGACGTAACGATCGCCGTCCTCGTCCGGCGAACCCGGCGGCCCACCCGGGATGTGCTCGCCGTGGTCGTAGAAGATCTCGGTGCAGGGCCCGCAGGGCCCGGTGTCGCCCATCGCCCAGAAGTTCGACTTCTCGCCCATGCGCGAAAACCGTTCGGGCGAAATGCCGATTTCCTTGATCCAGATATCGGCTGCTTCCTCGTCATCCTTGAAGACCGTCACCCAGAGACGATTTGGATCGAGCTTCAGGGTTCCGGTCACGAAGTCCCAGGCATAGCGGATGGCGTCGCGCTTGAAGTAGTCGCCGAAGGAAAAGTTCCCGAGCATCTCGAAGAACGTGTGATGCCGCGCGGTGTAACCCACGTTTTCGAGATCGTTGTGCTTGCCGCCAGCGCGCACGCAGCGCTGCGAGGTTGTCGCCCGCTTGTAGTCGCGCTTGTCCTTGCCGAGAAAGACGTCCTTGAACTGCACCATGCCGGCGTTGGTGAAGAGCAGCGTCGGATCGTTGCCGGGAACGAGCGAACTCGACCCGATGACCGTGTGGCCACGAGCGTTGAAAAAGTCGAGGAACGCACGCCGCACATCGGCGGCGCTCATGTAGGGCGGCTTGCCCGGGTTAGTCGTGCTCATCGGCGGGATCTTCTGTCGTCTCGGGGTCCTGGCCCAGTGCCAGCCGGATATGATCCGATGAAAACCCCCGATACTGCAAAAATCTCGCCTGCTTCCCCTTTTCCGCCCAGCTGCGAGGGGGGGCGGAACCAAACTTGCGTGCCCGAACCTCCCGGCACAACGCCATGAAGTCCGGCCCGGCCATGAGGGCCAGCTCGACGACCTCGCTGCCGAAACCCACCTGCCGCAGCTCCTGGCGGATCCGCGCCGGCCCCTGACCACGCCCCGCATGCGCTCGAACGTAGTTCTCGAGGAATCGCCCGTCGTTGACCAGCCGCTCGGAAATCAGCGCGGCCAAGGTTGCATCGACCACTTCGACGGCATGCCCCTTGGCGCACAGCTTGTCGCGCAACTCGAACGAGGCAAAGTCGCGACGGGCGAGCAGCAGCAGCGCTGCCCGCCTCGCGAGTTCAACCGGGTCGCCGGCGTCCGCCAAGGCTCGACGGGTCCCGGTCAGTCAGCCGCCTCGGCTGCACCCCGCGGCGGCTTCACGACCAGCAGCTTGGCGCGGACCTGATCTTCGATTTCACGGGCGATCTTCGGGTTGTTCTTGAGGAATTCGCGAACGTTTTCCTTGCCCTGACCAATGCGCTCACCCTTGTAGGAGTACCACGCGCCCGCCTTTTCGATGATGCTTTGCGCGGCGCCCAGTTCGATGATCTCGCCTTCGCGGGAAATGCCCTCGCCGTACATGATTTCGAATTCGGCTTCGCGGAACGGCGGAGAAACCTTGTTCTTGACGACCTTCACGCGGGTCTGGTTGCCGACGACTTCCTCGCCGTTCTTGATGGCACCGATGCGGCGGATGTCGAGGCGCACGGAAGAGTAGAACTTGAGGGCGTTGCCGCCCGTGGTCGTTTCGGGGTTGCCGAACATGACGCCGATCTTGAGGCGGATCTGGTTGATGAAGATGACGATGGTGTTCGAGCGCTTGATGTTACCGGTGAGCTTGCGCAGCGCCTGGGACATCAGGCGGGCGTGCAGGCCAACCTGCAACTCGCCCATCTCGCCCTCGATCTCGGCCTTGGGCGTGAGCGCGGCGACCGAGTCGACAACGACGACATCGACGGCACCGGAACGAACCAGCATGTCGGTGATCTCGAGCGCCTGTTCACCGGTATCCGGCTGCGAGACGAGCAGGTCGTTGACATTGACGCCCAGCTTTTCGGCGTATGAGGGGTCAAGCGCGTGCTCGGCGTCTACGAAGGCTGCCGTGCCACCATTGCGCTGGATCTCGGCGATGACCTCCAAGGTGAGGGTGGTCTTGCCGGAGGATTCGGGGCCGTAGATCTCGACGACGCGACCGCGCGGCAGGCCGCCGATCCCGAGTGCGATGTCGAGCCCTAGCGAGCCCGTGGAGACGGCCTCGATGTCATAGGACGCAACGGCATCGCCGAGGCGCATGACGGAGCCCTTGCCGAATTGCTTTTCGATCTGGCCAAGGGTGGTGGAAAGGGCTTTCTTGCGGTTGTCGTCCATGAATCCCCCACGAGGAAAAGGGCAGAGAGTTAGGAGAAAGAATGAGCGAAATTATCCCACAGCGAACGCACCGAAGAACGCTGGAAAACCAGACAAATACGTTTATTTCACGCCCTGTTCACGCGATATACAGGGCCGCGCTTTGGGCAGTACTGTATAAACCGCGCAACGCAAAAATGACCGCCTTGCGCCGCACGTCATCGCGGCCGCCGAGAAAGCGGCGCCGTACGGTCTCGACGGCAATACCGCGTCCGCACTTGCGCGCAAATGCAAACCAGACCGTGCCTACCGGCTTGCCGGGAACCGCCCCGCCTGGTCCCGCGATGCCACTGATGGCGACGGCATGGTCGGCGCCGCTGCGCCGCAGTGCCCCACGGGCCAATTCGCGTACGACGGCCTCGCTCACCGCGCCATGGGCTCGCAGCGTCGCAGACCGGACCCCGAGGTCGCGCTGCTTGGCCTCGTTGCTGTAGCAAACCCAGCCGCCGAGAAACCATTTGGAACTGCCGGGCAGATCGGTCAGACACTTGGCAAGCCAGCCGCCCGTGCAGGACTCGGCTGTTGCCACAGTACGACTGCCGGCGAGCAGATGCGCCGCAAGACGCCGGATATCCCTTTCCATCGATGCGCTCCTGCGGCCGTTCCGCGGCCATTCCCCGACGGCGTTGTATCGCCACACTCGGGGCAGGGTCAACGGGGTTGGAGGGTGCCGTCTCCGGGAAGGTACACTCGCGCGCCACCGAACGCGAAATCCCATCGATGACCTCAGCTTCCGATCACACGCCGGTCATGCAGCAGTACCTGCGTCTGAAGGCGCAGCACCCCGACGTGCTGCTCTTCTACCGCATGGGAGATTTCTACGAGCTTTTCTATGACGATGCGCGTCGTGCCGCGCAGTTGCTCGACATTACGCTGACGGCGCGAGGCCACTCGGCGGGCGCACCGATCCCGATGGCGGGGGTCCCCGTGCATGCCCTCGACAGTTACCTCGGGCGACTGGTACGCAAGGGCGAATCGGTGGCGATCTGTGAGCAGATCGGCGATCCGGCGAAGTCCAAGGGACCCGTCGAGCGCGCCGTGGTGCGGGTAGTCACACCGGGCACCGTCACCGATGCCGCGCTGCTCGATGAACGACGGGATACCCTGCTTGCGGCGCTCTTGCCGCTGGGACTGACCGGAGGGCAGCTGCTGGAAGGCCGCTTTGGCCTCGCGTGGCTCGACCTCGGCGCGGGCCGCTTTTCAGTGCTCGAGGCGAGCGGGCAGCAGGCCCTGGCGGCCGAACTCGAACGCCTGCAACCAGCCGAAGTTCTGGTTCCCGAAAGTCTTGCCCTGGCACTCGATCGGGAACCCGATGCGCTGAACGGCGCGCTGCCGCCTCGGCTGCGCCGCTCCCGCCCGCCCTGGCAATTCGAGGAGGAAACCGCGACCCGGACCCTCCAGGAGCAACTGGGCACGCTCGACCTGCGTGGCTTCGGTATCGAGGAAATGTCGCTCGCCGTCGGCGCCGCCGGGGCGCTGCTGCAGTTCGCCCGCGAAACACAGCGTACGGCGCTGCCCCACCTGCACTCGTTGCGAGTCGAGCGTCGCGAGAGTGCTCTGCACATCGACGCGGCAACGCGCAAAAACCTCGAAATTGACACCAGTGCGAGCGGGCACGAGGAAGCGACTTTGGTGGCGCTCCTCGACACCACGATCACCGCGATGGGCGCCCGCGCCCTGCGGCGACTCGTCAATCGACCGATTACCGATCACGACGAACTTGGCCGTCGGCACGCCGCAGTGGCCGAACTGGTCGACCGCCAGCGCCATCTCGCGCTGCGGGGCGCGCTGCAGCCCATCGTCGACATCGAACGCATAATTGCCAGAGTAGCCCTGCGCTCCGCGAGGCCCCGCGACCTTACCGGCCTGCGCGCATCTCTCGCGGTCCTGCCGCCCCTGCGATCACTGCTCGCCACACTGGAGTCGACGCTGCTCGTCGAACTCGCCCGGGCCGTGGAGTCGCATGATCAGGAACTTGGCCTGCTCAGCCGCGCGATCGCTGCAGAACCCTCGGCGCTGGTTCGGGACGGTGACGTCATCGCGACTGGCTTCGACGCCGAACTCGACGAGTTGCGAAGGATTTCCACCGACACGGACGCATTCCTGTTGGAGCTCGAGGCGCGCGAACGGTCCCGGACCGGACTCCCGCAACTCAAGCTCGGCTTCAACCGGGTACAGGGCTTCTTCATCGAGATCAACCGCAGCCAGGCGGACAAAGTCCCCTCGGACTACATCCGGCGGCAGACGGTCAAGAACGCCGAGCGCTTCATTACTGCGGAGCTCAAGAGTTTCGAGGACAAGGTGCTCGGCGCCCGCGAAAAATCGCTGGCGAGGGAGAAGGCCCTGTACGAGAGCCTGCTGGAGCAACTCGGCCTGACGCTCGGTCCGCTGCAAGCAACGGCCACCGCGATAGCCGAACTGGATACCCTCGGAGCGCTGGCGGAGCGTGCAGTCAGCCTGCGATGGGTCGCACCAACCCTCACCCGACAGCCAGCTCTGCGTATCAGCGGCGGTCGTCACCCGGTCGTCGAGCGTTTCCTGCAGGAGCCTTTCGTCCCCAACGACATCGCTCTCGATGCGGGCACGCGCATGCTCGTGATCACCGGCCCGAACATGGGCGGCAAAAGTACCTATATGAGGCAGGTCGCGCTGATCGCCCTGCTCGCCCACATCGGCAGCTTCGTGCCTGCCGAGGCTGCCCTGATCGGGCCCATCGACCGCATCTTCACGCGCATCGGCGCAGGTGACGATCTTGCGGGCGGCCGCTCCACGTTCATGGTCGAGATGACGGAGGCGGCGAACATCCTCCACAACGCCACCACACGAAGCCTGGTTCTGATGGACGAGATCGGGCGTGGCACCAGCACCTTCGACGGCCTGTCGCTGGCATGGGCGACGGCGCGCCACCTTGCGGGGAAAGTCGGTGCCTTTACCCTGTTTGCAACGCATTACTTTGAACTAACCACGCTTGCTGCGGGGTTGCCCGGTGTCGTCAACGTACATCTGGACGCCACCGAACATCGTCAGGGGATCGTCTTCATGCACGCCGTGAAGCCGGGCCCTGCGAGCAAGAGTTATGGGCTGGCGGTAGCCAAGCTGGCCGGAATGCCGAGGGAGGTGCTGGCCGACGCCCGCCGATATCTCTCGGCGCTGGAGGCCCAGGCCGTGCGCAGTCAGGCCACGCCACAGGGGAGCCTCGCACTCGAGACCGGCGGCGCCGATGCCGAAGCGCCGGATCCGGATTTGGAGTCGGCCGGTGATCATCCACGGGACGCAGTGGCCGAGGCGGTGGTAGCCGCCGTGGAGACCATGGATCCCGACGCGCTCACCCCGAAAGAAGCGCTAGAGAAGATCTATCAACTCAAGAAGTTGCTCTCGAACTGAACTGCCGTAGGCACTCGGGTTGCAGCGGGTGACCCGGGTAGAGAGTTGCTGTGCCGTTTGCCCAAATTGTCAACATGCTGACAACTTTGGATTTTGGCACCCTCTTCCCATGCCCGTCGAAATGCCAGTCTCGCCGCGACGCGCCCGCAAAAGGCGCTACACCTTCGAGCAGCGGGCATTCCTGATCGACCGACTCTTCGACCGGATGAAGGCCTTCGACTGTCGCTATTCGCGGTTGCTCGGCAACTTCAACTCGGACTTCGGCCTTACCCGCGCCCGATTGCGAATCCTTGACTGCGTCATCCGGTTTCCGGGTTGGAACATGAGCCGGATCGCCTATCAGCTCGATCTCAGCCGACAGACGGTACAGCGAACCATCCAGGCCATGTCCCGAGCCGGTTTGCTCGACCTGGAGCCGAGCGGCAAGCGCGCGCTGATCCCAAAACTCACGGGCACTGGGCGCGTGGTTTCAAAACTGCGCCTCACGCAGGCGCACGAGTGGTCGCACCAACTCACCTGGGGTGTGCCGACAGCAGCCGCAAGCGCTGCCGGCTGGCTATTCCATGAATTGCTCTGGAACCTGCCCGAGAAAATGGCCAACGCGACCGTAGACCCCGACAACCTTCCCACCGGGATGTCGGCGGGGGTCCGTTGGGCTGTTGAGAAACAGCGGATACCCGGGTCACCCCTGCCACGCCATCCGATCATCGCGGACGGCGATCGGCTGAAACCCGCTCGGCGCTAGGGCGTGGTGCCGGCGGGCTGTCGAACGCGGATATGCAATTCCCTCAACTGCTTTTCTGAGACCTCTGTAGGCGCATCAGTGAGCGGGCACGCGGCCGTCTGGGTCTTCGGGAAGGCAATGACGTCGCGAATGCTGTCGGCTCCGGAGATCAGCATCGCGAGCCGGTCGAGGCCGAAGGCAATGCCGCCGTGCGGCGGTGCGCCAAACTTGAGGGCATCGAGAAGGAAACCGAACTTGCGACGCGCCTCGTCGGCTTCGATGCCGAGCAGGTCGAACACGGTGGACTGAAGATCCTGACGGTAGATCCGCACGGATCCGCCACCAATCTCGGAACCGTTGAGCACCATGTCGTACGCCTTGGCAAGCGCGTTGCCGGGATCGGCACGCAGCGCTTCGGGATCCAGATTCTTGGGCGAGGTAAACGGGTGATGCATGGCCGCCCAGCGCTTCTCGTCGGGGTCGAACTCGAACATGGGGAAGTCGATCACCCAGAGCGGCGCCCATGCGCCCTGCAAGAGTCCGAGGTCGTGGCCGATTCGAAGGCGCAAGGCGCCCATGGAATCGTTGACCACTTTGGCGACGTCCGCGCCAAAGAAAACGAGGTCGTTGTCGCTGGCACCGGTGCGCGCGACGATGCCGGCGATCGCCTCGTCGGACAGGAATTTGGTGATGGGTGACTGCAGACCATCACGCCCCTTGGTCACGTCGTTGACCTTGATGTAGGCGAGACCGCGCGCGCCATAACGGGCGACGAACGCGGTGTAGTCGTCGATTTCCTTGCGCGAGAGCCGGCCACCGCCGGGGACGCGCAAGGCGGCTACGCGACCGCCGGGATCCTTGGCCGGACCCGAGAACACCTTGAAATCGCAGCCGGCGACCAGATCGGCGACATCGACGAGTTCGAGGGTGATGCGCAGATCGGGCTTGTCGCTGGCGTAACGGCGCATTGCCTCCGTGTAAGTGATGCGGGGGAAGGGATCAGGCAGCTCGACGTTGGCCACGGTACGGAAGATGTGGCGGATCAACCCCTCCATGGCCGACATGATCTCGTCTTGCGACAGGAAGGAGGTCTCGATGTCGAGCTGGGTGAAGTCGGGCTGCCGATCGGCACGCAGATCCTCGTCGCGGAAGCAGCGCACGATCTGGTAGTAGCGGTCAAAGCCCGCGACCATCAGCAACTGCTTGAAGATCTGCGGAGACTGGGGCAAAGCGAAAAACTTCCCGGGATGGGTACGGGAGGGGACGAGGTAGTCGCGGGCGCCCTCGGGCGTCGCCTTGGTGAGCATCGGCGTTTCGATGTCGCAGAAGCCGGCATCGTCGAGGTAGTTGCGCATGGCCCGCGTTATCTGGTGACGCTGCCGCAGGCGGGTGCTCATGACATCGCGCCGCAGGTCAAGGTAGCGATACTTGAGGCGGACTTCCTCGGAGACGTTTTCGTCGAGCTGGAACGGCAACGGCTCCGAGCGGTTCAGCAGTTCGATATGTCGCGCCAGCATCTCGACCTTGCCAGAGGCGAGGTTCGCGTTCGTGGTGCCCTCCGGACGGGCGCGGACCAAGCCCGTGATGCTGACCACGAACTCGTTGCGCAGCTTCTCGGCTTCGGCGAACACCTCGGGGGCATCCGGGTCGCAAACGATCTGCAGGAGGCCTTCGCGATCGCGCAGATCGACGAAGATGACCCCACCGTGATCCCGGCGGCGGTGGACCCAGCCTGCCACGGTGACCGTGCTGCCGATGAGCGTTTCGTTGACCTGACCGCAGTAATGTGAGCGCATAAGGGGGCGGGATGTTACAAAGTCGGCCGCGGGATCGCCACTCCGCATGAGCCGGGCCGCGGTGCGGCCAAGCAGGACAGTGGGGAGATCAGATGGACGCGGGCGGCTCGGGCGTACGGCGCAGCACGTACAGCCCCCCCAACCCACCGGCATTGATGCGGATGTCATCGTCCAGGTAGACCACGTCGGAGTGCAGTCGCGGTGGCTTGCCAAGGTCGACAACCAAGGGGGCGTCGCCGGCAAAGCCCAGCGCGGCGCGCAGATCCGCTTCGCTGACCCCCGCAGCAGGTCGCAATTCCACCCGGTGGAAATCGACCACGAAGCGCTGGCGGTTTTCGGGATCGCCGCGAAAATCCCCGTGAACGATCATCACGCCACGGGTCCTGCCGTCGGTGGCCAGGAAGTCGATCAGGTTGTTGTAGGCGCTGCCGACACGGGAGATCTCCTGGCTGAGCCGCTCGACACGAACCGGCACAGGCGGAAAACAGTTGAAACTCTGCACCTTCAGGTTGGAGTCGTGCACTTTGGGCTTGCCCGCCGAGTGCCGGGCACCGAAATGCGCGAACAGCGTCTCCCAGCGCCCCTCGACGTGCTCCAGGGAGTCGACAGGTGCAGCCACCGGCGAGAGGGGTTTGAGCGCCTCGACCAGTCGGCCGAGTTCCTCGAAGGCTGCGTCGGAATAGGTTCCGAGGGCGTCCTGAAGATCGAGGTGGGCGAGCAACCGGTCCTTGGCGTTCATGAGGAATGTAGATACCACGAACGATCGAGTTCCGTCACCTCGGCCGAAAAGCGGTCGCATTCCTGCCGCTTGATGGCCAAGAATATTTTGAGGAACTCCGCGCCAAGGGCGCGCTCGAGGAAGGTTGATGCAGCTGCCCTGTTGATCGCCTCCAGCCAGGTCTGCGGCAGCTCACGCCCCGGACCTGCTTCGCGCTCCTGCTCCGCAGCGAGATAACCGTTGCCCGTGACCGGCGGCCCTGGATCGAGCTGGCACGCGATCCCCTCTTCGATGCCCGAAAGCACGACGGCCGCGGCGAGGTACGGGTTGGCGTCGGCGCCTGCGATCCGATGCTCGAGATGGCGCGAATGCGGCGGGCCGAGAGGGATGCGCAAGGACACCGAGCGATTGTTGATGCCCCAGGTCGCGGCGGTCGGCGCATAGCTGCGGCTGCGAAACCGGCGATAGGAATTGCCGTTGGGGGCGAACACCAGCAGGCTCTCGGCCATCGTCGCCTTCAGGCCGGCGATGGCCTGCCTGAGTGCTGGAGTACCCGCCGGATCCTCCGCGGCGAAGAGGTTGTCGCCGCCGGCATCTGCGAGGCTCACGTGAAGGTGCATGCCGCTGCCGGCGAGGTCAACGAAGGGCTTGGCCATGAACGTCACGGTCAGCCCATGCCGCGCCGCCACGCCGCGCAGCAGCCGCTTCAGCAGGATCGCCTCATCGACGGCACGCAGCGGATCGGCGCGATGCGCGAGCGTGATTTCGAATTGTCCCGGAGCGTACTCGGACATCAGTGTTTCGGCAGGTACACCCTGCGCGCGGGCGGCCGCATAGACCTCGTCGAATACCGGCGCGAGTTCCTCGAGCCGCGCCAGGCCGTACGCCTCGATCCGCCCGGACTCGGGAGTGATGGATCCCGCCGGCGACATCGTTGACCCTGATCGCAGGACGTAGAACTCGAGCTCGACGGCGAGCACCGGCCGCAGACCGCGGGCAAGCAGCCGGTCGATAGCGCGGCGCAGCACGTGCCGCGGATCGGCGGGCGCAGGTGCCCCATCCACCGTGTACATCGATAGCATGACCTGCGCGGTCGGCCGCGCAAGCCACGACGCCTTCGCCAAGGTACCGGCGACCGGATGACAGAGCAGATCGGCGTCGCCGGTATCCCAGACGAGACCGGTGGCATCGACGTCGGTACCGGTGATGTCGAGGCCGAGGATCGAGCCGGCAACCGGCCGCCCGGTCGAGTAGAGGCGCTCGAGCTCGCCGATGCTCGCGGTCTTGCCGCGCGGCACACCACAAGGATCGGTGATGA
>JBIKVA010000235.1:0-4164 GCA_044357085.1 Steroidobacteraceae bacterium | reverse complement strand
CCGAGTTCGAGGATGCTGCGTCCGAAGCGCGCAGCGACGCGCGGTGCCACCGCCCGGCCCATGCGGGTCGAACCGGTCGCCGAGATGATCGGCACGTCGGGCGAGTCGACGAGTGCCTCGCCGAGGGTGGCATCGCCGATCACGCACTGCACGAGCCCTGCCGGCGCGTCACTGCCGAAGCGCTCGAGCGCGCGCTCGAGGATGCGCATCGTGGCGAGTGCCGTGAGCGGGGTCTTTTCGGAGGGCTTCCAGATGACCGGATCGCCGCAGACGAGCGCCAGTGCGGCGTTCCAGCACCACACCGCTACCGGAAAGTTGAACGCGGAGATCACCGCGCAGGTTCCCATCGGGTGCCAGGTTTCCATCATGCGATGACCCGGCCGCTCGGAGGCGATGGTCAGGCCGTACAGCTGGCGGGACAGGCCCACCGCAAAATCGCAGATGTCGATCATCTCCTGGACTTCGCCGAGGCCCTCGGAGGCGATCTTGCCGGCCTCGGCGGTGACGAGCGCCGCGAGCGACTCCTTGTCGCGACGCAGTTCCTCGCCCAACAGGCGCACGAGTTCGCCGCGACGCGGCGCGGGCACTAGGCGCCAGAGCTCGAACGCGGCGCGCGCTCGGGCGATGACCGCCGGCATCTGTGCGGCCGGAGTCAGCGGCGCCCGCCCGATCACGACCCCGTCGATGGGCGAGCGGACGATGATTTCATTGATCGCAGCGGACATCGGTCGTCCCTCCAAAAAAGATCGCGCAGGATTGCTCAGCAACCGTCGTTCCACAAGCCCCGGTAGGCTCCCGTCGGGTCGTAGTCCCGCGCCTGCTTCGCGGGGTCGAACCTGCGTCCCGATCGGGGATCGGTACCGCGCCCCGCGAGGTAGAGCCAGTTGCCCTGGTTGCTGTACGGGTCGTAATCGACGAGTTGCGATTCGAACCACGCCGCGCCTGCCCGATAGTCGCACCCGAGATCATTGACCAGCCAGCTCGCCACGTTCTGCCGCAGACGGTTGGAGAGGAAACCGGTCGCCGCCAGTTCGCGCATGCCGGCGTCGATCAAGGGCTCGCCGCAGCGTCCCTCGCACCAGCGACGGAAGGCCGCTGCATCGTGAGCCGGAGCGGCGAGCCCGGTCAGTCCGCCCGCCAGATAGAGTCGCCGTCCGCACTGCAGGTGCAGGAAACGGAAATAGTCCCGCCACAGCAACTCGAACTCGATCCAGTAGGTATCTTCGGTCGCGCCGGATCGCGCCTCATGTTCACGCAAGGCCGCATGCACGGTCCGGGGCGAGAGCGCGCCGCTGGCGAGCCAGGGCGACAGCTTGGTCGAGAAATCGACTCCCGCGAGCCCGTTGCGGGTCTGCTTGTAGCGCTGCGGGAGCCCGCTTGAGAAGTAGCGTTCGAGGTGCGCGAGCGCCGCGGATTCCCCGCCGCCGAACGCTGGCCCGGCGTACGGGAAGGAAGACCGCGGGTCGTCGGCCGCCGCTTCGGCACGGATCACGCGATCGATATCCGCATCGATCGATCCGTTGCCGGCCGGAAGCCACGGCACATCGGGTGGTGGCGGCAGGACATCGGGCGGCGGCAACGGCCGGCGCGGCGCAACGCCGACGGTTTCGACGCGACGACGGAATTCGCTGAAGATGCGCGGCAGGTCGGTGACGGGGAATGGCAGGTCTTCGGGGGAGAGAAGGCTCGATTGCCATTCGCAATCGACAGCAAGACCCGTCGCCCGTACGGCGTCGACATCCGCCTGCTCGTCGGGCGCCGCGATGTCCTCGCAATGCACCACCTCTGCATCGACGTGGCGCGCCAGCATCGGCAGCACCTCGGCCGCCGCACCCGCGAGGACGTGCAACCGCTGGCCCTTGGCCTCGAGTCGTGCGGCAAGGTCCCGCAAACCGTCGGCGAGGAAGCGACGCCGGTGCAGGCCCATGCGGGGAAATCCCCAGCGCGTCGCACGGTCGTGACGCGGATCGTGCAGATAGACGCACAGGAGTCTTGCAGACGCCGCGGCGCCTCCGCACAACGCGGGATTGTCGTGCAGCCGCAGATCGTTACGAAACCAATGAATGACGCTGCGCACGGAAGCGACCTGCGATCCCGTCAGCCACTCACTGGCGGGCGGCAGCGCCAGACCCGACGGTTCTCGACGCACGACGGCAACGCTCGGAACAATATTTGACCGTATCCCAGTTGCGCGCCCAGGCCTTGCGCCAGGTCATCGGTCGGGCACACACCACGCAGGTCCGGGTCGGCAAAGATTGCTTGTTGCCGCGGAAACCGGACGATTTCCCGCTCATGGTCGCCGGGCCGCAGCCAGCACCCGCTCGGCCTGACGCACATGGGGACGATCGATGAGCTTGCCATCGACCATGAAGGCGCCGGTGCCGGGGGAATCGGCGAACGCGGCGAGTACGCGCTGCGCATGCGCCAACTCGTCCGCGGTGGGCGTGAACGCGGCGTGCAACGCCGCGATCTGCGCCGGGTGGATGGCAAGCTTCGCGGTGTATCCGGCGCGACGCGAGGCACGCGCCCGCCGCTCGATGGCCGCGATATCCTTGATCTCGGTATCCACCGTATCGATCGCGGCGACACCCGCCGCCGCCGCCGTGTACAGGCAGCCGGCGCTCGCCAGCCGATACGGAGTCTCGTACTCGCCTGCGGCGTCGCGGTTCGAGGCGGCGCCCAGTTCGGTTGCGAGGTCCTCCGCGCCCCAGGTCATGGCCATCACCCGCGCCGGCGACGGCGCGAACGTCGCGAGGCTCAGCATGGCCTGCGCCGTTTCGGTGATCATGGGTATCACGCGGATGGCTCCGGGCACGATGGCATGCATGGCCTCGAGCGCCTCGAGCCAATGATCGAGCCGGACCACGTCGGCGCCGTTGCGGGCCTTGGGCAACACGAGCCCATCCGGACAGGCGGGCACCACGGCCGCGAGATCCTGCAGGGCGTCGGTCGTGTCGACGGGGTTGATGCGCACCCACAGCGGCACCGGCCGCGGCGCCTGCGCAAGATGATCGGCGATCGCCTGTCGCGCCCGTGGCCGCTGCGCCGCCGCCACGGCGTCCTCGAGATCGAGGATCACGGCGTCCGCGCCGCTGGCCGCGGCCTTTTCAAAACGCTCCGGCCGATCGCCGGGCACGAACAACATCGAGCGCATGCCGACCCCTGGGGGACAATTCGGTGAGATGGGCGGATGATACCGTGCGACCCGGGCGCTGGTAGCCACGGCGTGTCGGGTGCGGCTATCCTGCCTCGATCGAACAAGGAGAACAGATGACGGCTGCAGCGCTCGATGTTCTGATCGTCGGAGCCGGTTTGTCCGGGATCGGCGCCGCGGCAGAGATCCGCCGGCAGTTTCCCTCGAAAACGCTCGCCATCATCGAAACGCGCGACCGTCTCGGCGGTACCTGGGACCTGTTCCGCTACCCCGGCATCCGCTCGGACTCGGACATGTACACACTCGGCTTCCGCGCCAAACCGTGGCGTCAGCCGCGGTCGATCGTCGACGGCGCGTCGATCCTCGGATATCTGCGGGAGATGGCCGAGGAAAGCGGCGTAGCGTCGATGATCCGCTACGGCAAGCAGGTCGAGTCCGCCGACTGGTCCAGCGAGCGGGGCGAATGGCTCGTCACGCTCCGCAGCGCCGATGGCGCGACCGAAACCTTGCGCACCCGGTTCCTGCACCTGTGCACCGGCTACTACAGCTACACCGAAGCGCACCGACCGCAGTTCGAGGGCGAGGCCGATTTTCGCGGCCGTATCGTCCATCCGCAGTTCTGGCCCGAGGACCTCGACTATTCGGGGCAACGCGTTGTCGTCATCGGCAGCGGTGCCACGGCCGTCACGCTGGTGCCGTCGCTCGCCGCCAAGGTACCCGCCGCCCTGCTCTACCTGCTGGTGCGCTGGAAGCACATCCTCGTCAGTGCGTTCTTCTATCGGCTGGCACGCAAGTATCCGCGGCAGTTCGGCAAGCGGCTCGTCGAACTCGCGGCCGCCGAGTTGCCGCAGGGCTTCGACGTCAGGAAGCATTTCAAGCCATCGTACGATCCGTGGGACCAGCGCGTCTGCGCGGCACCGGACGGCGACCTGTTCCGAGAGATCCGCGAGGGCCGGGTCAGCATCGTCACCGACACCATCGATCGCTTCGTGCCGGAGGGCATCAGGCTC
>JBIKVA010000234.1:0-4168 GCA_044357085.1 Steroidobacteraceae bacterium | reverse complement strand
TCGCCGCAAGCGGTTTCGGCGACGTCGTCGCCCTCATGTGGCGCGACCGCCGTTTCTATCTCAGCCACACACTGGGTGTCTCGATGCTGACCCTGGTCTTCAACGGGGTCGCTTTCTGGATTCCGGCGCATTTCATGCGCGTGCACGGCTTCACGGCCCTCGAAGTGGCGTTCAGTTTCGGACCGATCATTCTGGTCGCCGGGTCGGCCGGCATCATGGCAGGCGGTGTGCTCGCCGATCGCTGGCGCTCCGAGGGTCGTCAGGACGCTGAAATGCGCATCGTGATCCTGGGCGCCATCGCGCTCGCCCCGCTGGTCGCGGCGACCTTCCTGTCGCGCGACCCCGCCGTGGCCGTCGCGCTGCTCGTTCCGATGCTGTTTTTCTCCAGCTTCCCGTTCGCAGCCGCCTCGGCGGCGATGCAACTCGTCACCCCTGGACCGTTCCGGGCGAGAGCCTCTGCACTCTATCTGCTGGTGATCAACCTGACCGGGATCGGTTTTGGAGCCACCGCGATGTCGCTGGTGTCCGATTTCGTGCTGAAGGACGAGCAGCGCATCGGCGACGGCGTAACCGCCGTCACACTCATCGCCGCGCCGCTCGCAGCGCTGCTGCTGTGGTTCGGCCTCAGTCGTTACCGACAACTTGCCGAGAGCGGGCGCTGAAGCTCCCCTGCTGACGCTGAAGTAGTCCCGCTGAAGTCGTCCCTGGCCCGGCCAGTCGGGGAATCTGCTCCCCGACGGCCTTGCTTGCTACTCTGCGCGGACCGGAATGAAGATCTGTGCGCTGCCGCGCTGCACGAGCAACGCCACAGCCTTGCCGGCCTTGCTGACGGCTTCGCGGAATTCATTGACGGTCTTCACCGGTCGGCCGTTCACGTTGAGGATGAAATCTCCGCGCTGCACGCCGGCATCGCGTGCCACGCCCTGCACCCGCTCGACGAGCAAGCCGTCGGGAACCGGGATACGCGCACCGCGCTCGTCACGCTGACCGCCCCGGCTGCGCTCGTCGGCGCTGAGCTCACGCACCACCAGACCAAGCCGGTCGGCCGCACTTGCCGGCTCCGCCTTGTCGTTGTTCGCCGCCACCGACCCGGCCGGCTCGAGCTCGCCGACGCGAATCTTGAGGGTGCGCTTCGTACGCTCGCGCCAGACCTCAAGCGTGACCTCGGTACCTGGGCGGATGGCGCCGATGATGGTCGGCAATTCTTCGGAGCGCTCGATCGCCCGGCCGTTCGCAGACAGGATGATGTCGCCCTGCCGCAGGCCGGCCTTGTCGGCGGGACCATCCGCCTCGACGTTGCCTACCAGCGCGCCACGCGGCCGATCGAGCCCGAAGCTCTCGGCAAGCGTGGCGTCGACCTGCTGGATCGCAACGCCGATCTTGCCGCGGCTCACGCGACCCTTCGCGATGATCTGGTCGCGAACATTCACCGCAACGTCGATCGGGATGGCAAAAGAAATCCCCATGTAGCCGCCCGAACGGCTGTAGATCTGCGAGTTGATGCCGACGACTTCGCCCGCCAGATTGAACAGCGGGCCGCCCGAGTTGCCGGGATTCACCGCAACATCGGTCTGGATGAAGTTCACGTAGTTGCTGTCGCCGCCCGGCAGGCCGCGCGCGGTGGCGCTGACGATGCCCGCCGTTGCCGTGTTGTCGAAACCGAACGGCGACCCGATGGCGAGCACCCACTCGCCCGGACGCAACTTGGCAGGATCGCCGATGCGAACCACCGGCAGGTCCTTCGCTTCGATTTTCAGTACGGCAACGTCGGTCGGTTTGTCGAGTCCGATGATCTTCGCCACGAACTCACGGCGATCGGTCAACCGGACCGTGACCTCGTCTGCTTCGTCGACGACATGTGCATTGGTGAGGATGTAGCCGTCGCTGCTGACGATGAGGCCGGAGCCTTCGCCGCCCGGCCGACGCATACCGTCTTCGTCATCGCCCTGCGGACCACTGCGCCCGCCCGGGGCACCGGGAACGCCGAAGCGACGGAAGAACTCGTAGAACGGATCGTCAGGCGACATGCCCGATGCGCCGACCCGGACACGCTTTCCTTTGGTCGTGATGTTGATCACCGCCGGACCATGCTGCTGCACCAGCGAGGCGAAGTTCGGCAGCGTCACACCCGGCGCCGGCGCGGTCGCCGCTCCGGCGGCAGGTGCCTGCGCGAGCGTGGCGAGTGGTGCGCCAGCCGCGTTCGAGGCGTCGGGGTGGCAAGCGGTGAGTACGAGAATCGAGAGCGCCGCCGCAAGGCTGCGACGGACGAAAGGACGTCGTGACATGTCGATGATCCAATGCATGGGGACGAGTTCCTAGACCCTTCGGGATTTGGAAAGTTCACGCGAGTCGCCGCCGCCGGGACGCCGGGACGACCGTAACCGCGCCCAAAGAGCGCCGAGCAAAGCAGCTGCCGCCAGCAGCAGCAGCGGCATATTGCCGTACCGAACGTACGGTGGCTGTCCGACACGCGGAACGACCGCAGCCTTCAGTACCGCCTGCGCGAAATCCGGCGCTCGCGCAACGAACTCACCACGAGGCCCGATCACTGCGGAGATGCCGTCGTTCGCAGCGCGAACCATATAGCGTTGCGATTCGATCGCCCGCATGCGGGCGATCTGCAGATGCTGATGCCGTGCCGTCGAACGTCCGAACCAGGCGTCATTGGTGACGTTCACGAGCGCAGTGGCCTCGCGGACCGCGGCCAACTGCGAACTGGCGTAGGCATCCTCGTAGCAGATGCTGGCCGAAAGGCTGAGCCCCGCCGCCTGCAGCGGCGGCTGGTTCGCCGCACCGCGCGAAAAATCCGAGTACGGCAGGTTCATGAGACGCATCCAGCGTCGCACGGCCTGTGGTACCGGGAAGAACTCGCCGAAGGGCACGAGATGATGTTTGTCGTACCAGACGACGTCGGCACCCAGGGCGAGAATGGAGTTGAAGTACTCGGGCGCCGTCGTGGTATCGCCGCTCGTGGTGTCGCCGCTCGTGGTGGCGATGCCCGTTGCCTCCGAGCCCGTGCCGGAGCGCCGCGGCTCGGCGCGAATCAGCCCAAGCAGCAGCGTCGAACCGCGTGCATTCGCCGCCTCCGCCAATTCGCGCAAGTAAGGCACCAGGTTGTTGGCAAGATCAGGCGCGGCCGCCTCGGGCCAGACGATGAGCGGCGTCCCCAGCGCCGAGAACGTCAGGTCACGATAACGGCGCAGGCTGTTCTCGCGGTTGTCGGCGAGCCACTTCTGGTCTTGCGGAATCGCCCCCTGGATGATGGCTACACCGACCGAGGGTCCGGCGGCGCGCGTCCACTCGACACGACCGAGGGCGGCGCCTCCGAGCCAGCACGGCAGCCACACCCAAGCAAGGACCGGCCAGGCCCGCCTGCCCTCCACCCGCCACATTGCCAGCGATCCGGCCATCACCGCGAGCAGCAAGGACAGCAGGTAGACACCTCCTACCGGCGCCCAGCCCGCAAGCCAGGTGTCGGTCTGGGAATAGCCCAGCGACAACCAGCCGAAACCGGAGAGAAACCAGCCACGTACCCACTCGAGCATGACCCATGCAGCCGGTATCCCGACCATCCAGCGCACCGCGCCACGAGAAGGCAGGAAGCGCGCGGCGAAATACCCGAGCAGCGCGCAATAGCAGGCCATGATCGCCACCAACCCGAGCATCAGCGCGAGCGCCAGCCAGACCGGCGCCTTGCCGAATCCGTGGATGCTGACGTAGAGCCAGTAGGTACCGGCGGCGAAGGTGCCGCATCCGAACGTGAATCCGAGTGCCGCGGCGCGCCGCGGTGCAGCGCCTTCCCACAACAAGAACAACAACGCCGGACAAAGGATTGCGAGCGGCCAGATACCGAAGGGAGCAAAGGCGAGTGCGAGCACTCCGCCGCCGAGGAGCGCGGCCGGATGACCCCGCAGGGGCAAGGTCACGCCGAAAACGCCGGCGTCGTCCCGGGTCTCGGTCGTTTCACGGGCGTTCAGTCGCCCTTCCCCCGCTCTTCGAGGGGTACCACGTCCTCGGGCGAAATCACCTTGAGTGCATCGACACGCCGGCGGTCGGCCCGCAGTACACGCATCTCGAGGTCGCCGATGAGCACGGTTTCGCCGCGTCGGGGCATATGGCCCAACTGCTTCATGACGAGACCGGCGACCGTGTCGAACTCGGCGTCCGG